>URAL01000008.1 GCA_900545805.1 uncultured Eubacteriales bacterium | reverse complement strand
CTGGATGACCTTGAAATGTTCGGCTGAGCCAAAACGCCGAGATGTGGCTCAAATTACAGTATTTGCAGCCGAATCAGAGCCACTTTGGCGCAATACGCCAAGGGGCAAGAAAGCGACTTTCAGTATCGTGCAGCGTAGAAATTCGCTGAAATCTCGGTATCTGACAGCCGCTTTCCTTTATGCCCTGTGGGGTGCGTCTCACGGTATAACAAGCAGGGACTTTGTGTGCCACAAAAGTCCCAATCACAGCCGAAATCGGCTGGCTCTTTGGGGGCGCAGCCCCCAATCCCCCAAGGAAAGGAGCGTGATGCTATGGGGAAAGATGTGCGTATTGCCGTCCGTGTGACGGCAAAGGAAAAAGAGAAAATCCAGTCCAAAGCCCGAAAATGCGGGCTGAGTACAACCGAATATGTCAAGCAAAGAGCGTTGGGGTATGAGCCAAGAGCGGTTCCGCCTGACGCTCTTTTTGCTTGTCTTGAAAGGTTGGGTGCGCTTGCGGATAAAGCCAGTTCGCCGGAGTTGGACGAGGAAATTTGCGCAGTGCTCAAACAAATCACGGCAGAATTCCTGCTGCCGGAAAAGGGGTGATGCGCTATGGCTGTAACAGGCTTTTGGCCTGTGTTCAAAAACCTGAAAGCCACGCTGGACTACGCCGACAATCCCGACAAGACCACCGCTCCGGAATATCTGGACGAGGATCTGTACGCTGCCCTGCGCTATGCAGAGAACGACGATAAAACCGACCGCAAGATGTTTGCCGGCGGCATCAACTGCTCGGCACAGAATGCCTATGCTGAGATGATCGCCGTGCAGCGGCGGTTTGGGTTGCGTGGCAAGGTGGTGGGCTACCACGGCATTCAGAGCTTTCGTGAGGGCGAGGTAACGCCGGAGCAGGCGTTCGCCATTGGCAAGGAAACCGCACGGCGGATGTGGGGCGGCCAGTATCAAGTGCTGGTCACCGTCCACCTGAATACCGACAATGTTCACTGCCACTTTGTTGTGAATCCCGTGTCCTTCAAGGACGGTGCGAAATTCAAAAACAAAATCGGCGACCACAAGGAGCTGCGTAAAATCTCCGATGAGATCTGCCGGGAGCACGAACTGTTTGTGCTGGAAAACAGCGATTTCTACTCCAAGGGCAAGAAGAAAGAATATTGGGTTCACAAGGCCAGCAAGAAAACCCACCGGGACTATCTGCGGGAGGATGTGGAATACTGCCTGTCCTTTGCGAGCAGCCCAAGAGAATTTGAAAGTCAGCTTTATGCGCTCGGGTATACCCTTGACCCTGTGCGGTTTTCAGTCAAGGCAAAGCATTGGGAACGAGCCGTGCGGCTGGATAACATCGGCTTTTCCAAAGATCGCGTCAACGCACAGTTACGACAGAACGCCGAAAACCGCTACCGCCTGTTCACTTTGGAGTACCGACCGCCGTACAAGCCGAAGAAATTTCCGTTGGAGGACGAGCTGCGAAAGCTGGGGTTCTCCATTGAACACAGTTATGACACTGCAACCATTTTGGTGGATGCGGTGTTTTATCTTGTCATAACGGCGATTCAAACTGTAGCCGAGCTTGCCGATGTAATGCTGCTGTCGCCGGATCTGCGGGCGGCTGAAAAGGATTTGAAAGAGTTGATTGGTGACTATCACTTTTTGCAAGAGCACGACATTCATACGGTTGCCGACCTCCAAGAGAATATTGAGCAATCCAAGTCTGAACTTTCCACTTTGGAGCGTGAGCGCAGCAATATTAGCAACCGCATACGCCGCCCCAAGTCGCCGGAGGAACAGGCGCAAAACAAAGAGGGCCGCAAGGCGGTATCCAAGCAGATGAAGCCTGTAAGGGAGCGTCTGCGCCGTGCGGAGCGGATTTTAGAGAAATCCCCGCACCTGTATGAACTGTTAAAGCAAGAGCACGAGTTGGAGAAAAAAGCCCGTGCGAGATACAAGGAAAGAGGTAGATAAAATGAAAAATACGATGAAAAAGCCGGTGGCAATTCCGGTAGAAAAATTGCGTCCCTTTGCCGGACACCCGTTCAAGGTCAAGGACGATGACGAGATGAACACGCTGATCGAAAGCATACAGACGCAAGGCGTTCTCTCGCCGCTGATCGTCCGACCAATAGAAAATACAGATGAATATGAGGTCATAAGCGGCCACCGCCGCTTACACGCCGCACAAAAGGCAGGGATCACCGAGGTCCCTGCCTTGATTTATGCCCTCGACCGGGATGCTGCCGCCATTGCGGTGGTGGACAGCAACCTCCACCGGGAGCATATTTTGCCATCCGAAAAGGCGTTTGCGTACAAACTCAAGTATGAGGCATTGAAACACCAAGGAACTTCGTGCCAAGTTGGCACGAAGTCACGCACCGATGAGCAAATCGCAGAAAATGCCAATGAAAGCGCACGGCAAGTGCAAAGGTATATCCGCCTAACCTACCTTATCCCCGAATTGCTTGATTTGATGGACGAGGGCAAAATTGCGCTTATGGTCGGCGAGGCTTTGTCCTATCTCGGCGACAAAGAACAATATGCCGTCTTGGAACAATGCGAAATGAACGATTGCACACCGTCCTATGCACAAGCCGTTGAAATGAAAAAGAGGTATCAGGACGGGCAACTCACGGCTGATGATATTAGCGAAATTCTCTCCCGTGAAAAAGCAAATCAGAGGGAAATGATTAAAATTCCAACTGAAAAACTACGAAAATACGCACCAAACGCCGATGCGAAACAGCTTGAGGATTTTATCCTCAAAGCCTGTGACCATTACCGCAAGTATCTCATCCGTCAGCGTAATCGGGACGAAAGGTAAGGTGAGAATATGGAAAACAAAACCAATGGAATCATTTTTAATCCGAATCTGATTTGGCTGCCTACGCCGCTGCAAATGGAAAACTCCGAGGATTTTGCGCACATTGACGCTTTCCTCCCGGGCAGCACCGGAGAGCGTATCGAGGACGGGAAATTACAGCGTTACGGCATCGGCGATTTCACAACAAAAATCGGCGGTACAGTTTATGAGGTAGCCACCCATTTCAGCGAAGACGGGAGGCAGAGCGTATTACAGCAGTTCCGTGACCTGCTGCTCACGCAAAATCTAATATAACCGCATAATCGAAAAAGACAATCTGACATAGTAAAATACACTTGCCTTTGCTATGCCCGGTTGTCGGAAAGGAGCATTTTACTATGGCAACAGCAAATAAAAACAAAGGGCAAAACGAAGAACTCATTACGGCACTGTACTGCCGTCTGTCTGTGGATGACGATAACAAGGATATGGAGTCAAACTCCATTACGAATCAGAAGCAGATTCTCTCGGACTTCGCCCGTCGGGAAGGCTATCGAAACACGCAATTCTTTGTAGATGACGGCGTATCCGGTACTACCTTCCAGCGGGAAGGCTTTCAACAGATGCAGAAAATGGTAGAGGCCGGCTCGATTGGTACGATTATTGTGAAAGACCTCAGCCGTTTTGGTCGTGAGCAGGTGGAAATGGGACGGCTGACACAGATCGTCTATCCGTCCCTTGGCGTGACCTTCATTTCTATTCAGGAGAATGTGAACACCGCCGCCAAAACGGGTTTGGAGATGATGCCGTTCTACAACATCTTCAATGAGTGGTATGCCGAGCAGACCAGCAAGAAGATTCGTGCGGTCTGGAAAAGCAAAGCCGAACACGGCAGGCGGGTATCTGCCGCTGTTCCATACGGCTACAAAAAGTCGCCGGAGGACAGAGAAAAGTGGCTCATTGATGAGCCTGCGGCAGAGGTGGTACGAAAGATATTCCACCTCTGCCTTGCGGGGCGTGGCCCATCACAGATTGCCCGTGATCTTGAAAGAGAAAAGCTCCTCACGCCTACGGCGTACTTCAATTCCATCGGCAGAGCCGCAAGCAACGCAAGTCCTGTAAATCCGTATTTGTGGGCTAACAGCAGCATCGAGAATATTCTTGCTAACCGGCAGTACACCGGTTGTGCTGTGAATTTTATCACTACCACCGTTAGCTACAAGGTGCATAAGACTATCTATAATCCCGTAGATGAGCAGCAAATCATTCCGAATATGCAGGAGCCAATCATATCCGAGGAACTGTTTGACCGGGTACAAGAGCTTCGCAGCCATAAACGCAGAAATACAAAAACCGGACGGGCGAGCTTGTTTGCAGGTCTGCTATTTTGTCCCGATTGCGGTGCTAAGCTACACTTCTGTGCTGCCAAGAGCCTGAAGCCCAATCAAGAATTTTACCGCTGTGCCAACTACAATTCCGGCCGAGGGACTTGCAAGATTCACTATATCCGCAATGTGGTACTGGAGCAGATCGTGGCAGAAGCGGTGGGCAGTCTGGCGGACTTTGTTCGGTGCTATGAGCCGATTTTCCTGTATCTGCTGGCAAAGAACAATACCGCTGCACGACAGTCCGAGATGCAAAAGCTGAAGCAAACCATTTCTACAAATGAACGGCGCATCCAAGCAATCGACAAGGCCATCGAGGGGTTGTTTGAAGCGAATATCTCTGGCAAAATCACCGATGAGCGTTTTACAAAAATGACCGCCAACTATGAAAAGGAGCAGAAGGAACTGCTGAATCTCGTAGCCGACGGCAAGAAAAAGCTGTTTGATGCGGAGCAAACCAAGGTGGATTTGAGGCTGCTGATGAAAGCACTGCGAGACTACACAGACATCCGACAGCTTACGCCGGAGATCGTCAATGCGCTGATTCGCCGTATTGAAGTCCACAGCAAGGATAAAGAAACCAAGAAGGTCAAGGTGGACATTTATTTCACAGCTGTTGGACTATTCTCTATTCCTACAGAAAAAGAGATGCAGGCCGCAATGGAGGAGATCCGCCAGAACCCGCAGCAGTTCAAATTTTCTGCATAAAGCAGAACGCGGTGCAGCCCCTTTTCAGAGACTGCACCGTATCCTACATAAAAACTTCGTTATCCGCCCGTGTCTAACGGGGCGGTGGTTTTTTGCATTTAACTATATTTTTTAATTACGTATATTCTCTTATACGTTTATTTCAAATTTGATTTTAATATAATTTACGCAAAGCTCCGCCGAGCCGGAGCTGCCGCAGGTTTTCACATAGCAGCCGCCGGAGCCGCCCTTGAGTGATATAATCTCCGGGCCTATGAGCATAATTGGGCCTGAGCACTTTAATATAACAGGCTCCTGCCAGTAGGGAGCGAGGTTGCCGTGCTCGTCAACGGCGCGGATGCGCACGGCGGCGGCATCGTAGGTATCGCCCTCGAAGAGCTGCGTTTTGCTCGTGCTTACCTCAAGATGCACTCTCTGACCGGGCGAGCGAGTTACCGAGCAGATAAGCTTTCCGCCTTTTACAGCGTCAAAGCGCCATTTTGTTGCCTCTCCGCCCCAGTTGCCGATGTATTTGCCGTATAGCTCAACACCGTCGGAGAACTTAAAGCCCTTGAGCAGCATCAGCCGTGCGAACTTGGCAAGTATCTTAGGCGGCAGCGAGCTCGGCCCGAACTTTGCAACCGCAAGCAGACACTCCTTCACGGCCGCGGCCGTTTTTTCATCAAAGCCCTCCTGCGTTATGAGAAGCTCGCCGATAAAGTCGTCGATTATAACGGGCGGATGCGGCAGAGCAGGGTACTCCTCACGGCTTGGGGCAAACTCGCGGACGAACACGCCGTCCTTATAAAGCCTCACGCAGTCGGCGTTTGTGAAAACATACACCCTGCCTATATCGCCTGCCGGATGCTCGCCTATATCCATGGACGAGGACACGACGCAGCAGGGCTTATCCTCACTTTGACTTGCATACACGGCCGAGGCGAGCTTTGGGTTGCGGAACATGTCCATAACACCGTGATAACATATCCCGTCTCCGCTGCCGAAATCCTGATGAGTGTTGTAGTCGAACATGCACCAGGGGAATATGCCGCTGATATCGTCGTCGGCGTACATAGCGTCGAGCACCTTAGCGTGCCGCAGCGCGTGGTCGAGTCTGTGGCGCTCGTCGTCAAAGGCTTTTGTCGGGAACATGTGTCCGTTGCACTCGGAAACGAGATATCCGTTATGCTTTTTCGCTGTGACCGATTTTTTAGGCTTGAGCCCGGCATTATCGCCGCAGTGCGAGAAATCGTTGTACGCGTAAACATCCTCAAGCAGACGGCTTTTTTCTATATATCTCACGCCGCTTGTCTGGCGGCCGGAATCGAGCGTATGCGCAACGGCGTTTGTGCGCCTGTAAAGCTCGTCGCAGTCCTGCGATTCATTTATCCTAACGCCCCAAAGCATGATCGACGGGTGATGCATGTACTGCCGAACCATCTCGTCGGTGTTTTTGACGGCCTGCCGCTTCCAGTCCTCGTCGCCGATGTGCTGCCAGCCGGGTATCTCAGTGAACACGAGAAGTCCGAGCTCATCACAGCGCGATATGAAGTGCTGTGACTGCGGATAGTGCGAGGTGCGCACGGCATTTACGCCGAGCTCATTTTTCAGTATCTCCGCGTCGAGCTCCTGCACCGACCTCGGCATAGCGTAGCCGACATAGGCGTAAGACTGATGACGGTTGAGCCCGCGTATTTTCAGCCTTTCTCCGTTTAGATAAAAGCCGTCGCTTTTAAATTTCACCGTTCTGAAGCCGAATCTCAGGCGCTTTTCGTCGACGCACTCGCCTCCGCGCATGGCGCGAACCCGTGCGGTGTACAGGGCGGGGGAGTCGACAGACCAGAGCTCGGCCTCGGGAACATTGAGCTCAAACGCCTTGCCGACAGCCGAGGATATGACCGCGCCGCTGTTATCAACTATGTCGGTGACAAGGCTTCCGCACTCGGAGGCTATCCTTACGCGTATCTCGCGCAGCCCGGTGTTTTCAATGAGCACTTCCTTAATATACTCGGGTTCTTTTACCTCAAGCGTCACCTCGCGGTACAGGCCGCCGTAGCACAGATAGTCGATAACAAAGCCGAACGGGGGAATGTTCAGGCTCTCTCGCGTGTCGAGCCGCACATCAATGACGTTCTCGCCGCCGAGCCGTACAAGGTCTGTGATATCGACGCAAAACGCCGTGTAGCCGCAGGCGTGATATCCGACCCTTTCGCCGTTGCAGAACACCGTCGCCTCGTGCGCAGCGCCGTCAAAGCGCAGGATAAGCTTTTTGCCCTGCCAATCGCCTGGCGCGGTAAAGATCTTTCTGTAGCCGCAGACCATCTGATAGTCCCGGCAGTTTATATAGTTGTAGGGTATCTCCTTTGCCGTGTGCGGAAGGCGGACGGAAACGGCCTCATCAAAGCCCGCGTCGAAATTCTCGGTGAACAGCCAGTCGTTATTGAAAGCAATATCCATATAATAGCTCCTTGGAGTTTTTTGTTTTAAGTAATTGTATCATATTCGCCCGTCAATTCAAGATATGTTGTTGATTTTAAGCGCATGAAACTATATAATATATCCGATATTTTAAGATCGGAGTTTTATAATGGATAAGCTTCTTAACACAAAACTTTTTCTTTTGGATATGGACGGTACGCTGTACCTCGGCGATGAGGTGTTTGACGGCGCCGTTGATTTTATAAATACCGTCAGGAAAAGCGGCAGGGAGTATATATATCTGACCAATAACTCCTCGCGCGCAGGCATTGACTATATAACCCGCCTGAGAAAGCTGGGCTTTCCCTGCGAAAAGGAGAATGTTTTCACCTCCGGCATGGCAACGGCGATGTATTTAAACAGCCGCCACCCCGGCGCGCTCGTCTATCCGGTCGGAACTCCGGCGTTTCTGGGCGAGCTTGAAAGCTACGGCGTCGACCTTGGTGACAGCGAGGAGGTAAGCGTCGTTTGTGTCGGCTTTGACACGACGCTTACCTATGAAAAGCTCGATAAGGCCGTGCATTATCTGCGCCGCGGTGCGGCATTTGTTGCCGCAAATCCCGACTGGGTCTGCCCTATGCCGGCAAACGAGGTGCTGCCAGACTGCGGCAGCATCTGTGCACTGCTGACTGCAGCCAGCGGAGTAGAGCCTGTGTTTATCGGAAAGCCCAATCGCAATATGGTTGACATAATATCAGAGCAGACCGGCGTTCCCAACGAGAACATCTGCTGTGTGGGCGACAGGCTTTATACCGACATCGCGGTAGCGCAGAACGCCGGAGCGGTGTCCGTTTGCGTACTGTCGGGCGAGAGCAGCCTTGATGATATCGAAAAAGCCGAGCGCAAGCCGGATTACGTCCTCAAGGATGTTACCGAGATCGCGGACATTCTCAAAGCCAATATGTGAATACATTTACAAATTATTATTTAATTCTTGAACATAGTGTGGTATAATATACTGACGGTCGGGAGGTGAGCGAATGCCTAAGCAGACCGGAACAAAGCAGATAGCGTCAAACCGCAAGGCTTTTCACGATTATTTCGTGCTCGACAGGTTTGAAGCCGGCATAGAGCTTGCCGGAACGGAGGTAAAATCGCTCAGAGCGGGCACGGTCAATATGAAGGACTGCTACTGCACGATAAAAAACGGCGAGCTTTTCGTTAGGTCGCTGCATATAAGCCCATATGAAAAGGGCAACATTTTCAATAAAGACCCCGTGCGGCCGAGAAGACTTCTCATGCACAAGCGCGAGATAGTAAAGCTCAATGCACGTGTGATGCAGGAGGGCGTGGCGCTCATTCCGCTGTCGCTGTATTTTAAGGACAGCAGGGTGAAGGTCGAGCTCGGCCTGTGCAAGGGCAAAAAGCTGTATGATAAACGAAATGACGATGCAAAGCGTGAGGCTGTGCGCGACATTGAAAGAACATTGAAGGAGAGACACTGATGAGCAATCCCATAGTAACCATCGAAATGGAAAACGGCGATATCATAAAGGCGGAGCTTTACCCCGAGGTAGCTCCCAACACGGTCAACAATTTCATCTCGCTGGTGAAGAACAGGTTTTATGACGGCGTTATCTTCCACCGCGTCATCCGCGGCTTTATGATCCAGGGCGGCGACCCACAGGGCATCGGCGTCGGCGGCCCGGGCTACTCGATAAAGGGAGAGTTCAAAATGAACGGCGTACCCAACGACCTCAAGCATACGCGCGGCGTCCTGTCCATGGCGCGTGCGATGGCTCCGAACTCCGCCGGCAGCCAGTTCTTCATCATGCACGAGGACGCACCCCACCTTGACGGCCAGTACGCGGCCTTCGGCAAGGTCATCGAGGGCATGGAAAACGTCGATAAGATAGCCAAATGCATGACCGGCAGAAACGATAAGCCCATTCACCGCCAGGCAATGAAGAAGGTCACGGTCGATACCTTCGGCGTGGACTATCCCGAACCCGAGAAAATGTAAGCTTTACAGGGGTGCGGAAAACCGCACCCCCGTATGAAAAATGCCTCAGCCCACCACAGCTTAGGTCTGTACGGCAATGCATCAGAAAGTTTTGTAGTCCTCCAGGGTTGCAAACAAATTTTCACCGCACTGCTCGGTGTGCATAAAATTTAGCATCGCACCCTTGGGTTGCGTAGCAGTACATTATGGCACCAATTTGAAAGTCGGGCCACGGCAGTACCGACTAAGGCATGACTCAAAGCGCCTCTAAAAATATGGGGATGTACCGGTTTCGACGGGGGTATGGAGGCAGGAATAGCGAGCGGATGCGCCTACCATCCTAAAAATGGGCGACTTATAAATTAAAGAACAACAACGATACTGTTCTTCTCGCTGCTTAATTAGCGAGCGTTCCCTCCGGGAGGACCACGGCCCGGAACGGAGCGTCGATCAGTGGTGCCCGTGAGTGCGCAAAGCTTTGAGCGCACCACGCATAATGAAGCTACCGACTCTGCGAGCCTGACGGCCGGCGCGCAGGGAAGGGAATGCAGTTGACCGTATGCGCTCGGAGAAGTTCCTGTTAAAGTGCTTTCGGACGGGGGTTCAACTCCCCCCATCTCCACCAAGCCAAATCGGCAAGTATCATGTGATGCTTGTCGATTTTTTTGCATTTACGCAGATGCGGTTTCAAATGCAAATTGCGATTTTGCACAATTTCGCAACTTTTGTTTGGTAAAATTGCAAAATTTTATCCCCCCGGGGAGCTTGCGCGTTTGGCAGATCCATGAGAAAATCAGACATGTTAAATCGGGTTTTGACAGAGGCGGCAGATGTGCCGTATATGAAATCTGATTAAATCCATGATATCGTGAAAGGAAGAACCCCAAATGAATCTGAAAAAACTCATTGCTCTGCTTCTTGCGGTGCTCATGGTCATAGGCGTGACTGCCTGCGGAAAGGGAAATGACCAGCCCGAAGCCAAGAAGGACAGCGTTGTCATTGCGATCGGCTCCGAACCGGAGACGCTCGACCCGACACAGGGCTGGGGCCACGGCAACTCCCCGATCGTGCAGAGCACGCTCGTCAGATACAAATCTGACCTGACCTTCGAAAATGACCTTGCGACCAAGTATGAGCTGTCTCCCGACGGCCTCGTCTGGACGTTCAACATCCGCGACGATGCGAAGTTCACGGACGGCAAGCCGGTCACAGCGGAGGACGTTGCTTTCACGCTCGAGACCGCCAAGACCGCACAGGGCTCGGTCGACCTCACGTACATGAAGAGCGCCGTTGCAAAGGACGACACCACCGTTGAGATCACCCTCTCGAGGCCGACGTCCATCTTCCTTAACACACTCGCTTCCGTCGGTATCGTGCCCAAGCACGCCTACGGTGCGGACTACGGCAGAAACCCGATTGGTTCCGGCCCGTATAAGTTCGTCGAGTGGCAGCCGCAGGAGAAGCTCGTCTTTGTCGCCAATGAGGATTACTACGGCGGCGCGCCTGCGATCAAGAACGTGACAGTCGTCTTTATGTCCGAGGATGCTGCCCTTGCCGCCGTGCAGGCGGGCGAGGTGGATGTTGCGTACTCCACCGCGACCCTCGGCACCACCAAGGTAAACGGCTACCATGTCGAAGCCATCGCCTCCGCCGATAACCGCGGCTTCACTCTGCCGATGCTTCCCAACGAGGGCAAGACTAACGAAGCCGGCATTCCTTACGGCAATGACGTGACCTGCAACATCGAGATCCGTCAGGCTATCGCATACGCCGTTGACCGTCAGGCAATAGCGGACGCAGTCCTCAACGGCTTCGGCAAACCCGCATACTCCGAGAACGACGGCATGCCTTGGAATAACCCCGAGGTCAAGATCGACACCAACGTCGAGTACGCGAAGAAGCTCCTCGCCGATGCCGGTTGGAAGGATACCGACGGTGACGGCATTGTCGAAAAGGACGGCCTGAAGGCTGAGTTCACCTGCATCTATCCCTCCGGCGACTCCGTGCGTCAGGCAGTCGGCATGGCCGCTGCGGAGCAGGTCAAGGATATCGGCATCAAAATCAACATCGAAGGTGTCAGCTGGGACGAGATCGAGCAGCGCCAGTTCACCGATGCCGTTGTCATGGGCTGGGGCTCTGCGATCCCGAACGAGACGTACTACCTGTACCGCTCCGAGGGTGCTCTCGTTGACTACTACAACCCCGAGGGCTACATGAGCGACGTCACCGACGCTTACCTTGCAGCTGCAATGGCGGCACTCACCGTTGACGAAGCCAACAAGAACTGGAAGAATGTTCAGTGGGACGGCACCACCGGCACCGCCATGCAGGGCGAATGCCCCTGGGTGTGGCTCGTAAACCTTGACCACGTCACCTACGTCCGCGACGGTCTTTCCATCGGTGATCAGCCCATCCACGGCCACGGTCACGGTCTGCCCCTCATCCAGAACCTGAACGAGTGGGCTTGGGCGGAATAAGTTCCTTTACATCACACGGCAAAAATTCTATAATGTATCAGCCTGCTGCATCATTGCGGTGCGGCAGGCTGCAAGTATTTTTCGCTGTCGGTTTTTGTAAGAAAACTTGCCGGCGTTCTTTTATAAAAGCCGATAGAAAGAGGTGTTTAAATGAGTGGAGCAACGAAGC
This sequence comes from uncultured Eubacteriales bacterium, assembly GCA_900545805.1. Lineage (GTDB taxonomy): Bacteria > Bacillota > Clostridia > Oscillospirales > Oscillospiraceae > F23-B02. The sequence goes on along the minus strand of URAL01000008.1, from coordinate 42,951 downwards.
GGCTTGCCCGCATCTTTGTGACATACAGTATAAAAATACTGTCGCTGCTGCTTGCTGTCAGCGTAATTTCCTTTATTCTTGTGACCGCATCGCCGGTCGATCCCGTACAGCAGTATATATTGGGGCTCGGTACGGCGGTATCTCCGGAGCAGCGCGCGGAAATTGAGGAGTATTGGGGCGTTAACGAGCCTCCCGTGGAGAGATTTTTCTCGTGGCTCAACGAGCTTCTGCATGGTAACCTCGGTGAATCCGCAATATTTCGCCGTCCGGTAGCGGATATTATAGGAGAGCGATTTGTAAATTCACTTGCATTGATGTTGTGCGCATGGCTATTGGCGGGGCTGATAGGCTTTGCGCTTGGCTGCGTTATGGGAATGTACAGAAACAGGTGGCCGGACAAGATACTGAAAAAAGTGTGCTATATCCTCAGCTCCGTTCCGACCTTCTGGCTCGGACTGCTGTTTTTGCTGATCTTCGGCGTCTGGCTCAAGTGGTTTCCCATCGGCTTCTCGTCGCCCATCGGCGTGCTGAGCGCGGATGTGACCTTCTGGCAGAAGCTCTACCACATGGTGCTGCCCGCATTCACTCTCAGCCTCATGTCCTTTGCCAATATTGCTCTGCATACCCGTCAGAAGCTCGTTGACGTTCTCAACAGCGAGTACGTGCTCTTTGCCAAGGCAAGAGGTGAGGGCAACTGGACGATACTGCGCCGTCACGGCCTGAGAAACATTCTTTTCCCGGCACTGACGCTTCAGTTTGCGTCCTTTGCCGAGCTTTTCGGCGGCTCCGTTATGGCGGAAAATGTGTTCAGCTACCCCGGTCTCGGCAGTGCGGTGTCCGCGGCGGGACTTCGCGGCGACGTGCCCCTGCTTCTCGGAATAACCCTCTTTTCCGCGCTGTTTGTCTGCGTGGGCAATATGATAGCAAACCTGCTTTACGGCGTAATTGACCCGCAGGTAAAGGAGGTCGGAGAATGAAGAAATTAAACCACAGAACCAAAGTCGTCATTCTGACCGTCGTTATCTTCCTCCTGCTCGCAGCCATCTACGCCTGCGGCATACTCATCCCCGACGACGCCATAACCGGCAGCTTTCTCAACGCAAAGCAGTCGCCCGGCTTTAAGCACCCCTTCGGCACGGACGCCTTGGGACGCGACCTTTTCCTGCGCACGCTCAAGGGTCTGTCCGTGAGCATCACGGTCGGTCTTGCCGCCTCCGTCATCAGCGCCGTGGTCGCCGTTTTGGTCGGCATCGTGGCAGCTACCGGTTCAAAGCGCATAGACGCCGTCATAAACTGGGTCATCGACCTCGTCATGGGCGTACCGCATACGATACTCATAATCCTGATCTCGTTCTCCCTCGGCAGAGGACTCAAGGGACTTCTCATAGGCATCGCGTCAACGCACTGGTGCTTCCTTGCGAGGCTTATACGAGGCGAGGTCCTGCAGCTTCGCTCCCAGCAGTATGTTGCCGTTTCCCGCAAACTCGGCAAATCAAGCGGCTGGATCCTCACGCACCATCTGCTTCCGCATCTCGTCCCGCAGTTTATTGTAGGACTTATATTGCTCTTCCCTCATGCAATTTTGCATGAAGCGTCCGTTTCGTTTTTGGGCTTCGGACTTCCTCCGGAGCAGGCGGCTATCGGCATCATCCTGTCCGAGAGTATGCGCTATCTTTCCACCGGTATGTGGTGGACAGCTGTGCTGCCCGGTTTGACGCTTGTGCTTATAGTGCTGCTCGTCGATAAGCTCGGAGATTATCTGCGCATGATAATCGACCCGTACAGCGCACAGGAATAAGGAGTTTGCAATGATACAAAAAAACGAAACAATACTTGAAATACATAACCTGTCCGTGAGCTTTCGAATGTATGAAAGCGGCTTGGAGCAGAAGGAGCTTAAGGTCATATCGGATCTGCATCTGACGGTGCGCCCGGGCGAGATAGTCGCAATAGCCGGCTCCTCGGGCTCGGGCAAGAGCCTGCTCGCCTCGGCAATCTTGGGCATTCTCCCCGAAAATGCAACGGTCAGGGGACACCTGCACTATAAGGGCAGCGAGCTCACACCGCAGCGCCAAAAGGAGCTGCGCGGCACTGAGATCGCCTTGGTGCCGCAGTCGGTCGCCTATCTCGATCCCCTCATGAAAATAGGGGAGCAGGCGGACGGACACACTAAGCCCAAGCCCAGCGAAAAAAGAAAAAAGCTCTTTGAGCGCCTTAACCTGCCCGAGCGCACGGAGCAGCTTTATCCGTTCCAGCTCTCCGGTGGTATGGCAAGACGCGTTCTGGTGTCAACGGCTCTTATTACGGACGCGCAGCTCATAATCGCGGACGAGCCCACGCCGGGCATGAGTCTTGACCAGGCGCTTGAGGCTCTGAAAATGTTCCGCGAGATGGCGGACGAGGGGAAGGCGGTCATACTTATAACGCATGACATTGACCTTGCGTTCGAGTTTGCCGACCGTGTAGCCGTTTTTTACGCAGGCACTACCGTTGAAACCGCGCCCGCCGCGGATTTCAAAGCCGGCCCCGACGCGCTCAGACACCCGTATTCCAAGGCGCTTTGGAGAGCTCTCCCTCAAAACGGATTTCAGCCGATCGAGGGCTTCCAGCCCTATGCCGGGCATTTGCCGCAGGGCTGCCTGTTTGCGCCGCGCTGCCCGTATAAAACGGAGGAGTGCGAAAAAGAGGTCCCGCCGGTGCGCGAGATTAGAGGCGGAGAGGTGAGGTGTTATCATGGCTCTTGAAGCAAAAAACGTCTATTTTAAATATGAGCGTAAGCAGCCGTGGATACTTGAGGACAGAAGCGTCAAGATCGAAAAAGGCGAACGCCTTGCGATATTCGCCCCCAGCGGCTACGGCAAAACTACCATTGCCATGATGCTTGCCGGTTACCTTGAGCCATCAAAGGGCGAAATTCTTCTTGACGGCAAGCCGTTGCCTAAAAACGGAGTATGCCCCGTGCAGCTTATCTATCAGCACCCGGAAAAGGCCATCAATCCCCGCTGGCGCCTGAAGAGGGTGCTTGAGGAAAGCGGTGAGCTGCGCGAGGATGTGCTTGCGGCATTCGGAATTGAGAATGCGTGGCTCAACCGTTTCCCGCGTGAGCTCTCCGGCGGCGAGCTGCAGCGCTTTTGCGTTGCGCGAGCCCTTATGAGCGGCGCGGACTATCTCATATGCGACGAGATCAGCACCATGCTCGATGTGATCACGCAGGCGCAGATCTGGCATGTTGTTCTGGCGGAGGCCGAAAAGCGCAACATGGGCATCATTGCCGTAACTCACAATAAACATTTAGCTGAGCGAATTGCGACAAGAACCATCGACCTGTCAGCAGTATAATTCAATATAAGACCACAGCGCCGGAGAACCCCTCGTATAAGCGCCTGTATGATGAATATGTGAAGTTCTATATACAAAATCAATGCACCCCCTCAAATTAAAAATTGCACCCCCTCTAAATCAAAGTTGCACCCCCTTACACGGTTTCTATCAAAATTACGGCTCTTTGCCACGTCGGAGCAAGCGTTGTATCGCTTGCTCCGACTTATTTTATAAGTCAGCGCGCACTCGCGCCGCTGGCCTCGCAGATGAATCGGACAGTATCCGGCAGCAGGACGTGGCCCTTTGCTTTCTCCGCTTTGTATTTCTGCCACTCTTCTTATTCCTTATTTGTGATTTGCTTCATGGCGGTTACCTCTTGATTTTCAGCTCACAGTTGACTTGCTCTTCTGTTTGATATTTTTTATGGCAAAGCCAATGAAGAATCCTGCCACGATGCCGATAAAGTTACAGATCAAGTCGTCAATATCGAAGCTTCTGCCAAATACCATCTGCAACAGTTCTACAATGAATGGAACAGCGATGGCTACCACAAAGATGTTTTTTCTGTTGACTCTTTCTGTGATAAACGGGAGGAAAAAACCCAATGGTAAAAACATCGCAATGTTCCCTATGAGCATTGTTTTTACCCAACTGCCGATATTAAGCTCACCTGATAATGCCTTTATGAATGATGGTACTAAATTGAACCCGCTAAAGCTAAAAAACGGGAGCATCTCATCCCACCAGCCCAAGAAAACACCATCAAAAAAGTCTAACCAGAAGTTTGCAGGTAATACAACAAGGCTAATTAATCCCGTAAGATAACAGGAGAAAAGCAGCCTCATTATCTCTTTCAACCATTCAACCGTAAGATTATTTCTCTTTATAATGACTACTCTGATTATCACATATATGATTCCTACAACACAGGTTATTGGCACGGCTTGAAAGAAATAACCCAGCACCGAGCCTGAGTTCATTATTGATCTCAACCAGTTAAGCATATCAAGTGTCTCCATAAATCTCGATTTCCCGTCGTCTATTATACCGACGAAGTATGAACATTTCTACCGATAAAAACAGCCGGGACACCCCGACTTCCACAACTTGCCCCTCAAACGCCAACTTATCCCTCAAGCGGCAAAATCGGCGGAGGAATAATTAAATTGTATCAATCTCGGTGCTTTTATATCATTGTTGTTTAGTTTTCAGCGTCCTTTTTCTTGTAACCGATGCCGTTGTTAGATTTCCCAAGTGGTTTAACGCTTTTTGCAAGCCCTGTCTGCTTTGCGCCCACTGCTTACAGGTTAAGCTGACGGGAGTCGAACACCTACCGGTTTTGGCAGGCTGATTTTCACCCATGCTGCGTTAAAACCCTTGAAAATACGTCAGTATTCTCTGCGGCTTTGCCTTGCCTGAGCAAAAATCAGCTCTGCCAAAACTGCAAGGCACCTGTCGGTGTCAATTCTCAGGTGATTTTCGTCTTTCTTCGATGAAGATGGGCTCGCCCATCAAAGAGAAAAAGGCGAAAAGCGCCGAAAAGGGGCATTGGCAGGCGGCAGGGGTTCGGCTCCCGTCAGCTTATGCTGCCCGTTTGGGGACCGAGCTACCGTCTCCTCAGGCGCGTACCGCAGGGGCGCTCGCGCAGCGGCGCGGCGGCGTAGGCGAGTATTAGTGTGCGCCCGTTATATGTAAAAATATCGGCCTGAATGCCTTCGGTACAGCTCAAGTGAGCGTCGTGAACGATGCTTATAAGCTCGTCGTTTGAAAGCTCCTCGCCGTCGCGAACAAGCGCTGCAATCTTATCTGAAAGTGTTTCAGATGACATAACATTTGACTCCTGAATTTAACATATTTGCACAGCGGAAACAAAAAATGTTCAAACTGAATAATGTTCTGAAAAATTTCGTTAACAACACATAGTTTAACGGATTTTTTTTTGATTTTCTATACAAAAATTATGGAATAATTACGAACAAGGTGCTATACTATATGAGCATTATGTAAAGTAGATAATTATTTTTTGCGAGGCGAATTATGAGCTGTTTTGAGAGGAGAATAGATAGCGAGGAGAAGTACCGCGGCGTCCTTGTGAATGTGCGTCTTGACCACGCTGAGCTGTGCGACGGGAGCATTGTAAAGCGCGAGGTCGTCGAGCATCCTGGCGGAGCGACAATACTGCCTATTGACGATGACGGCTATTGCTACTGCGTTCGTCAGTTCCGCTATCCTTACCAAAAAGAGCTGCTTGAAGCGCCGGCAGGCAAGCTTGAGCCGGGAGAGGATCCCATGGAATGTGCCGTGCGGGAGCTTTCCGAGGAAACGGGCTTCACAGCCGACGAGATCATAAGCCTCGGCGAGGACTACACGTCGCCCGGCTTTTCGACCGAAACTCTGCATATCTATCTCGCCCGCGGCCTCCATACAGGCAAGAGCCATCTTGACGAGGGTGAGTTTTTGAGCGTTGAAAAGCACCATATAGACGAGCTGACAAAGCTCGTAATGGACGGAAAGATAGCCGACGGCAAGACTGTTATCGCTGTTTTGAAGGCAAAACGCCTTTTGGAGAGCGAGGAATAGTTACGATTTGTTTACATTGCTAATTGCCTTCGCATATGCGCTGTGCTATAATAACAAACCGGTGCGTGAGTACCTACGAAAGGTGTAACATATGGAAAAGTACGTCATAAACGGTGGAAAACCGCTTCAGGGCGAGGTCGAAATAAGCGGAGCAAAAAATGCCGCGGTCGCAATAATCCCGGCCGCATTGATGGTAGACGGGGTCTGCCGCATAGAGAATATGCCTCAGATCAGCGATACCGACATGCTCCTTACCATATTGACTCAGCTCGGCGCCGAGGTCAGAATGATCTGCCCCGGCACTATAGAAATAGACAGCCGCAATGTCCGCTTCTGCGACGCTCCGTTTGAGCTCATGCGCAAGATCCGCGCATCGTATTATCTTATCGGCGCTATGCTCGGCAGATTCGGCAGCGCGAAGACAACTATGCCCGGCGGCTGCAACTTCGGCGTCCGTCCCATCGACCAGCACATTAAGGGCATGAACGCCCTCGGCGCGGTAGTCGATGTACGCAACGGATTTGTGTATGCCGAGGCGGAGGACGGTAAGCTGCACGGTGCTAAGATATATCTTGATAAGGTATCTGTCGGCGCGACAATGAATATCATTCTCGCCGCGACCATGGCCGGCGGCAGAACGATAATCGAAAACGCGGCGAGAGAGCCGCACATAGTTGACCTTGCAAACTTCTTAAACTCTATGGGCGCGGACATTCGCGGAGCGGGCACCGACACCGTCAAGGTCAAAGGCGTTGAGCGCCTGCACGGCGGCAGCTATTCCATCATACCCGACCAGATCGAGGCCGGAACATATATGGTGGCAGCAGCGGCTACCGGCGGCGAGGTTCTTGTTAAGAACGTTATCCCAAAGCATCTTGAGTGCATATCGGCAAAGCTGCGCGAGACGGGCACCATCGTCCAGGAGTATGAGGATTCCGTTCTCGTAAAGGGCAACGGCCACCTGCGCAAGGCAAATATAAAGACTCTGCCGTATCCCGGCTTCCCGACGGATATGCAGCCGCAGATGGGCGCACTCCTGTGTATGGCAAACGGAACAAGCGTCATAACCGAGGGCATTTACGATAACCGCTTTAAGTATGTAAACGAGCTGCGCAAAATGGGCGCTGATATTCAGGTCGACGGCCGCATCGCGATATTCGAGGGCGGCGCAAAGCTCACGGGAGCTCCGGTCATGGCCTGCGACCTGCGGGCGGGCGCGGCAATGGTCATCGCCGGCATGTGCGCCAGCGGCAGGACCGAGATAGAGGATATACATTTCATTGAGCGCGGCTACGAGAATTTTGTCGGCAAGCTCAGAAAGCTCGGCGCGGATATCAGCATCGTCGATTACCCCGACGAGCCGGAGCTGCGCGAAAAAGTGATATCGATAGGATAAAAACATGCGTATAGTAACTTTTGCCAGCGGTTCCTCGGGCAATTGCAGCCTCGTTTCTGAGGGCAAAGCGAATATACTTATAGACGCGGGTATCTCCATGCGCAGGACCGTCGCGGCCCTGACTCAGCTTGGACTTACTCCGCAGGATCTGTGCGGAGTGCTCATAACACATGAGCACTCCGATCACATTTCCGGCCTTTCAATGCTCGTTAAGCATCACGGCCTGAGTGTATTCGCTCCAAAGCCACTGTGCGAGGAGCTCAGCCGGGTAAAGCCGGATATAAAACAAAATCTGGAATACATACCCGAGGACGATAAGCTCGGTCTCGGCGGCGTTGAAATAAGCTGCTTCAGGACAATGCACGATGCTGCCTACAGCGTCGGATACCGCTTTGAGGGCGACGGCATTCTCGGCTTCGCGACCGATACAGGCAGCATAAACGATGAGCTCATAGAAGGCCTTGAGGGGGCGGACATTGCCCTCATCGAGGCAAACCATGATGTTGCCATGCTCAGAAATGGCGCGTACCCTTATTTTCTGAAGCGCCGAATACTCGCGCCAACCGGACATCTTTCCAATGATGACAGCGGAGCTTTGGCGGAATATCTTGCAAAGCACGGCACGGGGAATATAATATTAGGGCATCTCAGCCGCGAAAATGATACGCCGGAGCTTGCTCTGAAGACGGTGAGTGACGCCGTTTCCGTTAAAAACGTGCAAATTAGTGTCGCTCCGGCAAATAATATGCTTGCAGTAGAGGCGGGAGAGAGGTTAAAATGCTCAGTATAAGGTTAGTGTGCGTCGGAAAGCTCAGGGAACAGTTTTTTGTCGATGCGTTCAACGAATACTCGAAGCGCCTGTCGGCTTACTGTAAATTTGAATGTGCAGAGCTAAATGAAACAAAGCTTGGCTCATCGCCGTCAGATAAGGAGATTGCCGCGGCTCTGGATAAGGAAGCGGCGGATATTGAGCGCGCACTCGGAAAGGATGCCTATGTCATCGCAATGTGCGTCGAGGGCATGCAGCTTAAAAGCGAGGACCTTGCGCAGAGGATAAGCTCCCTTGCCGTGGCCGGACGTGGCAGGATATGCTTTGTCATCGGCGGTTCGTTCGGCATATCGCCGAGAATTAAGCAGCGTGCGGACATGCGCCTTAGTATGAGCGAAATGACATTTCCGCACCACCTTGCGCGTGTCATGCTCGCAGAGCAGATCTATCGGGCCTTCAAGATATCAGAGGGCTCTAAATATCATAAATAACGGAGGGAAATATGGACGAGAAAGCAAAGCTCGAATGGGGCAGACGCCTTACGGGGCAGCTTCTTAAAAAATGGCCGAAGGATGAAAACGGTGAGCCGGTCGAGCCCGTTTTCCTCACCCACTGCAAATGCCTTGACATCAATGATGAGATGATAGTAAACTTGCTTGAGGCATATGGTATTCCGTGCATACGCAGATACCCGAATGACGGCGATTTCGGCCGGCTGATCCTCGGAACGAGCGGCACGGGTGTTGAAATATTTGTCCCCAAAACCATGTATGAGGACGCTGTCAATTTAAGTGAAGGGAGCGCAGAATATGACGAGGAATTATAAGGAAGAGTACCGGCGCTGGCTGGACAGTCCCGCACTGAGCGAATCCGAATGGGAGGAGCTCAACTCAATAGCAAACGATGAAAAGGAAATAGAAAGCCGCTTTTTCGCGCCGCTCGAGTTCGGCACGGCCGGACTGCGCGGAACGATGAAGCTCGGCCTGCATCAGATGAACGTTCACATCATACGTCATGCGACTCAGGCCTTTGCGAATGTCATTAAGGCCGAGGGCGGGGATGCGATGAAAAAGGGCATAGTCATCTGCTTTGACTGCCGCAATAACAGTGAGCTTTTTGCTCATGAGGCTGCTTGCGTCATGGCTGCCAACGGTATACATGTCCGCATTTTTGACGCTCTGCGTCCGACACCGGAGCTGAGCTTTGCCGTGCGCCATTACGGGACGTGCGCGGGTCTTAACATAACCGCGTCGCACAATCCCAAGGAGTATAACGGCTATAAGGTCTACTGGTCAGACGGCGCTCAGCTGCCCCCGAAGCATGCGGCGGCTATTGCGGAGCAGATGGAGAAGATAGACATATTTGACGATTTTGTCAGCTGTGATTTTGACGAGGCTCTAGCCGAGGGCAGAATCGAAATGATTGGCGCCGAGACGGACGAGGCCTACCTTGAGCAGGTGCTCGGACAGGCTGTCAACAGGGCTGTTGTGGCAAAGGTCGCGCCGGAGTTTAAGATAGTTTACACTCCGTTCCACGGTGCGGGATATAAGCTCGTTCCCGAGGCGCTGCACAGACTGGGCATAACACAACTGTATCCCGTACCCGAGCAGATGGTTATTGACGGCAATTTCCCCACGGTAGCAAGCCCCAACCCCGAAAATCCCGAGGGCTTTTATCTCGCAGTCGACCTTGCAAGGAAGGTAGGCAGCGACCTCATAATCGGCACAGACCCCGACTCTGACCGCATAGGCGTTATGGTGCGTTCGGGCGAAGACTATATATCCATTACCGGCAACCAGCTCGGCGTTTTGCTGCTGGACTATATAATAAGTGCCCGCAAGGCGGCGGGAACTCTGCCGGATAATGCCGGCGCTGTCAAAAGTATAGTTACTACCGAAATGGCCAAGGCGGTCGCTGAGACGAACGGAGTGCATTTCGAGGATACCTTCACCGGCTTTAAATTCATGGCCGAGCGCATTGCTCAGTGGGAGAAAGCCGGAAGCTATAAATATATTTTCGCCTATGAGGAAAGCTACGGATATATGATGGGCGACTATGTACGCGATAAGGATGCCGTCACGGCGTCGATGATGGTTGCGGAGATGGCGGCTTACTATTACGATAAGGGCATGAACCTCAGTCAGGCGATGGAGAGTCTGTACGAAAAGTACGGCCGCTATGCCGAAAAGACCCTTAATCTTGTAATGCCCGGCCTTGACGGGCTTGTCAAGATGAAAAAGCTCATGGACGAGCTGCGCGGCAATCCTCCCAAGGAAATTGCCGGTGTCGAGGTGTTCAAGCTGCGCGACTATTCCGACGGCAGCATAAAGGTACCCGAGCTCGGAGTTATGGGTCAGACGCCCATAAAGGGCTCGAATGTTCTGTACTTTGAGCTTGCCGACGCAACAAGCTTTATAGTCCGCCCCTCCGGCACGGAGCCCAAGGTCAAGGTCTACATTCTCTGCAAGGGCGTGAATAAGGCCGAGTGCGATGCCAAGATCAAAAAGTATTCCGAGTATGCGGAAGGCCTCAGAAAATGAAAGATAAGCTCAGCCGGCTCGGCAAGCTGTTTTGCACCTTTGCCGTAGTCGGCGTGACGACCTTCGGCGGCGGTTACGCCATGCTCCCGGCCTTGCAGCGCGAGGTTGTCGAAAAGCGCCGCTGGGCGACCGACGAGGAGGTAATGGACTGGTACGCCATAGGTCAGTGCACCCCCGGCGTTATCGCGGTCAACACGGCTACCTTTGTCGGGCAGAAGCAGTCAGGTGTACTCGGCGGCATATTCGCAACGCTCGGCGTTGTGTTCCCGTCACTTGTGATCATAACGATCATTGCGGCTTTTATCCGGAACTTTGCACACCTTCCCGCGGTGCAGAGCGCCTTTGCCGGTATCCGCGTGTGCGTGTGCGTGCTCATCCTCAACGCCGTCGTGAAGCTGTGGAAAAAGTCCGTTGTGGATTGGAAAACGCTCCTTATATTCATGGCTGTGTTTGTGTGCAGCGTATTTTTGAGCGTATCGCCTGTCATTTACGTCATTGCCGCTGCGCTTGCCGGTATTATCGTCAAGGAACTGGAGGCGCGTAAGTCATGATATATCTGCGCCTTTTCTGGGAGTTTTTCAAGACCGGTCTTTTTGCTGTCGGCGGAGGACTGGCTACGCTCCCGTTTATCTATGATATGTCCGACCGCACGGGCTGGTTCAGCTATCAGCAGATTGCGGATATGATCGCCGTTTCCGAGTCCACGCCAGGCCCTATAGGTGTTAATACCGCCACATATGTCGGCTATATAACCGGCGGTCTGCCGGGGGCGCTTGCTGCAACGCTCGGGCTCGTGACTCCGGACATTATCATCATCCTTATCATCGCTTCCTGCCTGAAAAAATTCAGGGAGAACCGATTTGTCGATCACGCGTTTTACGGCCTTCGTCCTGCCTCTGCCGGACTTATCGCGGCGGCCGGCTTTTCGGTCGTGATGCTCGCGCTCGTGCGCGAGGACGCATTCAAGGCAAGCGGAAATATCCTCGACCTGTTCTCGTGGAAGGGGCTTGCGCTCGCGGCGGTGATATGGGTACTCACAAATCTCGTCAAAAAGACAAAGGATCTGCACCCGATATTCTATATCGCGGCCTCGGCCGTCGTCGGAATACTTGCATTTTAAAAAATAATAGCCGCGCCGAGCAGCGCAAGCGCCGCTGCCATTAGCGCAATTATCAGCCGCCCGATCATATATCGGGCGGTTTTTATATCCGTGCCGGAGATTATGGCATAGGTCTGGAAATGCACCGATAAGCCGCCCCAGGACAGAATAAACGCCGCAAGCGCAGTATTTTCAGGGCGTATATCGAGCCCTGCCATGCATCCGATGCCGTTTCCGAGCTCAAGCATACCGGTCAAAAGCGCCCTGCACCAGCCGAGCTCCGCACCCAGCCGATAGGATAGCTCACCGGCAAGTATCTGCGTTATATCCATGCCGTCGAGCACACCGTTCAAGGCGGAGAACGCGACGACAAATGAGCAGACTCCAATCACCGAATCGGCAGAGCGCCGCACAGAGGCGGTTATAGCTCCGGAAAAGCTCACGGGCGCGAACATATCCTCGTCGTAGCAGATATCGCAGGGCACCTTAGGACAGGATACAGTCCAAAGGATAAGCGCCGCGAGAATATGCACCGCGTACAAAAGAAAGCCGACGGCGGCGGAGGAGAACACACCTATACCGGCGGCTCCGACGATAAACGCAGGCCCTGAGTTGTTGCAGAAAACAAGCAGACGAGACGCCTCGTCCCGGCCTATAAGCCCCTGCGACCTCAGCCGCGCTATGTATGCCGCACCAAGAGGATACCCGCCCGTCACGCCTATTATAAAGGCCGACACGCCCTGCCCCGATATGCCGAGCCGTGCACCGAACGGAGCAAGCGCATTTGAAATGAGCCTTGACGCTCCCAGCTCGTTTAAAAGATTTACGGCTACGAAAAACGGAAACAGCGATGGGATTATCATCTGCCCGCACGTCATAAGGCCTTCTTTCACGGCCTCTGCTGCGGCCTTCGGAAAGATAAGCAGTGCGGCGAATATGCCGAGCGATGCGAGAATATACAGCAGCTTTTTCAAGATATCAGCTCCTTGTCCATGTATTAAGCTATGCCTCCCGGCATAGGTTTAGACTGCGGAGGTGAGCATATGAAGTCAAAACGCGATAAGGCCGAGCTGCTTGCCGACAGGCTCGATATTCCGGCGGACGCTCTCGGCCTTACGAAGCTCAGCCTCTGCGGAAGAAGCCGCCTGCTTATTGAAAATCACTGCGGCATAATAAGCTACGGCGACGCGCTTATCGAGATAAGCTGCGGCAAAACAAGGCTGATTGTCCGCGGCGATAAGCTGCTGCTTAAAGCCATGACCGGCAGAGATATGCTTATCTGCGGGAGAATTATTTCACTGGAGCTTGAATGATGAGAAAGCTATATGATCTTGCACGCGGAACGGTTAAGCTCAGGGTGAGCGGCCCGCAGCCCGAGCGTATACTGAATTTCTGTGCCGAGCACGGTATTGAGTTCCGGTCGGCAAGTCCCTGCAGGGATTTTTCGATGACGTTTTTCGCTTTTTCGTCCGACTGCCCGGCCATCATGTCCCAAAACGGAAAAAACGGGCTTGAGATAGAGCTTTTGGCCGAAAAGGGCGGCAAAAAGCTTGTACAAAACGCAAAAAGACGAGTAGCGCTCGTCGTTTTTACTGTGGTCGGAGTGGCACTTGCGGCCATATCCTCGTTGTTTTTGTGGAATATCGAGATCGAGGGCAACGATAAGCTCAGCGATGCGCAGATACTGCGTGTTTTATCCGATTGCGGAGTTGACTACGGCGCATTCTGGCCATCACTTTCTTCTGATGAGGTTCGAAGCTATGTGGTGTCCGTAATGCCTGAGATAGCGTGGCTGAGCCTGAACGTGCGCTCGTCAAGGGCGCAGATAGTCGTTCATGAAAGAGTTGATAAGCCCGAAATAGTAAACGAAAAGGCGCCATGCGATATAATTGCTTCAAAAAGCGGAGTTATAAAGCGCATGTCCGTTTTAGAGGGCGAAAGCGCCGTCTCGCCGGGAAGCGCCGCTGCACAGGGCGATGTGCTTGTGCGCGGGCTTATGAGCAGTGAAACGGGGGATGAGCGATATGTTCACTCCATGGCTCAGGTCATAGCTGACACATGGTACGAGATAAGCGCCCAAACACCGCTCACAGAGGAGCGAAAAATTAAAAAAGGGCATACAGACACGGCATTTTCACTCGTTATCGGGAAAAAGCGGATAAATTTTTTCTCCGACAGTAGAAATAAATACACAAGTTGTGATAAAATAAATAGATTAAAATACATATCCTTGGGCGACGTTTTCACGCTGCCGCTCGGATATGCAATAGAGCGCACAACGCAGTATGAAACAAAGACCGTGCCCATTGATGAAGCTAAGGCGGTCGCACGCATGAAGTCCGAGCTCAGATCGGAATTGCAGCGCCGAATCGGCAACGGGCATATAGCATCCGAGGAATATTCCGTTTCAGAAACGGAGGGTACGCTTACGGTCACACTGCGTGCTCAGTGTACAGAGAATATTGCCAAGGAGTCACAATATGATTGAAAGAACAATAGAAGTCGAAAGAATGGAGCATGTCATAAGCGTGTTCGGGTCCTTCGACAGAAATTTGAGCATAATTGAGTCCGAGCTCGGCGTAAAGGTGCTTGACCGCGAAAATAAGATTCACATCTGCGGTGAGGAGGAGAGCGTCATGCTCGCCGAAAAGGCCATAAACGGTCTGCTCACGCTGGCAGCACGCGGCGAGAATATCGACGCGCAGAGCGTAAGATATATCCTGAAGCTCGTTTCCGAGGGCAAGGAATCGAAAATAAACGAGCTAGCAAGCGATGTCGTATGTATAACGGCAAAGGGTAAGCCCGTAAAGGCCAAGACACTCGGTCAGAAAACCTATTGCGACGCTATTGCAAATAATACGATAACCCTCGGCATCGGCCCTGCCGGTACGGGCAAGACCTATCTCGCGGTTGCTGCCGCCGTTGCCGCCTTCAGAGCCGAGGAGGTAAACCGCATCATTCTGACGCGTCCGGCCGTTGAAGCCGGTGAGCGCCTCGGCTTTCTGCCGGGCGACCTGCAAAGCAAGGTGGACCCGTATCTGCGCCCGTTGTACGATGCATTGTTTGATATGCTCGGAGCGGACACATATCAGAAATACCTTGAGCGCGGCAATATCGAGGTCGCGCCGCTTGCATATATGCGAGGCCGCACGCTCGATGACAGCTTTATCATTCTCGACGAGGCGCAGAACACCTCGCGCGAGCAGATGAAAATGTTCCTGACCCGAATAGGCTTCGGCTCTAAGGTCGTCATAACCGGCGATATCACGCAGATAGACCTGCCCGAGGATAAGGTCAGCGGACTGAAGATAGCCATGAAGGTGCTCGACGGCATCGAGGATATATCCATATGTCATCTCACAGGAGCGGACGTTGTGCGCCATCGCCTTGTTCAGAGAATAATCGAGGCCTACGAGGTCTACGATAAGAAAAATCCGCCCGAGCCAATAAAAAAGGCCGGAGCGTACAAGAGGAAAAAACAATGATAAAGCACGAGATATATGTAAGCCGCGAAAAAAGCGGCATGGGACACAATAATGCGGCCGCTCTCATAAAAAAAGCCGCCTCCATGGCGCTTGAGGCCGAGGGCGTGGACAGGCCCTGTCTTATAAGCGTTATGCTCACCGATAACGAGGGCATACGCGAAACCAACCGCGACTTTCGCGGCATAGACGCGGCGACGGACGTTCTGTCCTTTCCGCTGAGCGAGCTCACACCCGGAAAGTTTGACCCTTCCGTGTGTGATACGGACCCATACACAGGCGCAATAATGCTCGGCGACATGATGATATCGCTTGAGCGCTGCGCCGAGCAGGGCGAGGAGCTCGGCCACGGCTTTGACAGGGAAGTGAGCTATCTCACGGTGCACAGCGTTCTGCACCTCCTCGGCTACGACCATACCGACGAGGGAGAAATGAAAAAGCAGATGCGCGCAAGAGAAAAAGAGATTATGGGAGATAAATGATATGATAAGCAAAACAGCTATGGTAACTATATGCGGCCGCCCGAACGTCGGGAAATCGACGCTTACAAACGCCCTTGTAGGCGAGAAGATAGCGATAGTTTCGAACAAGCCGCAGACAACAAGAAATCGCATCAGCGCCGTCGTAAACCGCGGCGATACGCAGTTTATCATAATAGACACGCCGGGCTTTCACAAGCCGAAAACGCGCCTGGGAGACTATATGGTGAACGTCGTGAAGGAAAGTGTCGCCGATGTTGACGCCGTGATGCTGCTCGTTGAGCCTATCGCCAACATAGGCCGCCAGGAGGAAGAGCTCATTGCCCGCATAAAGGAGACGGGCGTTCCCGCAATACTCGTTATAAATAAGATAGATACAGTTGAAAAGACAGAGCTTTTGGAGGTCATGGCGACGTATTCCGCCGCGCATGAGTTTGACGCCGTTATCCCCGTCTCGGCCAAAAACGGAGAGGGTCTGGACGAGCTTGTTTCCGAGCTCGGCAAATATGCGCAGCCCGGCCCTCAGCTTTTCCCGGACGATATGATATGCGACCAGCCGGAGAAGCAGATCTGCGCCGAGCTCGTGCGCGAAAAGCTGCTTTTGTGCCTTGATAAGGAGATACCGCACGGCACGGCCGTTGAGGTAACACGCTTTACAGAGCGAGATAACGGCATAATAGACCTTGACGTCACAATCTACTGCGAAAAGGCAAGCCACAAGGGCATAATCATCGGCAGACAGGGCGTGATGCTCAAGAGGATAGGCGAGCTTGCGCGAAAAGATATCGAAGCCTTCATGGGCACGAAGGTCTTCCTTCAGACATGGGTAAAGGTCAAGGAAAACTGGCGCGACAGCACAGCACAGCTCAGAAATTTCGGATTTACGGAATAATTACCACACATACTTGCCCGTACCTCACCCGATACTAAAGCCATCGGAGGCAGCGGAAAATGAGCGATGAAATTTTGTGGCAGGTCTTTGCCGACACGGGTGAACCGATTAGCTGGCTGATGTACAGAGTGTCGGAGAGACGAAAGAAAAACGAAAAATCGGCGGAGGACACTCCTTCGCCGGAGAGCTGAAAGATTACATATGTTTAAAACGACAAAGGGACTCATTCTGCGTGAGGTCCGCTATAAGGAAGCCGACAGGATACTCACGGTCCTGACGGAGGATATGGGCAAGATGACAGTCAAGGCTCGCGGAGCGCTGCGCAAAAACAGCAAGACCGCGGCCTCAACACAGCTTCTCGCGTTTTCCGAGCTCACACTGCTCGAGCGCAACGGCTTCTGGTCAGTCAGCGAGGGCTCGACGATTGAGGAGTTCAAGGGACTGCGCGGCGACATAACGGCTCTTTCGCTGGCAAGCTATTTTGCAGAGTGCGTCGAGGCGCTCTCGGAGGAGGGAAACCCCGATACGCTGCTCCTGCAGCTTATATTAAACTGCCTGTTCGCCCTGGCAAACGGGATGTATTCGCAGACGCATATAAAAACTGCGTTTGAAATGCGGCTTATGGCTCTATCCGGCTACGAGCCGAACCTGACAGCCTGCTGCGTGTGCGGCTCATCCGAGCCGGTCTCACCGCGCTTCAGCACGCAAAACGGCGTCATCTGCTGCCGCGAGTGCAATAATGCGCAGGTGCAGGCAAACTACGAGCTTTGTACGGCCTCATTGCAGGCACTTCGCTATATGATCTACGCTCCGGCACGCAAAATGCTTGCATTTACGCTAACAGACGATGCGCTCAAGCGTGCGTCAAAGGCATCCGAGGCCTATCTTTTGAGCCGGACCGAAAGAAAGTTTTCAACACTCGATTATTGGAGACAGATAAAATAATGGATTTCTACGAAAAATCACTTAACATACTGGAGCTTCCCATCGTGCTGGATATGCTTGCGGCCGAGGCCGTAACCGAGGGAGGCAAGGAGGCCTGCCTCAAGCTGCGTCCGAGCGCGGACAGGCTTGAGGTCAAAAACCGCCTCAGCGAGACGAGCGCCGCAAAGAACATGATGGTCGTGCGCGGAAGCCCGTCGCTTTCGGGCATAAAGGATATACGCCCGTCGCTGAGCCGGGCCGACCTCGGAGGAAGCCTCAATACCATAGAGCTTTTGAGCATCGCACGCGTCTTGCAGTGCGCGCGCCTTGTAAAGGGCTATACGTCCGATGATAAGCTCGGCAAGAGCTGCATCGACCATCTTTTTGCCGCGCTGCACGCTAACAGATTTCTTGAAGAGAAGATCACAGGCTCAATAGTAGGCGAGGACGAGATAGCCGACAGCGCTTCGAGTGAGCTTGCAAACATCCGCCGTAAGATTCGTGCGGCGAGCGCCAGAGTGCGCGACTGCCTGCAAAAAATAATTTCATCTCCGTCTTATGCAAAGGTCCTGCAGGAGCCCATCATAACCATGCGCTCGGATCGCTTTGTCGTTCCCGTAAAGGCCGAGTGCAAGGGCGCCGTCCCCGGGCTTGTGCACGATATTTCGGCATCAGGCGCTACGCTTTTCATCGAGCCCATGGCTGCGGTAAAGGCAAATAACGAGCTGCGCGAGCTCACCGCAAAGGAAAAAACAGAGATAGAGCGCATCCTCTCCGAGCTTTCGGCAGACTGTGCCTCTCACGCCGAGGATATAGCGTCGGACTATTCCTATCTCATAACGCTCGACGGTATTTTTGCCCGCGCCAAGCTTTCGTATAAGCTCAACGGCATAGAGCCGGAGCTCCGGGAAAAGGGAGTCGTGCTGCACCGTGCGCGTCATCCGCTGCTTCCCAAGGACAAGGCCGTGCCCATAAGCCTTGAGCTCGGCGATGATTTCGATACGCTCATTATCACAGGCCCAAATACCGGCGGCAAGACAGTTACGCTCAAGACCATAGGGCTTTTAAACGTTATGGCGCAGTGCGGCCTGCATATCCCGGCCGACGACGGCAGCGGAGTGCCGGTTTACCGCCATGTACTGGCCGATATAGGCGATGAGCAGTCGATAGAGCAGAATCTGTCTACCTTCTCGGCACACATGACGAACATTGTGCATATCCTAAATGAGTGCGACTCGAATTCACTGTTACTGTTTGACGAGCTCGGAGCCGGCACCGATCCGACAGAGGGCGCGGCTCTTGCCATCGCCGTGATCGAGCACGCACGCAAAATGGGCGCGATGGTCGCCGCGACAACGCATTACGCAGAGCTCAAGGTCTATGCCACGAACGAAAACGGCATCCAGAACGCCTCCTGCGAGTTTGATGTTGAAACGCTCAGCCCTACCTACAGGCTGCTCGTCGGTGTCCCCGGCAAGTCAAACGCCTTTGCAATATCCGAACGCCTTGGGCTCAGTAAGGATATAATCGACGACGCAAAGGCGCGTATCGGTGTTCAGAACGAAAGCTTTGAGGCGACTATCGAAAAGCTTGAGCAGACGAGGGCCCTGCTCGAGCGCGACAGAGCGGAAGCGGCAAAAAAACTGCGTGAGGCGGAGGATAATGCAAAAAAAGCGGCGTTTTTGCGCGCCGAGCTCTCCGTCAGGCTCGAAAAAGCCGATGAGAAGGCTCGCCGTGAGGCAGAGCGCATAATAGCCGAAGCCCGCGAGACTGCCGAGAGCACCTTTGCCGAGCTTGACGATATGCGCCGCAGAATAAATGAGGATGAGCAGGCGCAGGAGGTAAACAGCGCCCGAAGCGAGCTCCGGCGCAGGCTCAACGAATCTCAGGGCAGGCTCAAGGCCAGGGAGCCGGAAAAGCCGAAGGAGGAAAAAAAGTCCGCGCGCGACGTTCGACCGGGCGATACGGTCGAAATAAAGTCAATGGGCGTAAAGGCCGAGGTGATTGACATCAACGCCGACGGAACGCTCAACCTGCGTGCCGGCATAATGAATGTCAAGCTAAAGCCCGACGAGGTATATCTCATAGAAGGCCACGCGGCAAAGCAGAAGAAGCAAAGCGTAACTCTTGCCGGGAGCTCAGCTCCGCGAGCGGCCGTCAGCCATGAGATAGACCTCAGAGGAATGGAGAGCATCGAGGCTGTCAATGCAGCCGAGCAGTATATCGACAGCGCCGTAATGGGCAAGCTCAAAACCGTGACCATCATCCACGGCAAGGGCACCGGCGCTCTGCGCGCTGCCGTGCAGCAGATGCTCAAGCGCAACAAGGCCGTAAAGAGCTTCAGACTGGGGCGTTTCGGCGAGGGCGAAAGCGGCGTGACAATAGTCGAATTGAAATAAAAGCAATCGATAAATTTTATTAATAATGTGTAAATCTACGAAATAGACAAAAGCAGTTGACCTTTTTTAAATAATTTGCTAAAGTAGGATTAATCTTTTGTGATTAAGAGGAGTGGCGAGAATGGTAACCAAAGAAGTAGTTATTAATAATCAGGTGGGGCTCCACGCAAGACCTGCTACTTTCTTCATTCAGAAGGCTAATGAATTCAAGAGCAGCATTTGGATCGAAAAAGAGGACAGACGCGTCAATGCCAAGAGCCTGCTAGGCGTTCTCTCTTTGGGCATCGTAAAGGGCACTGCTGTCAACCTCATTGCCGACGGTGCCGACGAGGCTACTGCTGTCGATACGCTTTCTGAGCTTATCGCATCCGACTTTACCGAGTGATATTTGAAACGAAGCTAAGGGCGTGTTTTTAACACGCCCTTATTCGCTGTGTACGGAGATTTATATGAAAAAAGAAAACAGGGCAATGCTCGAGATGCTCATGTGCGCCGCTCTTTGGAGCATTGCCGGAATATTCATAAAGCTCATACCGTGGAATTCATTCGTCATATCCGCTCTGCGAAGCCTTTTTGCCGGACTGACGGTGCTTGCATATATACGCATAAAAGACTACAGAATAATCCTGAATCGCCAAACGATAGTCCCCGGACTTCTGCTCGGACTTGTTTACATCGCCTTTGTCGCGGCAAACAAGCTCACGACCGCCGCAAACGCGATCGTTCTGCAGTTTACCGACCCCATATTCATTGTCATATTCTCGGCGCTTTTCTTCGGCCAGCGCTTTAAAAAACGCGATTTCATTGCCGTTATATGCACATTTGCCGGCATTGGAATGTTCTTCCTTGACCAGCTGTCGGAGGGTTATCTTCTCGGCAACTTCGTCGCCATTTTTGCCGGTGCGTGCCTCGGCGGGATGTTCATAGCCATGGGAAAGGCCGAAACACAGGAGCGCTTTTCTGCAATGCTCGTCGGTCAGGCTGTAGCATTCATATTCGGTCTGCCGTTTATTATAACGACAAAGCCGGAGATATCGGCTCTGCCGGTTCTGTATATTATCATACTCGGCGTATTGCAGCTTGGCATACCTTATATCCTCTACGGCAGAGCGGCAGAGCACTGCCCGCCGCTCGCATGCAGCCTCCTCGGCGCAGTGGAGCCGCTTTTAAATCCCGTGTGGGTGCTTATATTTGACGGCGAAAAGCCGGGGCTGTTCGCGCTCATCGGAGGAGTTATAGTAATTGTATCCGTAACGGTCTGGTGCATTGCAGGAAGTAAAGACAGCGAGGGAGCAGATGCGCGAGAAGCTTCTTGAAAAAGCAAATAAGCTGCCCATGCTGCCCGGCGTTTATATCATGCTCGACGAGTCGGGACAGGTCATATACGTCGGTAAGGCAAAAAAGCTCAAAAACCGGGTAACGAGCTATTTTCGCGGCTCTCACCTTCCTAAGGTCGAGGCCATGGTGCAAAAGGTCGCGGACTTCAATGTTATAGTCGTTAATTCGGAGTTTGAGTCGCTCATTCTTGAAAACTCGCTAATTAAGCAGCATCAGCCGCACTATAATATTCTCTTAAAGGACGATAAGGGCTATCCGTTTATAAGACTTGATAAGAAAGCGCCGTATCCGCGATTTATGATCGTCGGCAGTGCGAAAAAGGACGGCGCGGTATACTTCGGCCCCTTCGGCGGCAGAAGCGTTACGCGCAATATAATTGACGCTGCGTCCAAGGCCGTAGGTCTTGCGACATGCTCAAAGCGCTTCCCGCGCGATATCGGCAGGGACAGGCCGTGTCTTAATTACCACATGGGTAATTGCCGCGGCTGGTGCAGGGGAGAGCTTTCGGCTGAAGAGTACCGGCTTGCAGTTGAGCAGGTGTGCCTTATCCTCGGCGGCAAGACGGCGGAGTTAATCGACGAGCTGACGGCGAAGATGCAGGAGGCCTCCGAGCAGCTTCGGTTTGAGGCCGCCGCAGAGCTGCGCGACAGGATACGCGCCATTCAAAGCGTATCAAATAAGCAGAAGGTCATAGCTACGGCATTTTCCGATACCGACGCCGTCGGCTTTGTGCGCGGAGCAAAAAGCTGCTTTGTCGTTTTGCATTTTAACGACGGTTCGCTCACAGGCAAGGACTTTGAGCTCGTGCCGGAGCCGCTTGAGAGCGACGGTGAGGCGGTATCGGCGTACATGCGTCAGTATTACGCTTCACGCGGCGTTATGCCGAAAAACATTCTCCTGCGCGAAATGCCGGAGGATGCCGGTGCTCTAAGCCAAATGCTTGCTCAGATGGCAGGCCGCAGGGTGAGCATCGAAGCGCCTCAGCGAGGCGACAGGCTGCGCCTTGTCGAGCGCGCTGAGATGAACGCCTCCGAGGAAATACTGCGCGCAACTACCGCCCAGCAGCGCAGAACGAATACGCTTCTGTGGCTTCAAAAATCGCTGGAGCTGCCCGAGTACCCGGAGCGTATAGAGGCCTTCGACGTTTCAAACCTCGGCGATACCGGCATTGTAGCCGCAATGACCGTGCATAAGGACGGCAAGCCCTATAAAAAGGACTATCGCAAGTTTAAGATACGCGAGCTTGATATACGCGACGACTATGCAAGCATGTCACAGGCTGTCTATCGCCGCTTCGCGCATTTAAAAAACGGAGACGGCGGCTTCACGGAAATGCCGCAACTGCTGCTGATTGACGGAGGAATAACTCACGCTGCAGCGGCCGAGCGCTCGCTTGGTGAGCTTGGCATAAGTGTGCCCGTGTTCGGCATGGTAAAGGACGACAGACACAGGACTCGAGCTCTGGTCACAAGCGCGGGACATGAGATATGCATAAACGGCAACCCGGCGGTATTTGCGCTTATCGGCAATATTCAGGAGGAGACGCACCGCTTTGCCATCGAGTATCAGCGCTCACTGCGAAACGTAAGCTTTGGCTCGGAGCTTAACTCTATCCCAGGAGTAGGCAGCGTCAGAAAAAACGAACTGCTGCGCCATTTCAAGACGCTCAAGGCGATAAGAGCTGCGAGCATGGACGAACTCACCGTAGTTGTTCCGAAGAATACGGCCAAAGCGGTTTTTGACCATTATCATAAAAATGAGGACAAGAAATGAGGATAATAAGCGGTATAAAACGCGGAAAAAAGCTCAAAGAACCGGATAACTATGATATTCGCCCGACGACCGATATGGTCAAGGAGGCGATGTTCAATATAATCCAGTTTGATATCGAGGGCAGGAAGGTGCTCGACCTCTTTGCGGGCACCGGTCAGCTCGGTCTCGAGTGTCTCAGCCGCGGCGCAGGAGAAGTGACCTTTGTCGACCAGAGCAGGGAAGCGATAGCCCTCGTAAAGCAGAATATAAAAAGCTGCGGCTTTGAAGCACGCGTCGTGCAGAGCGATTCAATAGCGTTTCTCGAGCGCGGCGCAAAGTTCGATCTGATATTGATAGATCCCCCTTATGCGACAAATCTTATAGATAAAGCGCTGCAAATCATCAATTCCGTTGACATCTTGACGGATAGTGGTATAATTATGTGCGAAAGTGGGCGCGAAAAGCCCATGCCGGAGATGAATATGCCTTACTTTAAGTGTAAGGAGTACAATTACGGCAAAGTTAAGCTTACAACCTACAGCAGGGAGACAAATAAATGAGTCTTGCTATATGCCCCGGCAGCTTTGATCCGATAACGCTCGGCCATCTTGATATAATAAGACGTGCGGCTAATATATTCGATAAGGTCATAGTCTGCATTATGTATAATGCGACTAAAACTAAGCCCATGTTTAAGATAGATGAGCGAGTCGAGATGGTCAAAAAAGTTGTCAGGAGCTACCCGAATATCGAAGTGGACACTTATGACGGGCTGCTTGCCGAATACGCGAAGCGGCTTGACGGTGCGGTATTGGTAAAGGGAATGAGAGCTACATCTGATTTTGAATACGAATTTCAGATGAACCTTATAAATAAGAAAATAAATCCCGCCCTTGAAACAATGTTTCTTGCAGCAAGCGAAAAATATACCTTTCTTAGCTCGTCTGTTGTTCGCGAAATGGCATCGTACGGAGCCGATCTTACGGGATTCGTTCCGCCGGAAATAATGGACGAAATTTCTGAGAAGGCAAAGCTGTGGAGATAGCAGTGAAAATATGCGCTGCTGATAATCAAAAACTTTGTGTGCGGCATAACCGCATGGAGGATCAATATGAGCGAGAAAAATGTTGAGGTAATGGAGCTTATCGAAACTCTCTACACCATGGTGACAGAAGCCTGGGGCGTTCCTCTCGGAAACGACAAATGCATAGTCGAGCGGGAAAACGTTTTGGAGATATTAAACGAGATCAAAACGCGCATTCCCGTCGAGCTTGCCGAGGCAAAGCGCCTTGTGTCCGCACGCGACGAGTTTATCGGCAACGCCAAGCGCGAGGCGGAGTCTATTCGCAAGAATGCCGAGGATAAGGCACGCGCAATGCTTGAGGAGCAGGAAATAGTGCGCGTTGCAAAGCAGCACAGCGCCGAGCTCGTAAACAATGCAGAGTACAAATCCAAGGAGCTGCGCCGCGTTGCAAACGAGTATGTTGATGAGATACTTCGCCGCACGGAGGAGACCGTGGGCTCCGCGCTCAAGTCCATAAACCAGTCGAGAGCGAGCTTCCGCAGTCTCGCAGGCTCGGCCGCTCCCGCTCAGCCCATAACTCAGGAGGACGACGAGGATACCGAGTGAGAAATCATATAAGCGAATAACATAAAAAATCAGGAGTCCGTAAGGGCTCCTTAGCCTGTCAAAGAACCTCCGTTTTCAGCTGCGAAAACGGAGGTTCTGCTATAAAGCGGTTCTCCCCAAACATTTATTTTAGAGCCACCTTTAAGCGCATACAGATGTAAAAGCAGCAGTTCATGCAAACTGCTGCTTTAAAATTTTATATGTTACCAAAATGTTCTTGAATTTTCGCCTGCCGGCATCTATAATCAAAGGTAAAGTGGCGCAAAGTGGTGCAAAGTGCATCGAAAATGCGCGAAAACCGGAGGTGAACGCGTTGACGGGCGAATATAAACACAGTATCGACAGCAAGGGCCGCCTTTTTATTCCGGCAAAGCTGCGCGATGAGCTTGGCGACGTGTTTTATATCACGCTTTCCATGGATGACTGTCTTTCGGTGTACAGCGCCGAGAGCTGGAGGGAGTTTTCCGATAAGGTAAACGCCATGAGCTATGCAAAGCAGCGCAAAATGCGCCCGCTTTTTGCGTATGCGGCAAGGTGCGAGCTTGACAATCAGGGGCGCACGCTTATTCCGGCGCATCTGCGCGAGTATGCTCATCTCGGCAAAGGCGTCGCTGTCATCGGCTGCAATAACCATGCCGAGATATGGGACGAGGAGAGCTGGAGCAGGATTTCCGAAAGCGAGATAACGCCGGAGAATATCGCATCCGTTATGGATCAACTGGAGTTTTGATATGCCAAACGAAGCAAAGCACATATCCGTGCTTTTGAATGAATGTATAGAAAACCTCAACATAAAGCCCGACGGCATATATGTTGACGGGACCCTCGGCCTCGGAGGACACTCCGAGCAGATACTAAAGCGCCTGGACACGGGCAGACTCATAGGCATCGACCGCGACGAAAGCGCAATAAGGCGCACAGGCGAGCGCCTTGCGGAGTATGCCGACAAAATGACGCTCGTTCACGGAAACTTCTGCGACGTTTCGCAGATACTCGATGAGCTCGGCATAGACGCAGTCGACGGGATGCTTTTTGACCTCGGTGTATCGTCGCCGCAGCTTGATGAGGCGGAGCGCGGCTTTTCGTATATGAACGACGCTCCGCTGGACATGCGCATGGACAATACAAGTGTATTGACGGCATACAACGTCGTAAATGACTGGGACGAGGCCGAGCTTGTGCGCATCCTGCGCGATTTCGGTGAGGAGCGCTACGCACGGCGCATTGCCTCGCGCATAGTCGAGCGCAGAAACGCAAAGCCTATAGAAACGACGATTGAGCTTGTAGATGTGATTCGCTCCGCCATGCCCGCTGCGGCGCTGCGCGAAAAGCAGCACCCTGCAAAGCGCAGCTTCCAGGCGATAAGGATCGCCGTCAACGACGAGCTCGGTGCGGTGGATAAAATGATGAAAACAGCGCCGGACAGATTAAAGCCCGGCGGCAGACTGTGCGTCATTAGCTTCCACTCACTTGAGGACAGAATAGTAAAGACGGGCATAGCCGCAAGGGAAAACGGCTGCACCTGTCCGAGAGAGGCTCCGATATGCGTCTGCGGCTTTAAGCAGACGCTCAGGAGCGTGTACAGAAAACCGATACTGCCGGATGAGGATGAGCTGAATTTCAATCCGCGTGCGAGAAGCGCAAAGCTCCGCGTCGCCGAAAGGGTGTAGTATCTCTTGAAAAGCTCCGGCTGTGAATATCAATACGGCTCAAAGCAAAAAATAAAGCGCGCTGCAGTCTCCGGACGGAGACTGCGAACCGCGGTGCCGACTGCACTGCTGATTATCCTTGCACTCATGAGTGCCGCAATGCTCATTTTCTCACTTTTTACGCGTGCTGAGCTCACGGCGGTAAGCGACGAAAATTTAGAGCTAAGTCATAAGCTCGACTCACTTCTGGAGGAAAACAGGCGGCTGCGCATAGAGTATGAATTCGCTCAGAACCTTGATGAGCTGGAAAAGGACGCAAAGGAGAGGCTCGGAATGCAGAGCTCACTTCAGCGCCGCGAGCAGACAATAGATACAGAGCCCGAGGATAAGGCTGTGGTGATCGATAACGGATAAGCTGCATATTTCACGCGGCAAAAATATAGTATGTACTGATGTATTTTTGCCTGGAAGGAGCAGCTATGCGCAAAACAGAAAGTAAAAAGACAGTAAGCAGCCCGAATCGGACGATGGTGCGCCGCACACTATTTCTCATGGCAGTGTGCGGCATACTTGCATTTGCGGTGCTCGCGGCGAGGCTTTATATTCTGCAGGTGCGCGACCATGACAAGTATGAGGAGCTTGCCATAAGCCAGCAGCTGCGCGAAACCGGAAGCTCCGCCGAGCGCGGAACGATATACGACTGCAACATGAACATCCTCGCAATGAGCGCGAATGTGGACAATGTCTACCTCAGTCCCGCAGAGATCGCCATGTACAAGGAGGACAGGGAGCTCATCGCCGATAAGCTGTCCGAGATACTGGGGCTTGACCGCAATGATATACTCAAAAAGACCGAAAATAACGGCTCGTGGTATGTCACCGTCGCCCGCAAGGTCGAAAAGGAGACGGCCGATAAGGTGCGCGCATTTAAAAATGAATATAAGCTCAAGGGTGTGCGCCTTGAAAGCGATACAAAGAGGTACTACCCCTACTCATCGCTTGCCTGTCATGTCATAGGCTTTGTCGGAACAGATAACTACGGCCTTGACGGAGTCGAGGCGCAGTATGATTCCGCTCTGCGCGGAACGGCCGGTAAGTATATACGCCTTGCAAACGCCTACGGCACGGATCTGCTCTTCGACCAGTTCGAGGGATATATGGGAGCGGAAGACGGCCTTGATCTTGTGACGACTATCGACCTTACAATACAGCATTATGTTGAGAAGACGCTTTACCAGGCGGTCGAGGACTATGATATCCAAAACGGAGCGGGCGCTATCGCAATGGACGTAAATACCGGAAAGATACTTGCCATGGCATCCATCGGCGGCTATGATCTCAATAATTTCCTGGATGTCGGCGATGAGGCGAAGAGATCCATAGATGAGGCATCGACTCAGGAGGAAAAGGACCGGCTGCTTGCCGATGCTCAGCGCCTGCAATGGCGCAATAAAACGCTGTCGGATACATATGAGCCGGGCTCTACGTTCAAGATAATAACGCTGTCCATGGCTCTCGAGGAGGGCAGGGTCAGCCTTGATGACAGCTTTTTCTGCGGCGGCAGCGTCAGCGTTCCGGGCAGAACAAATCCTGTGCGCTGCTGGAAAACAACTGGTCACGGCTCACAGAGCCTCACTCAGGCCGTACAGCACTCATGCAACGCAGCGTTTGTGAACATAGGCATGCGCGTCGGTGCGCAGACCTTCTATAAATACTGCGATGCCTTTGGCTTTCTGGAGCTTACGGGCGACAGCTCGCAGCAGCTGACCGCAAAGACCGGTATAGACCTTGGCGGCGAGAGCGGCAGCATATGGTGGAGCGAGGATACATTTTACAGTGAAAAAAACAAATCTCAGCTTGCGGCGGCCTCCTTCGGCCAAACCTTCACCATAACGCCGCTTCAGCTAATTACAGCCGTGAGCGCCTGCGTAAACGGCGGAAACCTCATGCAGCCGTATGTAGTTGAAAGTTTACTGGACTCTGACGGGCAGTCGGTGTATAATCATAAGCCGACAGTTGTGCGCAGAGTCATAAGGGAGGAAACCAGTAAAACCGTGTGCTCTATCTTAGAGCAGGTCGTCGGCGACCCGAACGAGGGCACAGGGCGCAACGCAGCTGTAGCAGGCTACCGTATCGGCGGCAAGACCGGCACGTCCGAAAAGGTAAGCTACGAGGCGCAGACCGGCAAAAAGGAATACATCGTGTCGTTTATCGGCTTTGCTCCGGCCGACGATCCGCAGATCGCGCTTCTCGTTATGCTCGATACTCCGGGCAGCGGTTCGGGAGTTTATGTCTCCGGCGGCCAGATGGCGGCGCCGACTGTCGGCAAAATGTTTGCCGATATCCTGCCGTATATGGGCATAGAGCCCGTGTACGACGATACTTCCGAAAAAGCGGATAAAGCCGTGCCGAAGCTTGACGGCATGAGCATTGACGAGGCGAAAAAAACGCTTGCGGACGCAGGCTTTGAGTGCCGCGTCATAGGCTCCGGCGCAACGGTGACGGCTCAGCTGCCGCTTACGGGAACCGTTATTGCCGAGGGCAGCACGGTCATAGCTTATGCCGGCGCAAGCCCGTCGGCGGCGCTTGAAATAATGCCGGGCGTAAGAGGACTTAGCTACGCCGAGGCTGTTGAGGAGCTTGGGAAATATGGAGTCTTTGTTCGCAGCAGCAACGTTGTGCAAGACCCTGAAGCTCAAAGGGTGCTCACGCAGAGCGTCAAGGCCGGAGCCGATGTAAAGCACGGAACGGTCGTTGAGGTAACTCTCGTTTCTGACGATGAAAGCATACTCGGACGATACTGAAAGATATGAGGATGATGTACAGATGAAATTGTCACAGCTTATAAAAAATATAGACGTGATAAAGCTTGCCGCTTCCCCTGAATGCGAGATAGGCGGAATAAGCTACGATTCGCGCACGACAAAGCCTGGTGATTTATTTGTTGCTATATCAGGCTTTGCTACCGACGGATACAAATACATCCCGTCGGCCGCCCAAAATGGCGCGGCGGTCGTGGTCTGCGACAGAGTGCCGCAGGTTGAGGTGCCGTATGTTCTGGTCGGAGACTGCCGCAGGGCGCTTGCACTTATAAGCCGCGAATTCTTCGGCGATCCGGCAGGTAAAATGAAGATCATCGGCATCACCGGAACAAACGGAAAAACCACGACTACGTATCTGCTCAAGCATTTGCTGGAAAAGTCGCTCGGCGCGAAGGTCGGCCTTGTCGGAACTAACGGGAATATGATAGGCGACGAGTTTATCCACACCGAGCGTACAACTCCCGAAAGCCTTGAGCTCCAGCAGCTTTTCGCGCAGATGCATGAGGCAGGATGCACTCATGTCGTAATGGAGGTCTCGTCTCACTCACTGGTGCTCAGCCGCGTCGCGGGGATAGACTTTGCCGTCGGCGCGTTTACGAATCTTACGCAGGATCATCTTGATTTCCATCACACCATGCAGGAGTACGCGCACGCCAAGGCGAGGCTGTTCAAGACCTGCCGCGTCGGATGTATAAACATCGACGATGCGTGGGCAGACGCAATGATGAAAAACGCCACGTGCAGGCTCATGACATATTCGGCGGAGGATAAGGATGCATTGCTTACCGCGCATGATATAAAGCTCTCGGCAAAGGGAGTTTCCTTCACAGCCCGTTTTGACGGAGAGAGCGCAGCCGTGAGACTTGCGATACCGGGACGCTTTTCGGTCTATAATGCGCTCAATACCATAGCCGTCGGCCTTGCTCTGGGCATAAGCCTTGCTGACTGCGCAAAGGCGATGGAAACGGCGCACGGCGTAAAGGGCCGCATGGAGCTCGTTCCGACCGACGGAGACTATACCATCGTTATCGACTATGCCCATACGCCGGATGCGCTGGAGAATGCGCTCAAGGCGCTCAGAGCCGATCACGCAGGCCGGCTCGTCGCCCTTTTCGGCTGCGGCGGAGACAGAGACAGGACAAAGCGTCCCATAATGGGAGCAATAGCGGCCGATAACGCAGATTTTGTCATCGTAACGAGCGATAATCCCCGCACGGAGGAGCCGCAGGCGATAATCGATGAGATACTCGCCGGACTTGAGGGAAAGAAAACGGAGCATGTCACGATATGCGACCGCGCCGAGGCAATAAAATGGGCGATTGACAACCACAGGGCAAATGATGTAATATTGCTTGCCGGCAAAGGCCATGAGGACTATCAGGTCGTCGGCCATGAAAAGCATCACATGGATGAACGTGAGATAGTCGCAGAACATATAGAGAAGAGGAGCAAAAAATGACTCTTAAGCTGACCCTTGCGCTGGTTATGGCGTTCATAACCGCGGTCATTGTAGGCAGATTTTATGTGCCCTGGCTCAAAAAAATCAAAGCGGGGCAGGAGATAAAGGAAAACGGACCGACCTGGCATATGTCAAAATCGGGAACGCCTACGATGGGCGGAGTCATCTTCATAAGCGCCTGCACCCTCGTCTGCCTGACGGTAGGCTTTGATTCCATGCGCAGCGGAGATTTTACGCATATATTTGTTTTGCTGTTTGCACTCGTCTTTGGTGCCATCGGCTTTCTTGACGACTGGGAGAAGCTGCGCAAGAAGCAGAACCTCGGCCTGAGCGCCAAGGCAAAATTTCTGCTGCAGCTCGTCGCGGCACTTGTCTTTGTACTGCTGCTGCGCAGGATGGGCTATATATCGACGCATCTTTATATCCCGTTCTGGAACACCGAGGTCTATATCCCGGAGGTCATCTATTTCATCCTCGCGGCGTTTATTATTGTCGGAACGGTCAACGCAGTCAATATAACCGACGGTGTCGACGGCCTTGCCAGCGGAACGAGCATCCCCGTATGCCTGTTCTTTGCGGCGGTAAGCTTCCTTTGGGGAGATAAATATATGGCGCTCGGTATCTTCGCCTCGGCGCTTCTCGGCGGTCTTATGGGCTTTCTCGTTTATAACTTCAACCCTGCCAAGGTGTTTATGGGAGACACCGGCTCGCTGTTTCTCGGCGGAGCTATAGCCGCTCTCGCCTTTGCCTACGATATGCCGCTTATCCTGATAACCCTCGGCATAATATATATAATTGAAACGCTTTCCGATATAATTCAGGTAACGTATTTTAAGCTTACCCACGGAAAGCGCGTGTTTAAAATGGCGCCGTTTCATCATCACCTCGAAATGGGAGGATGGACAGGCAAAAAGTGGAAAGAAAAAGAGCTCTTTGCGCTCTTTACTTCCATATCCCTTGTTTTTGCAATTATTTCATTCATAGGAGTATATAATCGTTTCCAGCTCTGATAACGGAGGATGCGCCTATGCAGTACGGCAGTGCCGAGCTCAGGATAAGGGAAGCGAAGGATAAAACCAAGCGCACGGGAATGGATATATCCTTCCTCGCGCTTGTTATGATACTTTTGACTATCGGAGTTACGATGGTGCTGTCGGCAAGCTTTGCCAGGGCGTATTTTGATCCCGGCGGCGTTACCGGAGGAAAGCCTGCATACTATTTCATAAGGCAGCTTATATTTGCCGCGCTGGGAGTTGCGGCGATGATAGTGTGCTCGCGTCTGCCGGTAGGCTTTTATAAGCGCTTTTCCGTGCCTCTTCTTATCGCGGCCATTGTGCTGCTCATGCTCGTTCCCGTAATAGGAACGAATGCAAACGGAGCAAGGCGCTGGATAGGCCTCGGCGCGTTTACGATCCAGCCGTCGGAGATCGCAAAGATCGGCATAATACTGTCCTTTGCATTGATGATATGTGAACGCCGCGGCAGGATGAGAAGCTTTCGCCGCGGCATACTGCCGTTTGCGGCGATCCTTGCCGTAATCGTCGGACTTCTGGTACTTGAGCCGCATTTTTCGGCGTCTATAATTATCGTTGCCATAGGCGGTGTTATGCTGTTTCTAGGCGGTGCGCGCCTGGGCTGGTTCATAGCGGCCGCTGTTGCGGCGGGCGGAGGTATAGCCGTGCTGCTGACGCTGTTCCCATATGCCTCGACCCGAATAACGACATGGCGCGATCCATTTGCCTCCACCTCGGACGAGGGATATCAGATAGTCCAGTCACTGTATTCCATCGGCTCGGGAGGACTTACGGGCCTCGGACTGGGTCAGAGCAGACAGAAATATCTGTACCTGCCTGAGGAGCACAACGATTTTATCTTTTCTGTTGTGTGTGAGGAGCTCGGTTTTATAGGTGCGCTCCTCATACTTACGCTATTTGCGCTTCTTATTATCCGCGGCTATTGGATAGCACTCCACTGTGCCGACAGATACAGCTTTCTGGTCTCAGCCGGAATAACTACGCTTTTGGCCATACAGGTTATACTTAACGTTGCGGTAGTCACCAATCTTGTGCCCTGCACGGGCATTTCTCTCCCGTTTTTCAGCTACGGAGGAACGGCGCTGCTTATGCAGATGGCCGAGATGGGGATAGTGCTCAGCATATCAAGAAATATACCGGCAGGACGTGCGGGAGGATAGAATATGAGAATAATATTTGCCTGCGGAGGCACAGCGGGGCATATAAATCCCGCGCTTGCTGTCGCCGGACGGATAAAGGAGCTCATGCCCGACAGCGAGTTTCTTTTCATCGGTGCTGTCGGTCAAATGGAATCCGACCTTGTCCCCCGTGCGGGCTATAAGATAGAGACCGTTCGCGTCAGGGGACTCAGCCGTGAAAAAACGATCGCAGGATTTTTCCATAACATAAGCGCAGCATGGCATCTTATACTGTCTACGATGAAAGCAAAGCGGATAATAAAGCGCTTTAAGCCCGACGTCGTGGTCGGAACGGGCGGCTATGTGTGCTTTCCCGTGCTCAAGGCCGCGTCAAGACTCGGCATACCGACGGCCGTGCACGAGAGCAACGCAGATCCCGGACTTACGACCCGCATGCTCTCGGGCATTGTCGATACGATAATGCTCGGCTTTGAGGAGAGCCGCAAATACTATAAAAACCCCGAAAAAACTGTTGTTACCGGCACCCCTGTGCGCGGCGAGTTCGGCGAATATTCAAAGAAAACGGCAAAGGCAGAGCTCGGTATACCGATGGATAAGCCGCTGGTCGTTTCCGTATGGGGCTCGCTGGGCGCGGAGAACATGAATGAGGTCATGTGCAGCTTCATTGAGCTTGCCGGCAAAAAGCCCGGATTTATGCTCATCCACTCGGCCGGTGTTGAGGGATATGAGAAGATGGTGACGCATCTGCGTGATACCGTTCCCGACTACGAAAAAAACGGGATGGACGTCAGAGAGTACATATACGATATGCCGCGCGTCATGGCGGCGGCGGATCTTGTGCTATGCCGCGCCGGAGCGTCCACGATATCCGAGCTTACATATATGCACAAGCCCACGATATTCGTGCCCTCTCCGTTTGTCACCAATAACCATCAGTTCAAAAACGCTAAGGTAGTTGAGGATGCCGGCGGAGCACTTATCTTTGAGGAGGGCTGGTTTGAGCCAAAGGAGCTCCTAAAAGCGGTGAAGGATATACTCTCCTCGGCCGATAAGATAGAAAAAATGTCTGCTGCTATGGCAAAGCTTGCAAAGCCCGGGGCTACAGATATGATATGCGACAGAATTTTCTCTCTCGTTGAGGAAAACGGCAAATAACAAAAAATCACCTTGCAGCATAGAATGGCGTGATCAAAGTTCTTTCTGCGAGGTTTTTTATGGCAATATGGCATTGTAACGGAGGAAAACGCCTTGAGGGAGCGTGTTTTGTACAGGGGGCAAAGAATGCGGTCCTGCCTATCCTGGCGGCCTCGATCGTGTGCCCGATCGAAACAGACCTGCTGAACGTTCCTCAGCTGAGCGATGTTGACGCTTCACTGAGAATACTTCGCAGCCTCGGCTGCACTGCCCAACAGCAGGAAAATGACGTCTACATAGATTCGCACGCTTTGTATTCAAGCCAGATACCGCATAGCATGATGGAGAGCATGCGTTCATCTGTGCTGTTTATGGGTGCGCTCCTGGCTCGATGCGGAGAGGCACGTCTTACGCTGCCGGGCGGCTGCAAGCTCGGCGCACGACCGATCGATATGCACCTTGACGCGATGAAAGCGCTGGGCGCGAAGATAGAGGAGAACGGCTGCGAAATCATCTGCACCGCGCCTAAGCTCACGGGCACTGACATACGACTGCCGTACCCGAGCGTCGGCGCGACGGAAAATGCGATGATAGCAGCGTGTGCAGCGGAAGGTGAAACAGTCATAGTCGGCGCGGCGAGAGAGCCTGAGATCGAGGATCTTCAAGAATATCTGCGCAAGGCCGGAGCGTATATATCCGGCGCCGGAACCGGTACGATAAGAATATCGGGCTTTGAGCCCGAGAGCCATGTCGGGCATCGTATAATCCCCGACAGGATAGCCTCGGCAACATTTTTGTGCGCCGCTGCCGCCACGGGAGGGGATATAGAGCTGCGCGGAGTTGATCTGCGGCAATTTTCGCGCCTTCAGCACTTCCTAAAGCAGTCCGGCTGTGATATAATATCGTCACGCCGAAGCGTGAGACTTATATCCGACGGCAAGCTGAGCTCCGCAGGCCGTGTTTCGACGGGGCCGTACCCCGAGTTTCCGACGGATATGCAGCCGCTTCTTATGGCGGCGCTTTTGAAAGCCGGCGGCAGAACTGATTTTATCGAGAATGTTTTTGACTCGCGCTTTGGCCATGCAAGTGAGCTCAGACGCTTTGGGGCGGATATTTCCGTTGAGGGGCGCAAAGCATCGGTATGGGGCGTGCGCAGTCTCAAGGGCGCCGTTGTGAGCGCAGGCGATCTGCGCGGCGGCGCGGCAATGATAATCGCGGCCCTGGCCGCCGAGGGTGAAAGCCTTATAGTCGACTCGGGACACATAGCCCGCGGCTATGAACATCTTGACCATAAGCTCCGCTATCTCGGAGCGGATATATTTTTGGAGTTATAAAAATGGCAAATGCTAATGATTATTACCGCAAGCGCGAGGATCCTTATAAGCCGAAGCTCACGCGCAATGTGAATCGACCGCTTACGTTTTTTCTTGTTGTCGTTGCGCTGATCTTCATAATGAGTGTGTTCTTCAAGGTCTCGCGCATTGAGGTGAAGGGAAACTCTATCTACACTGCCGACGAGGTTATAAAGGCTTCCGGCATTGAAAAGGGCGATAACCTGTTTTTCATAAACGGTATCGCCGCCGGAAGCCGCGTCGCGGTAAAGCTGCCGTATGTGGACTCTGTCCGTATAAATCGCGGTCTGCCGAATCTTGTCATCATCGAAGTCACAGAGAGCAAGGCCGTCGGCTGCGTAAAGGTCGGGGACGAGCTGTGGTCGCTCAGCAGCAGCGGCAAGCTTCTGAGCAATATAAGCCTTGAGGACAGCGCACATATAGCCATTATAAGCGGCATAAGCGTTTCGGATGCGGCGACGGGTGAGTATATAAAGGCCGCCTCCGGCGAGGAGAATAAGCTTGCCTATTTAACGGATATACTCTATCAGGTGCAGGCACGCGGCCTTGTCGGCAAGGTCACGGCTATCGATATGAGCGACGCTGCAAATCCGACGCTTGAGTATGACGGCCGTTTTCTGGTCAAGCTCGGAGCTACAGACAATACCGAATACAAATTCGGAAAGATGTTGTCGGCGGCCTCGCAGCTTTCGGCCGATGATGCCGGAACGCTTGACGTGTCTGAGGGCGACAAGGTTGTTTTCAACCCGAATTAATACTTTGTTTACATAGCGGTGTAAAAATCTATTGACCTTGCGGCCAAAAAGTTATAAAATGTTACATATCGCGAAAAACGACTGCGGCGCATGCCGCATCTTCAAATAACAGTACTGGAGGAAACAAAATGGATTTCAAAGCCGAAGTAGGCCCTGAAAATGTTGTAACTATAAAGGTCGTTGGTATCGGCGGCGCCGGTAACAACGTCGTAAATAGAATGGTCAAGTCCGGAACTCAGGGCGTTGAGTTCATAGCAGTCAACACCGATAAACAGGCGCTCGCAGGCTCAAATGCGGATCAGAAAATTCAGATAGGCGAAAAGCTGACCCACGGTCAGGGCGCCGGCTCTGATCCCGAGGTCGGCAAGAAAAGCGCGGAGGAGAGCCGCAACAATATCGCCAAGTCTGTTGAAGAGTCCGATATGGTGTTCATCACCGCCGGTATGGGCGGCGGCACGGGCACGGGAGCCGCTCCCACAGTTGCGGATATCGCACGCGAGGCCGGAATACTCACCGTCGGTGTCGTAACAAAGCCCTTCAAGTTCGAGGGTAAGCGCCGCATGGATCAGGCAAACGAGGGCATTAAGGAGCTGCTCGGCAAGGTCGACTCTCTGCTGATAATCCCCAACGACCGCCTTAAGTATGCGACCGATCAGAAGGTCACTCTCGCGAATGCGTTTGAGATAGCCGACGATGTGCTCCGTCAGGCCGTCACCAGCATTTCCGATCTTATCAAGAACACAGGATTTATAAACCTCGACTTTGCCGATGTCACCTGCATCATGAAGAACGCCGGCTTTGCTCACATGGGCGTCGGCCGCGCAGCAGGCAAGGGCAAGGCGGAGGACGCCGCCCGTATGGCAGTCGCAAGCCCGCTTATGGAGACCTCGATAAACGGCGCACACGGCGTGCTCATTAACATCACCGGCTCCGAGGATATGGGACTTGAGGACGTCGAGGCGGCTGCAAACCTCGTTCAGGAGGCCGCTCATCCCGACGCGAACATCATCTTCGGCGCAACGTTTGATGAGTCCATGCAGGACGAGATCCGCGTTACCGTCATAGCCACCGGCTTTGAGGAAGCGCCCACCGCCAAGCAGCCTGCCCAGCAGGCAGCAGCCCCCAAGAAGGCCGAACCCGCATTTGAAAAGCAGCAGGGCATGTTCACAGCGGCAAGTGAAAAGGCAGCCGAGAAGAAGCCCGAGGAGGCCGCAAAGCCCGCCGGCGAGGAAGACCCCTTCGACAGCATCTTTAAGATCTTCAACGCAAATAATTAAAATATCAATAGCAACATAAAAGGCTGAGGAGATGCTCCTTAGCCTTTCAACATGTCAATAGAAAAGAGCTAAGCAGTGCCCCACAAAATACGCCGCACCGCACGGAGAACCCGTGCGGTGCATCTTGCTTCTATCAGATCCTGCTGTTTATCCAGCTCAGGATATCGGCGTAGACCTCCTGATTGTTTATCTCGTTTAACATCTCGTGGCGGCCGTCCTTGTAGAGCTTAATACTGACATCCTTCATGCCGGCCTTCTTGAAATTCTCATACGCAAGCTTCACGCCCTTGCCGCACTCGCCGACAGGGTCCTTGTCGCCGGACATGAAGTAAACGGGTATATCCTTTTTCATCGCCCTGAGATTATCGACGTTTGTAATGAACTTAACGCCGGTCATCATATCCCTGAACAGGCTGCACGAGGGGATAAAGCCGCACAGCGGATCGGCTATGTACTTGTCAACGGCCTCGGTGTTTCTCGTAAGCCAGTCATACTCCGTGCGCGGGCTATCGTATATCTTGTTGTAGCTTCCAAATGCAAGATTGTTGAGAAACTTACTGTAATGATGCGGTCCCTTGAGCGAGGTCACGAGGTTTCCCATAAAAAGGCCGCCGTTAACGAGCGCCGCGCCCTGATTGCCCGTGCCGCTGATGATGGCCGCGTCAAACGCGCCGGGATAGCGGATAAGGTGAGTGCGTGCCATAAAGCTGCCCATGCTGTGACCGAACAGGATAAACGGAACGCCGGGGTAGGTATGCTTCATCGCAAGACGGAGTATCTCCTCGTCCTTAATGATATAGTCCCAGCCGTTTTTCTCGGCGAAAAAGCCCTTCTGCTCGGGCGTTTCAATGCTTTTGCCGTGACCGAGATGGTCTGTGCCGAGGGCGACAAAGCCGTTGGACGCCAAAAAGGACATGAAATCATCATATCTGTTGATGTACTCGGCAATGCCGTGCATTATCTGAACGACGCCTCTGATATCTCCGTCTGGAACGCAGCGGCGGACATGGATGCGGTTCTTGCCGGTGCTTGAATTAAAATAAAAATCATTGAAACTAGGCATGGAAAATCCCCTCCGTATATGTTATTATTAAATTATAGCATAATTGCGGCAAATTGCAACGAAATCAGCAGAATGAGTATGGAGGTAGGCTAATGAACGGTTATGTTGTCGCGCTCGATCAGGGAACGACGAGCTCGCGAGCCATAGTTTTTGACGCAAAGGGTAGGCCTGTCACGATAGCGCAGTACCCTTTCCCGCAGATTTACCCCAAGCCCGGTTGGGTCGAGCACGACCCCATGGTCATATTGGAGACTCAGCTTCGCGCCTTTGCAGAGGCCTTTGAAAAAAGCGGGCTTTCACCGACCGACATAGCCGGTATAGGCATAACAAATCAGCGCGAGACGGCAATCGTCTGGGATAAGAATACCGGAAAGCCCATATATAACGCCATCGTCTGGCAGTGCAGAAGAACAGCACCGATCTGCGATGAACTCGAGGCAGAGGGCATCGGTGATTACATCCGCGATAAGACCGGACTTCTCATCGACGCGTACTTTTCCGGCACGAAGATCAAGTGGATACTCGACAATGTAGACGGTGCACGCGAAAAGGCCGAGCGCGGCGAGCTGCTGTTCGGCAACGTAGACTCCTGGCTCATATGGAATCTTACCGGCGGCAAGGCGCATGTGTCCGATTACTCAAACTGCTCACGCACGATGCTGTTTGACATAAACGAGCTCAAGTGGGACGAAACGCTGTGTGGCAGGCTCGGTATACCCATGTCCATGCTCCCGACGCCTGTACCGTCGTCAATGATCTACGGCAAGGTAGCACCCGGAATAACGGGGCTTGAAATGCTTGCGGGAATTCCGGTGTGCGGCTCAGCCGGAGATCAGGCAGCGGCGCTCATAGGCCAGGGCTGTATTGAAAAGGGTCAGGCGAAGAATACATACGGAACAGGCTGCTTCACGCTTCTGAACACGGGCGAGCAGTCCGTGCGCAGCGCAAGCGGACTTGTTACGAGCGTCGCGTGGTCAATAGGCGGCAAGACGACATACGCCCTTGAGGGCAGCGTATTTAACGCCGGAAGCTCCATTCAGTGGCTTCGCGACGAGGTCGGTCTTTTAAACACGAGCTCCGAGTGCGAGGCGCTTGCGACCTCCGTGGCCGACAACGGCGGCGTGTACCTCGTCTCGGCCTTTACGGGTCTCGGCGCACCGCGCTGGGATATGTACGCCCGCGGAGCTATCGTCGGCCTTACCCGCGGCTCTACAAAGGCACATATCGTCCGTGCCGCGCTTGAGGGCATAACCTATCAGGTCAAGGACCTGCTCGACGCGATGGAGCAGGATGCGGGAGAGCCACTGAGCGTTCTGCGAGTAGACGGCGGAGCATCGGTCAATAATTTTATGATGCAGTTCCAGTCGGATATTCTCCGCAAGCCGATCGACCGCCCCAAGATGGTCGAGACCACGGCCTTCGGCGCGGCGTTCCTCGCCGGTCTTGCAGTCGGCGTGTGGAGCGATATAAGGGATATCGCTGATATCCGCGAGTCGGACAGAGTGTTTACTCCGCAGATGTTCGAGGGCGAGGCGCAGGCACTGTATAAGAATTGGCTGCGTGCAGTTGAAAGAGCGGCAAAGTGGGAAGAATAATGGAACAGGTATTGGTTGTACAGCGAGAAAAAATCGAGCAGTATATATCCGGCCGCAACGGTCTTATAACCGAACGCACTGGGGAGCTTTTTGATATCATCAAAAAGGAGCATGAGTTTATGCTGCGCCCCGAGGCCGAGGAGCGCCCGGACTTCAAGCAGATCATACCCTATGTGATCCTTCGCCGCGGCAATGAGATTTTTGTGACCCGCAGGCTCAATAAGGGCGGCGAGTCGCGCCTTCACGGCAAAATATCCATCGGCATCGGCGGTCACATCAATCCGGTTGACGAGCAGGGAGACCTGCTCATGCGCGGCCTCTGGCGCGAAATACATGAGGAGGTCGAGCTGGATACTCACGGCGAGCTCACGCCATGCGGCTTTATAAACGACGACTCCAACGCCGTCGGAAGCGTCCACCTCGGCGCATGCTTTACTTTGCCCGTCGAGGGAGAGGTTTCCGTCAAGGAGACGGAAAAGCTCGAGGGCCTGTGGATGACAAAGCGTGAGCTGCAAGATAATTTCGACAGTATGGAGACATGGACGCAGATAGCCCTGGAGGTGCTGTAATGAGAATATTCAAACCGGCCGACATCCTTTTGCCCATCGGAGATATGCACCGCTGGAGCGTTGTCGCCTGCGATCAGTTCACGTCGGAGCCCGAATACTGGCAGCAGGTGCGAGCCATAGTCGGCGATGCGCCGTCTACGCTCAATATGATACTGCCGGAGGCTGAGCTCAGCACGAAGGATCCGGAGACGGAGAGCGTAAAAATTAACACCACAATGCAGCGATATCTCAACACCGGTGTTTTCAAAGCATATCCCGACAGCTACATCTATCTTGAGCGCACACTCAAAAACGGCGCAGTACGCCGCGGAATAGTGGGTATGTTCGACCTCGAAGCCTATGAATGGGCAGAAGGTACTCACAGCCCCATCCGCGCGACCGAGCACACGGTTGAGGACAGGCTCCCGCCGCGCGTGAAGATACGTCGAAATGCACCGCTTGAGATGCCGCATATCATGATATTCATGGACGATCCCGACGATATAGTCTTTTCCTCTGTAACAAAAGGGGAGAGGGTATACGATTTTGAGCTCATGCAGGACGGCGGCAGCATCGTCGGCTGGCTTGTTAAGGATAACGATAAGCTCGCAAGGGCGGCTGAGAAGCTTGGCGAGGAGGATGTTCTGCGCCGCAAATACGCAACTGCGGATAATGCAATAGTCTTTGCCATGGGCGACGGGAACCACAGCCTTGCCGCGGCAAAGCTCCACTGGGAGGAGGTCAAAAAGACCCTCCCCGAGGCAGAACGTGAGAGTGCCCCGGCTCGCTATGCGCTCGCCGAGCTTGTTAATATCCACGATGCGTCAATAAGCTTTGAACCCATACACAAGGTCATTTTCGACACTGACCCGGTTGACTTTTTCGCCGAGGCAAAAGCATTTTTCATCGAGAATGAGGGTGAGGGCAGGAGCATTGACCTTGTGACCGGCGAGGGTATCGAGCGCTTTAATATATCCGGTCTCACTATAGGCCAGCTTATCGGCAGGTGCGAGGATTTCTGCAAGGCGTACACCGAGCGTCACGGCGGATATATTGACTACATCCACGGCGACTGCGAGTGCGTCGAAATGGCTCAGCGCTTCGGCTGCGCGGGCATACTTCTGCCGCGCATGGAAAAGTCGGAGCTGTTCGGCTCGGTCATGAAAAGCGGACCGTTTCCGAAAAAAAGCTTTTCCATCGGCCACGGCAACGATAAGCGCTATTATCTCGAGTGCCGTAAGATACAGTGATTCAATTTATCCTTGTCATGAACGTGAGTTTGTGGTAAAATAATTGCCGTTAATTCGCAATAATACTATTAGAGGAGCTGTTTTATATGTCCGGACATTCCAAATGGCATAATATACAGAAAACCAAGGGCGCGGCTGACGCAAAGCGCGCTCAGGCGTTTACTAAGATCGCCCGTGAAATGATCGTCGCCGTCAAGGAAGGCGGCAGCGGCGACCCGAATAACAACTCGCGCCTTGCAGCGGTCATTACCAAGGCAAAGGCGGCGAATATGCCCAACGATAACATAAAGCGCACCATAGATAAAGCGCTGGGTGCAGGCAACACCGATAACTACGAGAAGATCGTTTACGAAGGCTACGGTCCCTCCGGCGTCGCCGTCATAGTTGAGACAATGACAGATAATCGCAACCGCACGGCAGGCGAGATACGCCACTATTTCGACAAGTACGGCGGAAACCTCGGCGCTGCCAACTGCGTTTCCTGGTCATTTGATAAAAAGGGCGTTATCGTTATCGACAATGAGGACGAAGAGCTCGACGAGGACGAGGTGATGATGGAGGTACTGGACTGCGGCGCGGATGATTTCGAGCCCGACGGTGAGACCTTTATCGTCTACACCGCTCCCGACGATGTAGCCCCCGTTGCGGATAAGATCACCGCCGCAGGCTATAAGCTCCTTTCGGCGCAGGTCGAAATGCTGCCCCAGAACGGCTACATAAAGCTCACGAATGAGGACGATATCAAGAATATGCAGAAAATGCTCGATATGTTCGAGGATAACGACGATGTTCAGAACGTCTGGCACAACTGGGAAGAGTAAGCAAAATAAGGGCAATACTCTCTGCAAGCTAAAAATACAGAGGCAAGCGTTTGCTTGCCTCTGTATTTTTAGCTTTGAGCATGGAAATACCGGCGCATGATGTGGGACATGCGCCGGTACTGCTTTTAAAATCAGAACTTAATGTCAACAGGCTTTCTGTCGAACATAGTGTTAACCTGCTTGTATGCCCAGCCGAGCACCTTCTGATCGAGGTTCCAGAAATAAACTACGAACAGAACGCCGACTACCGTGCTAAACAGCTTAACGGACTTTTTGCAGAAATTGCACATTAGCGTTTCTCCTTTTTGAGCTGTTATTGATGCCAAACAGTTCGATATATCGGAGCTGTTGGCGCCTGTGTAGGTCAAACAACGTTGTTTACTGCGATGAACCCCACCCCGGTACAATGTCACCGGTCGGGCCGCCGCAATAAAGACTCATTGAAGCCTCAA
>URAL01000007.1 GCA_900545805.1 uncultured Eubacteriales bacterium | reverse complement strand
GGCCGTATCTCAGTCCCAATGTGGCCGTTCAACCTCTCAGTCCGGCTACTGATCGCAGTCTTGGTGAGCCGTTACCTCACCAACTAACTAATCAGACGTGAGCCCATCTTTCAGCGATAAATCTTTGATATTCAGACGATGCCATCCGAATATATCATGCGGTATTAGCAGTCGTTTCCAACTGTTGTCCCCCTCTGAAAGGCAGGTTGCTCACGCATTACTCACCCGTCCGCCACTAAGTCAAAGAAAGTTCTTGACCGAAATCTCAAACTCTCAGTGCTTCGTTCGACTTGCATGTGTTAGGCACGCCGCCAGCGTTCATCCTGAGCCAGGATCAAACTCTCTATAAATTGTATCATAACCGCTCTCGCGGATATAATCTAAATTATGATCGCTTTTCTTAGCTCTCAAAGAAATTAATTTAAGCTTCTTAATTTTAAGAAACTTGAACCCTTTTCCGGTGCTTATTTAGCATAAGCTGTTCTTACATTATCTAATTTTCAAGGTACACTCGCCCAACCGCCATGCGGTGAGCTTTTATATATTAGCAAATTCGAGGCGACTTGTCAAGAACTTTTTTCAAAACTTTTTAAGTTTTTCTTTTCGCTCTTTTAGGTCATTTTTCGAAGTGCTTAGTTAGAATAGCACCGCAAAGTGCAAATGTCAAGGTGTTTTTGAAACATTTTTGCATCTTTTTTTAATCAATCTGCAAGCTCTAAATCTTGTGTTTTTTCACTTGAAAAATCGCAAGATATGCTTCAATAAGCAAAGCTGCCGTGGATGTCCGTGGCAGCTTTTGTTCACTATGCTATAGCTGACGGGAGTCGAGCCCCTACCGGTTTTGGCAGGCTGATTTTCACTCATGCTGTGTTAAAGCCCTTGGAAATACGACAGTATTCCCTGCG
The DNA here is from genome assembly GCA_900545805.1 of uncultured Eubacteriales bacterium. Classification (GTDB taxonomy): domain Bacteria; phylum Bacillota; class Clostridia; order Oscillospirales; family Oscillospiraceae; genus F23-B02. The sequence goes on along the minus strand of URAL01000007.1, from coordinate 54,396 downwards.
GGCTTTGCCTTGCCTGGGCAAAAAATCAGCTCTGTCAAAACTGCAAAGCACCTGTCGGTGTCAATTTTCAGGTGATTTTCGTCTTTCTTCGATGCAGATGGGCTGACGCCCATTAAAGAGAAAAAGGCGGAAAGCGCCGAAAAGGGGCATTGACAGGCGGCAGGGGTTCAACTCTCGTCAGCTATAATGTTTTCCAGAACACCTATTCCGTCGATCTCGCAGCGGACAACATCTCCGGATTCAAGATACTTCTGCACGGATGGCTCCATACCGAGAGCAACGCCGCTGGGCGTTCCGGTCGCGATGATTGTTCCGGCCTTGAGCGTCATGCCGGCCGACAGCTCTTCGATTATATAAGGGATGTCGAAGATCATCATGCGCGTGTTGCTGTCCTGGCGTTTTTCGCCGTTAACGTAACAGCGGATGCCAAGCTCGGGCATTGCGCCGACGGTTTCGGCCGAGATGATACATGGACCCATGGGCGTGAAGTCATCAAGGCTTTTGCCGAAGTACCACTGCTTGTGGCGCGTTTGAAGATTGCGTGCGGACACGTCGTTGATTATAGTGTAGCCGAAGATATACTCACCCGCGTCGGCCGCCTTAACATTTTTCGCGTCCCTGCCGATAACGACGCCAAGCTCGACCTCGTAGTCAAGGCTGTCGCAGATATCAAAATGCCCGTCTATCCTATCTCCCGGTGCAACTGCGCGCTGAAGGCGCTTGGAGAAATACACCGCATCGCCGCGCTGCACATCAAACACCGCGTCTGCGCGGGTCGCCTCCTCGGCGTGATCGCGGTAGTTTAGTCCCAGGCAGATAACGTCCTGCCGCGGCTCTGGTATGGGAGCTTCAAGCTTAACGTCGCCGAGAGGCAGTGCTTTTGCCTTTTCCGGCACTGCGGGCAGCTTGCCGGCGAGCTCATCTATAAGCTCGAGCATGCTTTCGGCTTTGAGACCGAGCTCGGACGCCGGGATAACTGCGCTTTCATCGGCCGTCAGAGCGCCGACGTGCTCCGCGCCCTTATATTTATATGTAACAAATTTCATATCAAATTGCCCCCATTATCGAAGAAATAATCTGTCCCGCAAAAGGCACAGGCTCTTTTCTTCCGAAATAGGCATTGCGAGCACCGAGAAAGGCCAGAATGACAAGCAGCATGGTGTTGAGCCTTTTAAGTGGCTTGCCGACGTAGGGCACAATACCGATCACGCCGTTGAGCATGTGCATGACAAGCAGCATGGCCGATTGCCCGGCGTGGTATTTCACGAGCTCCGAGCCGCTGTTTTTAATAAGTGAATACAGAAATACCGGGCCGATATAGCCGACAGCCGCGAGATCACGCTCTTTAAACTCGTCGGGGATCTTATCATTCTCGGTGATTTCGGGGCTTGCCGAGTTGAAGGCTTCCTGCATATATTTAAGTATAGGATTATCCATAAAGCTATCGCCTGCGTCGGGCTTCCAGCCGCAGGAAAGGCAGACCTTGCCGCCGTCAGGGATATAGGTTCCGCATCTTGGGCATTTGTTCATACTTCTCACCTTTCTATGTACGGCGTTGAGACGCCGATTTCTTTTATTTTATTATCTTCCCTATTTTAAGTCAAGCGCAAAATATGTGGCTGCCGATCGTTAGCATCTGCGGACGCGACCATATCCATTTGCTTGTCGCGGTGGCAGGGTTAAAATAATATATCGCTCCGCCTGTCGGATCGGAGCCTGCCAGGGCCTCGCGTGCGGCGCGGTAGGCGCTGCCGGCAACGGGCTGATCAAACTGTCCGTCATCAAGGCAGGAGAATGCGCCGCTTTGGTATATCACACCCGAGAGTGAATTCGGAAACGACGGGTGGTCGATGCGGTTCAAGACCACCGCGCCGACCGCTACCTGACCGATATACGGCTCGCCGCGTGCCTCGGCGGAGATAAGCCGTGCAAGCAGATACACGTCGCCTGAGACAGCAGAGCCTGAGCCCGACTGCTCGTAAATGCCGAGCGCGGCAAGGGTCTTATCCCCCGCCTGACCGTCAACAGTCAGGCCGTTTGTGCGCTGAAAATATTTAACTGCCCGCTCGGTCGCGCTGCCGTAGATGCCGTCCACGCTGCCACTGTAGTAACCCCAGCTTTTAAGACGCGTCTGTATCTGCGTTACGGTTGCGCCCGACGAGCCACGCTTATACAGTGCAGCGTCCGCGGATTGCGCAAGTGCGATTATCAGAATATTTACCGCAAATATCAGTGCGACTGCGAGGATTATTTTTTTGTGCTTAACACTCATGCTTATCACTCCGATGGCTTTTTTCATATTCTGCCTCGCTCGCTTATTTTTATGCAAAAAAGCTCCTGCTCAGTAAGGCAGGAGCTTTTTGGAGTTTTTGTTCAATATCAGTTTTGCACCTTGATGATGTGGCGCGGGCAGATGTCGGAGCAATGTCCGCACTGTACGCACTTGGAGACATCGATGCGTGCGAGATTATCCTTGATGACTATCGCGTCGGCAGGACACTCGCGCTGGCACTTCATACAGCCTATGCAGCCCTCGTCACAGATTTTCATGACGGCAGCGCCCTTATCGCAGCTGGAGCAAGCGACGAGAACGTGCTGATCATAAGGAACGAGCTTGACTATCTTCTTCGGGCATGCGTCAACGCACGCGCCGCAGCCGACGCACTTTTCGCGGTCGACCTTCGCAACGCCGTTAACGATGCTCATTGCGCCGAACTGGCAGGCATTTGCACAGTTGCCAAGGCCGATGCAGGCGAAACGGCAATCCATGTTGCTCTTGCCGCCGAACAGCATCGCTGCCTGACAGTTTTTGGGCCCCTTGTAGTTAAAGCGCTTAGATGCGTGACCTTCGGTGCCCGAGCATGGGACGAATGCAATCATCTTCTCCATGTCGCCCGCGGAAACACCCATGATCTCTGCGATCCTGGCAGCAGCCTCGGCACCGCCTGCAACGCACTTGTTGACAGGCGCTTCACCCTTTGCTACCGCGGCGGCATAGCCGTCGCAGCCGGGGTAACCGCAGCCGCCGCAGTTTGCACCGGCCAGGCACTCTCTGACTTCTTCCTGCTTGGGGTCGACTTCAACATAGAATATCTTCGATGCAACTGCGAGGATCGCTCCGAAAACGCCGCCCAAAATGCCCAGAACCAAAAGGGACTTAAGAATAACCATAAAATCCATATCCGAGCCCTCCTTAAAGCGGAATATTCATGCCGCTGAAGCCCATAAAGGCCAGAGCGAGCAGAGCCGCAGACACAAGACAGATCGGGAAGCCCTCAAAGCTTTCGGGATACTCCGCAAAGTCGATGCGCTCGCGCACGGAAGCAAACAGGACGATGGCCAGCAGGAAGCCGAGGCCGCCGAACACACCGTAGAGCGTAGACTGGATGAAGTTGAACTTGTACTGAACATTCAGCAGAACAACACCGAGAACCGCGCAGTTGGTGGTGATAAGGGGCAGGTAAATGCCCAGTGCCGAGTACAGCGAGGGGATGGACTTCTTCAGAAACATCTCGACGAACTGAACAAGTCCGGCGATGATGAGGATGAAAGCCAGCGTCTCAAGGAAGCCGAGATTCAGAGGGACGAGGATATAGGTATCGACGACCCAGCATATTGCCGAGGCAAGACCCATAACGAAGGTGACCGCCAGGCCCATGCCGATCGCGGTATCGACCTTGCTCGAGCAGCCCAGGAACGGGCAGCAGCCGAGGAACTGCGAGAAGATGAAGTTATTTATCAGTATCGCGCTCAGGGCGATGGTGATAATGGAAGCTGTACTTGTCATTTACTCTCAGCCTCCTTTTTTGCTTTCTTTTCGGCAGACTTGCGCAGAGCATACTGCATGAGCGCGATCAGGCAACCGAGGGTAAGGAAGCCGCCGAAGGGCATGGTCAGAACCATTGCACCCTGGAAGTCGGCTCCGAACACGGCAAAGCCTGCGCCGGTACCGTCGAGAGTGAGACCCTTGACGGGATCGAGAAGGCCGCCGCCGATGGTGCCGAAGCCGAGGAGCTCACGGATAAAGCACATAACGATCAGAACGATGGTATAGCCCAGGCCCTGGAATATGCCGTCGAAGAAGGATGCGCCGATCGTGTTCTTCTGGCAGAAGGCCTCTGCACGGCCTATGATGATGCAGTTAACGACGATAAGCGGGATAAATACGCCCAGCGCCTCGCTCAGCGCAGGAACGAAGGCCTGCAGCAGCAGGTCAACTATGGTAACGAAGCCCGCGATAACAACAACGAATATTGCAAGACGGATCTCGTTGGGGATTACTTTTCTGATGGCCGAAACGACAACGTTGCAGCAGGTCAGAATGATGAGAACGGACAGACCCATACCAACGCCGTTGAAAAGGCTCGTCGTGATCGCCATGGTGGCGCACATGCCGATGAGCTGTACGAGAACGGGGTTGTTGGTGATAAGGCCTTCCTTAAACTGCTTTTTAATGTTCATTTAAGTCTACCTCCTTAACCCAGACTCTCGCAGGCCGCTGTAGCGGAGGCTACTGCGCCGGTGACTGCGGTGGATGTGATGGTCGCACCGGTAAGCGCGTTTATGCTGCCGCCCTTCTTCGTAAGAGCAGCATCCGAGCCCTGACCGACAAACTGCTCGCGGAACGCAACGCCCTTGTCGCTGGGGCTGGAGGCAACGGCACCGAGGCCGGAGGTCTCGCTTGACTTGGTGATGGATATGCCGGTGCACTTATAGTCGGTATCAACGCCGATGATGATGGTGATACTGCCCTGGCTGCCGGTAACGGTGGTCTCTACGACATAGCCGGAGAGGCTTCCGTCCTCGGCATAAGCCTCGGAGATCTTATCAATGGCGGCATCGCTGCCGGTGTAAGGAACTTCTTTGTAATCATCCGCGCTGAGTACCTCGGCATATGCGTCCGCGGTCTTTTGCGCTGCGATATCGGATATCCTGTCAACGGTGAGCTCATATACAACGCCGAGGACACCTGCCACGATAGCGGAGATGAGGAAAAGGATGCCTGTAAGCTTAAGAATCTTTTTCATTGCGCCTTTGCCTCCTTTGCTGCCTTTTTCGCTGCCTTGAGGTCTTCCCTGGTCACACCGAACTGACGGCCGCGGGTTCCCTTATCGATCGCCCATGCGCACAGGTTCATGATGAGGATAGCGTAGGAAACGCCCTCGGGGAAGCCGCCGAAATAGCGGATGAGTACAGTCAGAGCGCCGCAGCCGAAGCCATACAGGAGCTGGCCGTTGAGCGTTACGGGGCTGGAGGAGTAATCGGTCGCCATGAAGAAGGCGCCGAGCAGCAGACCGCCGGACAGGAGGTTTGTGAGCATCCAGTCGAAATTAGAAGCGCCGTGCATGGGGAATATAAAGGTAACGACCGCAACAGTTCCGATAAATGCAGCGGGAATGCGCCAGCTTATTACCTTGCGGATGAGCAGATACGCGCCGCCGATGAGCAGTGCTGCCGCGCTTATCTCGCCAATGCAGCCCGGCACGTTGCCCAAAAGCATGTTGACGGTGCTGAGAGTATCGGGCAGAGCCTCGCCGGCCTTCAGATAGCTGAGCGGAGTCGCCATTGTGGTTGCGTCAACGCTGCCCTGCAGAGCCTTGGGGACTGCCCATGTTGTCATGATGACAGGCCAGGAGGCCATGAGGAACGCACGCGATGCCAGCGCGGGGTTGAGAAAGTTCTTGCCGAGGCCGCCGTAAAGCTGCTTTACCACGACCATTGCAAACGCGGCCGCGACCACCGGCATCCACAGGGGGGCACCGGAGGGGATGACCATTGCGATAAGAACGCCGGTAACGCATGCGGACAGGTCTCCGATGGAATCCGGCTTTTTCATGAGCTTGCGGTAGCCCCACTCGAAGAACACGCAGGACAGAACGCTCACGACAATCAGCGCGAGCACTCTGAAGCCGAACTGATACACCGCGACGGCCATTGCCGGCACAAGTGCGATTATGACGTCCAGCATGATGCGCGAGGTATCGGTCTTTGTCCTTACCTGAGGCTGATAGGAAGCGTCAAACGTATATTCTTTTGCTTTCACTTTTTCTCGGCCTCCTTTGCGGCAGCTTCCGCTCTTGCCTTCTCCTCGGCTGCCTTGGCAGCGAACAGGAGCTTAGCGGTCTTGAAAGAGTGGGTCAGCGGCATTCTGCCGGGGCAGTTGTAAGAGCAGCTGCCGCACTCGAAGCAGTCAAGAATGTGGTACTTCTTCATATTCTCGAAGTCGCCCTTCTTGAAGTATGCATACATGTAAACAGGCTCAAGTCCCATGGGACATACGGTGATGCACTTACCGCAGCGTATGCAGGTGGGATTTTCAACGGTTCTGTCTTCTTCCTCAGTGAAGAACAGGATACCGGCTGTGCCCTTGATGTTTACAGCGTCGATGTTCGTTGCGATAAGGCCCATCATAGGTCCGCCGAGAACTATCTTCTTGGGGGTCTTTACAAAGCCTCCGCACTGCTCGACGATATAGCGGAAGGATGTGCCCACGCGGCACTGCAGGTTGTGGGGCTTATCTATGGCGGAGCCGCCTACGGTGAGTATACGCTCAAAGCAGGGAATGCCGAGATAGCACGCCTTGTAGATAGCGTACGCAGTCTGGGTGCTCACAACATTGCAGCCGACGCCTGCGGGCAGTCCTCCGGGCTTGACCTCGCGGTTGGTAATGGCCTTGATCTGCATTTTCTCCGCGCCCTGGGGGTATTTGACGTCCTCGGGTACGATCTCAACGCCGTACTGCGCCGGGTTCTTGGAATTGAGAAGCTCTATAGCGTCCATCTTGTTCTTCTCAATGCCGTAATAAGCTTTGTCCAGTCCGCTGGCTATACGTGCAAGCTCGATGCCCTTGAGTAGCTCTTCGGGATGCAGCTTCATCGTCCAGTGGTCGCCGTTTAGGTAAGGCTCACATTCCGCGCCGTTGATGATAAGAGTGTCAACCTTACCGAGGCCGCCTCTGATCTTGAATGCGGTTGGGAACATTGCGCCGCCCATGCCGACGATACCTGCTTCGCGCAGTCGGGCAAGGATCGCCTCCGGATCCTTAAGCTGCTCCTCGGTCAGGGGAGCGAGATCCGTGCAGGGGGTATCCTGGTAATCGTTTTCGATAACGATGGCCGGGATCATATCGCCCAGAGGATGGGGTCTGGGCTCGATCGCTATGACCTTGCCGGAAACGGGAGAATGCACCGGGGCGGAAACAGGCGCGGGATTGTCGCCTATTTTCTGGCCCATCGTTACATAATCGCCGACCTTGACTATAGGCTGGCAAGGTGCGCCGATGTGCTGTGCCATCGGTATAACGACCTGGGGCGGCGGGGTAATGACCACAACAGGCTCTTCGGGAGCCTTCATGTAATCAGGATGTACGCCACCGCGGAACTTATAGGGCATTTACATCACCTCTCTAATTTATGCAAACTTAAATATAGCACAAACTATGTTTTGTGTCTACAATCAATGACTCGATTTTCGTCGAATTTTTGTGATTTTCGGCACTTTATCATGACAAATGATTAACAATTGCACATATTTTAACGCATTTTATGCCTCTTGTGGTTTTATTGTCAATATTCGGCCCGCAATTGCGTTTTGTTGAAAATGGGGCTTATCAAAAGCTCATTTATGCTGTATTATTGTATTATGTATTTATAATTTGATCGGAGGGTCTGCCATGCTTACTCAATGGGGCGAAAAGCTCGACAAGGACAATGTACTTCCGGAATATCCTCGTCCTCAGATGCGGCGCACATCGTTTATCAATCTCAACGGTTTGTGGGACTATGCCTTCACGGCTGCCGGTGAGAAGCAGCCTGATAAGTGGGATGGTAAAATACTCGTCCCATTCTCGCCTGAATGCGAGTTGTCCGGCGTCGGACGCGTTCTGAGTCCCGATGAGTATCTGTGGTACAGGCGCGACTGGGCAAAGCCGGATTTCGCCGAGGGCGATCGCGTCATACTGCACTTCGGTGCTGTCGACCAAAGCTGCACTGTTTATATAAACGGGCTGCGCGCATTTCGCCACAGGGGCGGCTATCTGCCGTTTGAGTTTGACGCCACGGGCTTCCTTTCAAGGGACGTAAACGAGATATCATTGAGCGTGCGCGACATGAGCGACACATCGTATCACTCCCGCGGCAAGCAGAGGCTCAAGCGCGGCGGCATATGGTACACGCCCCAAAGCGGCATCTGGCAGACGGTCTGGGCAGAGTGCATTCCGCACGACTGCATAAGGCAGCTGCACATAACTCCGGATTTCGACAAGGCCTGCGTTAACGTGCGCGCCGACACTGTCGGTGACAGCCGCGCCTATGCCATATTTGACGGGCGGCAGTATCAGCTCCCCGCCTCGATCCCTGTTCCCGATTTTGAACCTTGGTCGCCGGAAAACCCCAAGCTCTACGATTTTACCGTTACCTGCGGCGAGGACAGGGTTGAGAGCTACTTCGCCATGCGCAAATTCTCCGTCGAGGCCGACTCTGAGGGCGTAAAGCGCCTTTTCTTAAACGGCAGACCGTATTTCCACAACGGGCTTCTCGATCAGGGCTACTGGTCCGACGGAATGTACACCGCTCCGTCCGACGAAGCGCTTATCTTCGATATCCAAACAGCGAAGGACATGGGCTTTAACATGCTGCGCAAGCACATAAAGATCGAGCCTCTGCGCTGGTACTATCACTGCGACAGGCTCGGCATGCTCGTCTGGCAGGACATGATAAACGGCGGCGGCAGCTATAACCCGGCCGTAATCTCAACGCCGCTTGTCACCGGTGTACACCTGAGCGACAAAAACTACAAGCTGTTCGCACGTGAGGATCTCGAGGGCAGGGTCGAATACGAAACAGAGCTCAACGAAATGATAGAGCTTCTGTACAACTGCCCGTGCATCGCCATGTGGGTACCCTTCAACGAGGGCTGGGGGCAGTTCGACGCAGCGCGTATCGCCGACAAGATAGTAAACATCGACCCTACGCGCACCGTTGACCACGCCTCCGGCTGGCACGATCAGAAGATCGGCGACACAAAAAGCCTTCACGTTTATTTCAAAAAGTATAGCTTCAAGCCAGATAAGCTCGGCCGTGCGGTCATGCTAACGGAGTTCGGCGGCTACAATCTTCGCTGCAAGGGACACAGCTTCGGCAGTGTCAGCTTCGGCTACAAAAAGCTCAAGAGTGAAAAGGATCTGCAAAGAGCGCTCGAGAAGCTATACTCCGGGCAGATAAAGCCCGCCTATGAGCAGGGTCTTGCCGCCGCTGTTTATACTCAGCTTAGTGATGTGGAGGAGGAGGCCAACGGTCTCATAACCTATGATCGAAAAGTGGTGAAGCTTCCGCCGGAAATCATGCGAAAAATCGTTAATGTGGAGTGAGCATTCATCTTTGCAGCAAAAAACTGACGGACTGAATAATTAGTCCGTCAGTTTTTATTTTGCAGCATCGTTTTCTTCACAATCCTTAATATACATTTCTTCACAATCTTGCTGTGCTTCAATTATAATTCTGATTGCTTCTTCACTTGCTGCTAACATTTTCAAATACATTTCCTTATAATCAGGCATAATTCTCATCTCCAGCGCCATTATAGGACTTATAGTCCTATTTGTCAAGTTTCTCATATTTTGCATCGTATAGTAAGCATGGTGATGCGAATGAAGCTCCGTATTCGTGATCTGCGCGAGGATCATGATCTTACACAGCAAAGGGTCGCTGAAATTTTAATGTGCGACCAATCATTATATTCAAAATATGAGCGCGGCGAGAGAGCTCTTCCTCTTGAGCTTGCCGTAAAGCTTGCTGATCTGTACAACGTCAGCCTCGACTATCTCGTCGGCAGAGAATATTCAAAATGAGCAGCCATAACAGCTGCTCATTTTTTGACACTTGGGTTTACATAACGCAAAACACTCCTATTGTAATGCACGTCGCGCTGTGGTAAAATGGTGAAAAATTATCACTGACGGAGGTCAGGCAAATGGCGAATATAAAAGGTGAATCCGAACTTACCTTCATGGAGGCCGCGAGCATAATTGTCGGTCACGGCGTCGGCGCGGGCATATTGTCCGTTCCGTATCTTGCGGCGCATAACAGCTTCCGCGAGACGATACTCATTCTGCTCATAGGCTACGCGGTCGCGCTCGTTCTGCATTTTCTCATTGCGGAGCTGAGTTTAAATAACGACGGCGCACAGTTTGTAAAATGCTTTGACGCGGAGCTTTTTTCCGGCAAAATAAAGACCGTTTTTACATGGACGGCATTTATTCTGCTGGGCGTTTCGGTCATCGTAAACGTCAGCGCGTTTCTCACAGGCGCGGCGGCGGTGTTCAGAAACTGGTTCGGGCTGCCCGACATAGCCGGAATGCTGATATTTTATGTGCTCGGCGCGGGAGTCGTGTTCGTGGGCATGAAGCTTGTGGGCATCTGCGAAAAGATCGCGGTGTTCTCGATGGTCGGCGTTGTCGGCATTTTGCTCGCTGCGACGCTTCTGCGGGATGTCAGCCCCCTCCCCTCCGGCTGGCAGGGCTTTAATAACGCACTGGCGCTGTTCGGAATGGTTTCGTTCTCGCTGTCGGCCGTCATGAGCACGCCGCAGGTAGTAAAGGGTCTCAGGGGCGACGCAAAACGCATACGTTCGGCTATCGCAACGGGACTCGGTATAAACCTTGCGCTTATTTTTATTATAACGCTCATGACTCTGCTCGGCGCGGGCAGCGATATTACAGAGGACGGCGCACTGGTCGATCTTTCGCGGCATCTTGGCGGCTGGGTCGCCATAATCGGCTACATATTCACGCTTCTGGCGCTTGCCACCTCATTTTGGGCGAACACCCTGAACCTGCGCGATATCGTCGGCGAGCAGACCGGCTGGAGCAAGAATCTCTGCTGGCTTTTGGCCTCCCTTCCCTGCCTTGTGCTGGCTCTGTTCGGCGTCAGCAGCTTTGTAGGCTTTACGCGCTTTGCCAGCATCATTCAGATTGTCACCGGAATCGGCATAATCATCGCCTACAACCGCTCGCGCAAGCGCACCGGCGCTTCACCCATCTGCGGCAAATTCGGTTCCCTGGTATTTCAGATACTCGTTATCGCGTTCTCGCTGCTCTCCAGCATCGGCGCTGTCCTTCCGGTGAACTGATATGAAGAGAAAATACTTGCTTGCGGCGATACCTCTGCTTGCCGTATGGGATGTTTACAGATACATCTTTGCGCGCCGCCGTCCGCCGCTGCTTGAGGCTCTGCTGGATAAGAAAACGCACTGCCCGGAATACTATGTCTGGCGCGACAGGCACGCAAACGGTTTGGAGCGCAAGGTGCATCTGTGCTATACGATGCAGTCCGAGCGCGGCGAGACTCTGCAGGGCTTTTATTTCCCCTGCGGCAAAAAATTCGGCAAAAGGATCGCGTTCATCGTCCACGGCTATCACTCCGAGCACGCGGAAACCGCCGGCATGCTGCACGAATACTACCACAGCCGCGGCTTTGATATCTTCGCCCCCGACAACACCGCGTCCGGTCTGTCGGGCGGCAATTGGTTCGGCTACGACGTTTTTGAAAGCGCCGATTGTCTGAAATGGCTCGATTTTTTAGAGGCTGAGCTCGGCCGTGATATCCAGATCGTGCTGCACGGCTTTTCCCTCGGCGGGGCGACGGTCATGAAAATGAGCGACCGTGTTCCCGATACCGTAAAATTCATCGTTGAAGACAGCGGCTTTATCGACGCACGCCCCATACTGCGCTCTCAGCTCGGATTCGTATACGAACTTATTGCAAAGATGAACAGGTACGTCGCGGGCTATGAGCTTGAAGGCACGGAGGTAATGGGAAATCTCGCGCACGCCAGGTGCCCGATGCTGTTTGTACACGGCGTGGACGATCCTACCGTCCCGTTTGAAAACGCACCGCGTGCATTTGACGCCTGCCCGACCGACAAGGACTGTCTTTTCACCGAGGGCACACGGCATATAGAAGCAATGTTCACGAGCGGCACGGCATACGCAGCTAAAATAGACGCGTTTATCGCAAAATATATTAAATGAAGGTCAAAATATGGATTACAAACAGGCGATTGAATACATTAACGGCACCTCGTGGAGAGGCTCACGCCTCGGGCTTGAGCGCATAACGGAGCTGCTCGCAAGACTCGGCAATCCGCAGTCGGAGCTGAAATTCGTCCACGTCGCCGGAACCAACGGCAAGGGCAGCATATGTGCGATGCTCGCCTCCGTCATGCGCAGAGCGGGCTTCAGGACGGGACTTTACACCTCACCGTATCTGCGCCGCTTCAACGAGCGCATGCAGATAAACGGCAGGCAGATAGAGGATAATACGCTTGCCGAGATAGTCACTGAGATAAAGCGGCATGCAGACGCGATGGACGATCACCCCACTGAGTTTGAGATGATGACCGCCGCCGCGCTGCGCTGGTTTGCCGATTCCGGCTGCGAGATCGTCATTCTTGAGGTCGGGCTCGGCGGCAGATACGACGCAACGAACGTCATCCCCTGCCCCGAATGCTGCGTCATAGCCAATATCGGCCTTGATCACACGGCCATACTCGGCAGAACGCTGTCCGAGATCGCCTATGAAAAGGCCGGCATCATCAAATACGGCGCGGCGGTAGTCATGTATCAGCAGTACGGCGAGACTATGGAGATTGTGCGCGAGGTCTGCCGTGAAATGAGCGCAGAGCTGTATGTTCCCGATTTTGACGATATAAAAGTCGATTTTGATTCCATTGACGGGCAGGTGTTTTCCTATAACGGCACAAGCTACGCGATACCTCTTTTGGGCGAGCATCAGCTGCACAACGCCGCGACCGTGCTCGAGACGTTGAATGTTCTTCGCGAGCAGGGCTGGGATATCGACGACGAGGCGGTCGAGGCCGGACTTTATTCCGTCGCGTGGCCGGCGCGGTTTGAGGTTCTGCACACGGACGATCCATGGTTCGTGCTCGACGGAGGGCACAATCCGCAGTGCGCCGCCGCTCTGCGCGAGTGCCTGGAGCACTATTTCCCCGACAGAAAACGCGTTGCACTCGTCGGTGTTCTGAAGGATAAGGACTACAAGGCTATCGCCGCCACGCTCGCGCCGCTGTTTGACGCCTGCGTGTGCGTAACGCCCAACTCCGAGCGTGCGCTCCCGGCCGGAGAACTGGCCGAGTTCTTCCGCGGAAGCTGCCATGAGGTCAGCATTGCCGATACCGTCGAGGACGGAGTCGACCTTGCGCGTGATATCGCGCAGGAGCAGGACGCTATGGTCTGCGCCTTCGGCTCGCTGTACATATGCGGGCAGATACGCGCATGCTTCGGCCTGAAGTGAGGTGACGATATGCGGATCATGGGAATAGATTACGGCGATGCGCGCACCGGACTTGCCGTTTCGGACGCGATGAACATCCTCGTCGGCGAGGCGTGGACGGTAAACCAGTGGGACGCAGATGCACTGGCGGACGAGATCGTGCGCGAGGCAAGGTCACGCTCGGTCGAGCGCTTTGTGCTGGGTCTGCCGAGGAATATGGACGGCACGGAGGGAGCAAGGGCGGAAAAATGCCGCGAGTTTGCCGCTCTCTTAGAAAGCAAAACCGACATTCCCGTCGTTATGTGGGACGAGCGCCGCAGCAGCGTCGAGGCGCACGCGATACTCCGCGCAAACGGCAAAAGGGAAAAAAAGCACCGCAAAACCGTCGATGCGGTCGCGGCGAGCCTTATTCTCGAGGGCTACCTCGGGACATTATGAGCATCAAAAAGGTGCTGCCTCACAATGAGACAGCACCTTTTTCTATTTCTGCTTTTCCGGCATGACCTCCACATAGTCGGTCACCTGCACCCTGCCGGGATCATCTACTCTAAACTTGTTAAATGCTATGATATTTACGGCGATGAGCAGCAGATATATAACAACGACCGCTATGAGCACGGCGGCTGCCGTGCGCCATATGCGGCGGCTGCGGCGGTTTTTTACGGCAAGCTGCTCATTTATATGAGAAAGCTGCCGCGCAATATCGTCAGGCTCCTTATCGTCGGGTATCGCCGAGCCGAGCAAAGTGCTGACCGGAACCTCAAGTATCTCCGCCAGTCGTATAAGTAGCTCGGCATCCGGCACCGAAAGACCCTTTTCCCATTTTGAAACGGTCTGTCTCACAATATTCAGCCGCGCCGCAAGCTCCTCCTGCGTAAAGCCCTTCTGCTTACGCAGTGTTTTCAGGTTTTCAGAGAACATATCATCTACCTCCTTACGGCTCCAATATAAGCTAAAGCCGCCCGTTGCGCAAGCAATGCAGATTAACAAACGCTCCGGTGCAGAGACCGGAGCGTTAAAGCTATCGTTCCTCTCGGAAATATGCAAGGCCGAGCGCCGCGGGCGGCTCGTTCTCGCGCTTTTTGCGCATGGATACAGCGACGAGCACGATAATCGTGACAAGGTACGGGAGCATCTTGTACAGCTCCATCATGTAAAGCTGAGTTCCCGCCGGGATGTACAAATACACGATATACAGACCGCCGAAAAGTATCGATGCGATTATCGCAAGATTCGGTCTCCAAATCGAGAAGATGACCAGCGCGATGGCAAGCCAGCCGCGGTCGCCGAATGCGTCGTTTGACCAAACGCCGCAGGCATAGTCCATGACGTAGTACAGGCCGCCGAGACCTGCGATCATGCTGCCGATGCAGGTTGCGATGTATTTATAGCGGTTAACGTTTATACCGGCGGCATCGGCTGTCGCGGGGCTCTCGCCGACGGCGCGCAGGTTGAGGCCGACGCGGGTCTTTTTTATGACGTAAGCCGCTATTACGGCGATTATTATCGACACATAGGCAAGAAAGCCGTAGCTCAAAAACATCTTGCCGAACCAGCCGAGGCTGTCGGCAAAGGGCAGCGATTTGCTGAATACCCTGCTTGTCGCAGACAGGGCAATGGAGGGGACCTCGGCGTCCGTGAGCTTTATGAGCGAGCCGCCGAAGAAGTTGCCGATTCCGATGCCGAAGGTGGTCATCGCAAGGCCGGTGACATTCTGGTTTGCTCTGAGCGTTACGGTCAGAAAGCAGTACAGCAGTCCCATGAGCAGCGAGCCGAGCAGGCAGGACAGCACGGGAATAAGTATCGCAAGAAGGCTGTTAAGCTCAGCGGTCGACTGCTCGTACATAAAAGCGCCGATAACGCCGCATATGCCGCCGACATACATGATGCCGGGTATGCCGAGGTTGAGGTTGCCGGATTTTTCGGTTATTATCTCTCCCGTGCCGCCGAAGAGCAGAGGTACACCCTGCATTACGGCTCTCGGGAAGAAGGATACTATATCAAACATTTTCCGCGCTCTCCTTTCCCGCCGCCTTGCGGAAGCTTATCTTGTAGCTTATAAAGAACTCGCAGCCGATAATAAAGAACAGGATAAGTCCGGTGAGAATATCTGAAAATGAGTGGTTCAGGCCGAAATTCGTGGATATCGCGCTTGCGCCCTTATCGAGGAAGGCAAGCAGCATGCTCGCAAATATCATGATAATGGGGTTGAACTTTGCAAGCCAGGAGATCATGACCGCCGTGAAGCCGCGCCCGCCCGAGAGCGAGGTGGACAGCGTATGGTCTGTGCCGGAAACAAGCAGAAAACCTACGAGTCCGCATATAGCTCCCGACAGGAGCATCGTGCGGATAATGACCTTTTCAACCTTTATGCCGACGTAGCGCGCCGTGCGCTCGCTTTCGCCGACAACGGTCAGCTCGTAGCCGTGCTTTGAATAGCTAAGGTAAATATACACCAAAACGGTCAGAACAAGGATGACCAGAACATTTAGCATGTACTTATTGCCGCCGAGCTGCGGAAGCCAGCCGATCTGGGTGCTCTGGTTTATAATGCCAATCTGTCCTGCGCCCTTGGGCACCTCCCATATGATAACGAAAAACGCAACGAGCTGAGTTGCGACATAGTTCATCATAAGCGTGAACAGTGTCTCGTTCGTGTTCCACTTTGCCTTGAAAAACGCCGGAATGCCGCCCCATATTGCGCCCGCGGCGATGCTTGCCACGGCGCTTATCGCTATGAGCAGGCCATTGGAGACCGTATCTGCCAGGCAGATCATGCACGCTGCTGCCGCAAGACAGCCCGCGAGGATCTGACCCTCGCCGCCGATGTTCCAGAACTTCATCTTGAACGCCGGAGTTACGGCGAGCGATACGCCCAGCAGCATTGCGGTGCTCTGAGCAAATATCCAGACCTTGCGCTCGCTTCCGAAGGAGCTGTCGAGCATTGTTGCGTAGACCTGAATGGGATTTTCTCCGGTAACGGTCATGGTGACTATCGCGCAGACTATGAGCGCAATGACTATCGCCAGAAGGCGGATGCCCCATGCCTTGTACCATGGCAGTGCGCCGCGCTTGACGATATGCAGCAGCGGCTCTCTGTTATTATTTTTCATCTGCCTTCTCGCCTCCAAGCTTCGTCATCATCATGCCGACCTCGCGTTTTTTTGCGCCGTGGCCGGGAACTATGCCGCTGACCTTGCCGCCGCACAGGACGAGTATCCTGTCGCACAGCTCGAGCAGCACGTCGAGATCCTCGCCGACGTATATGACGGCGACGCCCTTCTGCTTCTGGCGGTTAATAAGATCGTATATCGTGTAGGACGAATTGATATCAAGTCCGCGCACGGCATAGGCCGTGAGCAGCACCGTCGGAGCCGAGGCTATCTCGCGTCCGACGAGCACCTTCTGAACATTGCCGCCGGAGAGACGGCGCACCGGAGTGCTTATGCCGGGAGTTACGACCTCAAGCTCGTCAACTACGTTTTCGGCGAGCTTGCGGGGACTTTTTCTGTCGGTGAAGATGCTCTTGCCCTTTCTGAACGAGCGGAGCATCATGTTATCACCGAGATCCATATTTGCGACAAGCCCCATGCCTAGCCTGTCCTCGGGAACGAAGGAGAGCACAACACCGAGATCGGCTATGGAAAGCGGATCCTTGCCAAGGAGCTCTTCTCTTTCGCCGTTGTCTTTTATATAGCTTACGCTGCCGCTCTCGGTCGGCTGAAGCCCGGCGATGGCCTCAAGCAGCTCCTTCTGTCCGCAGCCGGATATGCCCGCGATGCCGAGTATCTCGCCGCTGTTTGCGGTGAAGGATACGTCATCGAGCTTGACTATACCGTCGATACTGCGCACGGTGAGGTTTTTGACCTCGATCCTCGGCTTGGGATCGACGGGGTCGGGGCGGTCTATATTCAGCTCGACCGCGTGACCGACCATCATATTGGTCATTTCCTGAGCGTTTGTGTTCTTTGTCGGCATATCGCCGATGAACTGGCCGTGCCGCAGAACCGCAACTCTGTCGGAGAGCTCCTCGACCTCGTGCATCTTGTGGGTTATTATAACGATCGCCTTGCCCGCGTCGCGCATGTTGCGCAAAACGGCAAAAAGCTTATCGGTCTCCTGCGGGGTGAGCACCGCCGTCGGCTCATCGAGAATGAGGATATCCGCGCCGCGGTAGAGCACTTTGACTATCTCGACGGTCTGCTTCTGCGAAACGCTCATCTCGTAAATGTGCTGATCGGGATCGACGTCAAAGCCGTAAGCGTCGCAGATCTCGCGGATCTTTTTCGCCGCAGCCTTGAGGTCGAGCCTGCCCTTCCCCTCAAGGCCCAGAATGATGTTCTCTGTCGCCGTAAGAACGTCGACAAGCTTGAAGTGCTGGTGGATCATACCGATGCCGAGCTTGAGCGCATCCTTGGGGGAGCGTATGACGACCTCTTTGTCGTCAACAAATATCTCGCCCTCATCGGGAAAATAAATGCCTGAGAGCATATTCATGAGGGTGGTCTTGCCAGAACCGTTCTCTCCCAGAAGCGCAAGTATCTCGCCTCTGTATATATCGAGCCAAATCTTGTCGTTAGCTTTTACCGTGCCGAAGGATTTTGATATGTTTCTCATCTTCACGGCGGCGTTTTTATTATCCATCTCGTATCTCCCGATATGTAATAGTAGCTGCACAGGAAAAAGCACGGCATATTTCCATGCTCTTTCCTGCACGGCCGAATAAGCTGACGGGAGACGAACCCCTGCCGTCTGTCAGCTTAAGCGGTTAAAGGAAGCTCCGTATGCGCGGAGCTTCCTTTTAATTTAACGTTGCTTATTCGGTATATCAGCTGCCGAAGTTGGTATCGAGCAGGTTGATGCCGTCGATCTGAACATCGAAGTAAGGAGCGGAGCGGTAGGTAGACTCGAGGAATGCGCCATCCTTTACAGCCTCAGTGTCGGGCGTGTAGTCCTTATCGGTGTCAACGTCGGCCATGTAGCTGTCGAGCTGCTTGCCCTTGACGGTGAAGGTGGTGATGTCGAAGACCTTCAGGCTTCCGTCCTCGAGCTTTGCGGTTGCATCTGCAATTGCCTTTGCGGTGCCCTCTGCTGCTGCCTTCTCGTTAACGTCGGTCAGGACAACGGAGCCGGTAGCAAGGGTGCCGGTCCAGTCGGTGTCGATGGTCTCGCCGTTCATGACTGCCTTGATTGCGTACTCGTAGTAGGGAGTCCAGTCGATGCGGGAGGAAACGATAAAGGTGTTGGGGCAGGCGGAAACGGTGCTGCCGTTGTAGGAAACGTTGGGAACACCTGCGGTCTCGCATGCGGTGGGAGCGCCCATGGAGTCGGCGTGCTGGCTGATGAGCTTGCAGCCGTTCTTGATGAGGGTGTTAGCTGCTTCCTTCTCTGCGGTCTCATCGTACCAGGAGCCGGTGAAGGTCACGTCCATGGTAACGCTGGGGCAGACCGAGCGTGCGCCGAGGAAGAAAGAGGTGTAACCGGAGATAACTTCTGCGTAGGTGAATGCGCCGACATAGCCCATTTTTGCCTCGTCAGCGGTGAACTCGCCGTTTGCGATCATCTCATTGAGCTTGAGGCCTGCTGCGATACCTGCAAGATAGCGGCCTTCGTAGATGGAAGCGAATGCGTTGTGGTAGTTGGAAAGCTTCTCAGTGTGAGCGAGAGTGCCGGTGGAGTGGCAGAACTGAACATCGGGGAACTCTTTTGCCGCCTCAATGATAAAC
Source organism: uncultured Eubacteriales bacterium (assembly GCA_900545805.1). Taxonomy (GTDB): domain Bacteria; phylum Bacillota; class Clostridia; order Oscillospirales; family Oscillospiraceae; genus F23-B02. The sequence goes on along the minus strand of URAL01000007.1, from coordinate 35,381 downwards.
GGCTCATGGCCGAAGCTGTCGGCGAAGATGATGTTGCAGCCGTCTTCGGCAAGCTCTGCAGCTGCGTCGTAGCACTTCTGATCTTCGGGGATGTTCTTCTTGAATACATACTCGACGCCGAGGTTCTTGCATGCAGCCTCTGCCGCATTCATGAAGTTGAGGTCGTAGGTGGAGTTCTCATCGTGCAGGAATATGAATCCGACCTTTATCTTGGCTTTGTCGCCGTCATTGTCCTTGTCCTTGTCGCCGTTGCCGCAGGCACACAGCGCAAATACCATGGCCAATGCCAAAAGCAGTGCAGTAATCTTCTTCATCATCTTTCGGTTACCCTCCAAAAAATTCTATTATCAAGCTCATATGAGCTTTGATACAAATAAAAATAAAATAAAAAACGCCGGACACATGGATCTGTGACCGGCGAAAATAAACACCAAAGCCAAGGGAAGAGCGAAAAAAGCTTCTCCCTCTGTATTAAGCTTCGATAGTCCGGTCATTTACGGCGTCCGGGTAGAGACTTCAAATCCATATTATTTGCTATATATCGAAAATATTCTGTTTTTCGTGCCCTTTATCGGGAACACGTTTAGCATATCAACTGCGTCGAAAAAAGTCAAGACTGGTTTTTAGCCAAGTTTAACATTTTTTCTTTGCGTTTTTTGTGCATGTTTATTCCTGACAGAAGACAATGCTGTCGTCGCTCATAGACTCGATACGTGCCAGCGACTCGATGTGCAGTCCTCTTGCACGCAGCTTTGCGCCGCCGGGCTGGAAGGCCTTTTCTATTGCGATTGCCGCTCCGACGACCGTCGCTCCCGCCTGCTCGACGATATCGCACAGCCCCTCGAGCGCCGCGCCGTTTGCAAGGAAGTCGTCTACTATCAGCACTCTGTCGCCGGGGTTAAGATAGCGCTTTGAAACAAGCACCTGCTTCGAGACCTGATGCGTGAAGGAATACACTGTCGTTGAGTACACATCGTCCGAGAGATTTATCGTCTTGCTCTTTTTTGCAAAGACCACGGGACAGTCGAACACAAGTCCCGTCAGGACGGCCATGCCGATGCCGGAGGCCTCGATGGTGAGTATCTTGTTGACGTCCTCGTTTTCAAACAGTCTGTGTATCTCCTTTGCCATGTCGTAGCTAAGCTTCGGGTCGATCTGATGATTTAAAAAGCTGTCCACCTTCAGAACTCCGCCTGGCTTTACCACGCCGTCACGCTTGATGCGCTCGATAAGCTGCTGCAATTTGACCACCTCGCATATAATTGAACAACACACATTCTATCCGATATCGACGCATTTCGCAAGACCGAATTTTCGCGTTTTTATACCTTCGATTGACAAGGACACACACGCCTGTCACCGTTCCTTTTCGGCGCTTTTCGCCTTTTTCTCTTTGATGGGCGACATATTCGCAAGGGCTTCAACGCAGCACGGACGCATTTGAGCCAGTCAAAACCGTGTGTGTCCTTGTCGATCGAAGGTAACGCCGTTTGTGCATCTGCAACAATTTTGCGCCCCAAACTTCATCATGCCCGGCGGCGTGTTTCCCTTGCTATTATTCCTCTCTGCTGATAAAATGGAAGTTACTTTAAATAAGCTGACGAGAGCCGAAAGCCTGTCGGCTTAGGATTGGAGATTGAAATGGAAGATCTCAGGCAGAGAAAGAAAAATCTTATCATGTTCCCGCTCGGCACCGTCGGCAGGGATATGATATATTACCTGTTCACAAGCTGCATCATAACCTTTGTTCTGTTCACTCGCAGCCTCACGAACGCGCAATTCGGCGCTATAACCGCCATCGTCGTCGCAGCTCGGATATTTGACGCTTTAAACGACCCGATCATGGGCAATATCATTGAGCGCACACGCACACGCTGGGGTAAATTCAAGCCATGGCTCGTCATCGGAATACTCTCGACCTCTGTCGTAGTGTACCTCGCCTTCAATACCGACCTTCAGGGCTGGAGCTTTGTCTGGTTCTTCGGAATTATCTATTTCATGTACTCGATAACCTACACGATGCATGATATCTCCTACTGGGGCATGGTGCCCGCGCTTTCGACCGACGCAAACGCGAGAAACCAGTTTGCCTCTCGTGCAACGCTGTTTGCCGGCATCGGAGGAACGATAGCAAGCGTGCTCATCCCCATGCTCACCGTCGGAGATATGGCCATCGGGGGCAGCACGACCATTGCTTACGGGCGCATCGCGCTGATTATCTGCATCATTGCGCCGCTGTTCTTGTGCTTTACCATATTCGGAGTGCGCGAAAACCGCGAATACGCCGATGTGCCGCCCATCAGCTTCAAGAAGATCTGGACGACCATCACCGGCAATGATCAGCTTCTGTGGATAAGCCTCATTTTCCTGCTTCAGCAGATTGGCAACGGCCTTATAGTCGGCGGTATAGGCGCAACATACATATATTTTGACTTCGGCTACGAGGGAGGTCTGTTCTCGCTGTTTTCCATTGTCGGAATGTCCGTGACGGCGTTTCTTATGATCTTCTATCCCGCAATCTCGCGGCATATAAAGCGCAAAAAGCTCATGACAATCCTCGCATGCATCTCGATGGCAGGCTATGCGCTCATGCTCATCGCCGGGCTCACTCTGCCCTCGACGATGCTCAAGTTCTGGATCATAACAGCCGGCTACGCGCTTTCTAATTTCGGTCAATACGGCTACTATCTCATTATGATGATCTCCATCATAAACACCGTCGAATACAACGAATACCGCACCGGCTCACGCGATGAGGCGATAATCACATCACTGCGCCCGTTTTTGACCAAGATGTCCTCTGCTCTCATCGTTCTCGTGACGAACCTCAGCTATATCATCTTCGGCGTAACTCAGTACACAAACCGCATATCCGACTTGGAAAACGAGTGCGCACGCAAGCTTATCTCAGAGCAGGGTAAGATTACGGCCATCGACAATATCATCGCCGGTATAGAGCCGGGCAAAACGCTGGCCCTGCTGCTGTGCATGGTCATCATCCCCTGTGTGCTGATGCTTCTGAGCTATTTCCTGTACAAAAAGCATTACAGGCTCGATGAGGACGAGTACGAGCGCATCTGCGGCGAGATAGCCGCGCGCAAGGGAGAGACGATATGAGCATAACGGGACTTGCCGTAAGCATCGCTTCTCCCCTGCCGAAGCTTGATAGCTTTGACCGGTATCTGTTCATCGGGCCGCACCCGGACGATATTGAGATCGGCGCGGGCGCGACGGCGGCAAAGCTCGTGCAGTCGGGCAAGGCGGTCGCGTTTTTGTGCTGCATCGACGGCCGCTTCGGCTCCGACACCGTTCCGCCGGAGGAGCTTATCCCGATGCGCAGGGCCGAGGCAACGGTCTCGGCGGCGGCACTCGGCGTTACGGACGTTCGCTTTCTCCCGTTCTGCGACGGCGGCGTTTATGAGCAAAATGAGCTTAAAAGCGCAATTGCGAGGATCGTCGGAGAATTTAAGCCCGACGTCATATTCTGCCCTGATCCGCAGGTCAAAAGCGAGTGCCACACCGATCACCTTAATGTCGGCAGAGCCGCGTCCGAGATCGCGTACTTTGCACCGTATGAGGGCATAATGCGGCGCCGCGGAGCGGCTCCTGCTCCAGTGAAGGCGATAGCGTATTATATGACCGCCTCACCGAACCGCTATGTCAAAACCTCAAAAGAGCTGCTAAATAGGCAGCTGTCGGCCGTATTCGGCTGCCACAAGAGTCAGTTTCCCGACGGGAGCGCCGGGGGCAGGGCGATAGCCATGTACCTGCGCATCCGCTCACTTGACTTCGGTCTGCGCTGCCTTTCCCTCCACGCCGAGGGCTTCCGTATGCTCGATGCCCTGCGTATGCACTGCCTGCCCGAGGCATGGAAATAGCTGAATATATGCAAAAATCCCACCGCCATAGCGGTGGGATTTTTAATGCTTATTATGCTCAAATCACTCTGCGCAGTGCTCGCAGTCGTGCAGCTTCTTGCTGAACAGCTCGGGATCGTATGCTATGCCGTTGCGGTCGTAGTAGTCCTTGACAGCTGCCGCGACTGCTTCCTCGGCGAGTACCGAGCAGTGGATCTTGTGCGCGGGCAGACCGTCGAGAGCCTCAACAACAGCCTTGTTTGAAAGCTCAAGCGCATCCTCAACCTTCTTGCCCTTTATGAGCTCTGTGGCCATGGAGCTTGTTGCTATAGCGCTGCCGCAGCCGAAGGTGTTGAATTTAACGTCGGTGATGATGCCGTCCTTGACCTTGATGTACATCTTCATGATGTCGCCGCATTTTGCGTTGCCGACTTCGCCTACGCCGTCGGCATCGTCCATCTTGCCGACATTGCGGGGATTCTGAAAATGATCCATTACCTTATCACTATAAAGTGCCATAACTGAGTTCCTCCTATTATATCACGATGTGCTGTTTATTAAATAAGATGCTTCTTTGTGCCGTTTTCGAGCTCCTCCCACACGGGGGAGATATCGCGCAGGTAGGACACGACCTCGGGGACGACCTTGATGATGTGGTCAATCTCCTCCATGGTGTTGTACTCGCCGATCGACAGACGCAGCGAGCCGTGCGCCACCTCGTGAGGCAGGCCGAGAGAAAGCAGAACGTGGCTGGGGTCGAGCGAGCCGGATGTGCATGCAGAGCCGGACGATGCGCACACGCCCTTGGCGTCAAGCAGCAGCAGGAGGCTTTCGCCCTCGATGCCCTCAAAGCACATGTTAACAGTGCCGGGAACGTGATGCTCGAGCGAACCGTTTATCTTGGAATGGGGGATCTTGCTGAGCTCGGTGAAGAGCTTATCGCGCATGGGGATAATCTTTGCCGTATTGGCCTCCATATTGTCAACGCTCTCCTTGAGAGCCGCCGCCAGTGCGACTATGCCGGGGATGTTCTCGGTACCGGCGCGCTTGCCGCGCTCCTGGGCGCCGCCCTCAATGATATTGAACAGCGGCATACCTCTCTTTGCGTACAGGACTCCTACGCCCTTGGGCGCGTGGAACTTGTGGCCGGACATGCTCAGCAGGTCAATATTCATCTCCTGAACGTTTATCGGCATATGGCCGGCTGCCTGAACGGCGTCGGTGTGGAAGGGGATCTTTCTTGCGCGGCAGAACTCTCCGATCTCCTTGATGGGCTGAACTGTGCCGATCTCGTTATTTGCGAACATCACGGTAACGAGCGCGGTGTCCTCGCGGACTGCGGCCTCAAGGTCCTCAAGGCGGACAACGCCGTCCTCGTGAACGTCCAGAAGAGTGACCTCAAAACCCTCTTTTTCGAGCTTTTTGAGCGTATGAAGGACTGCATGATGCTCAAACTTCGTGGATATAAGATGCTTCTTGCCCTTGATAGCGCCGACCTTGGCCATGGAAACTATGGCCTGATTGTCCGCCTCGGAGCCGCCGGAGGTGAAGTATATCTCCTTGGGCTGTGCGCCGATAATGTCGGCGACTGTCTTTCTTGAAGCCTCAAGCGCCTCCTTCGCGTTCTGGGCAAAGGCATACAGGCTCGAGGGGTTGCCGTACTGCTCGGTTAGATAGGGCATCATCGCGTCAAGCGCGGTCTTGCTGACACAGGTAGTAGCGGCATTATCTGCGTATACAAACATTTTTATCTTCCTTTCGCGTTATATATCCTATTAATTCTGTAGGGATTGTAGCACCTTGTTATAACTAAGTCAAGTCTTTTTTCGCCATTTTTCGCCCGTGAGCAGATCCTCAAGGCTTACCGTGTCGAGATAGGCGTTTGTTATATCGTCAAGTTCCTTCCACATCGGCACCGTCAGGCATCCGCCTGAGTGGTCGCACTGTATCTCGCCTTCCTTTATGCATGCCACCGGTGCGAGGTTATCCTCCATGCATCTGAGGATCTCGCCGATCGTATAGTCCCCGGGGTCTTTTACGAGCTTATAGCCGCCCTCCTTGCCGCGTGAGCTTAAAACGAGCTCGGCTTTTTTGAGGCTGCCGACTATCATCTCAAGATACTTCATTGAAAGCTCCGTGCGCTCGGACACGGTTTTGAGCGATATGAAACCGTCGTCTCTGTGCTGGGCAAGGTCGATCATTATTCTCAGCGCATAACGGCCCTTGCTGGTCACGTTCATCATATCACCTCCGTAATTCCTATATCAATAATGTGATATTAATATACCACTTCAGCAATAGGAATTGAAGTACATATGCAACAGTTTGTATGATTTTACGGTGCGTTTTTTGCACAGCGATTCAGGTATGCCGTCAAGTTATAGCTGTATTAATTACGCTCATCTCGGAAGCGAAAAATTAACTTGCAATTTACCGCAAAAGCGCGTAAAATCCGCCTTGCGCTTGAGGCGGAACGCCTCAGGATTGTGGTTTTTTTGATAATTTCAACTGTGATTTTGGGGGAAATTTACATGGATTACAGCTTTCTCGTAGTTATCGCGCTTATTATGCTTTCGACCAAGGTTCTGGGCATTGCAAGCGAAAAGGTCAACATGCCGCAGGTCGTCGGCGCGCTTATAGCGGGTCTCCTTCTCGGGCCGAGCTGCTTCGGACTCATCGGTGAGTCGGACTTTCTCGTAAAGACGGCCGAGATCGGCGTGATAATTCTTATGTTCATGGCCGGCCTCGATACCGACCTGGAGGAGCTCCGACACACAGGGCTGTCGGCTCTCGTCATAGCCACGATCGGCGTTATCGTGCCGTTTCTCGGCGGTGCGGGCTGCTATCTGCTGTTTAACAGCGAGCCGGACAGCCTTAAAATGATAAAGGCCGCGTTTATCGGCGTCGTTCTTACCGCGACCTCGGTCTCGATCACCGTCGAAACGCTGCGCGAGATGGGCAAGCTCAAAAGCCGCGTCGGCACGGCAATAATGGCCGCCGCCGTCATTGACGATGTGCTCGGCATCATCGTTCTTACCGTACTGACCGGCTTCACCGACTCGACCGTCGAGCCGGCAATGGTGTTTGTCCGCATCATCGCGTATTTTATCTGCCTCGCCGTTGTGACCGTCGTTGTGCGCAGGCTGTTTCGCAGACTGTGCTCGAGATTTGACCGCATCCACAGGCGCATAGCCATCTACGCGCTGGCCTTCTGCTTCCTGCTCAGCTTCGTTTCCGAGCATTTCTTCGGCATCGCCGATATAACCGGCGCGTACTTTGCAGGCATCATGCTCAGCGACCACAGCGAGGCGCGAACCTATATAGTCAAGCGTATAAATACCATGAGCTACATGCTCTTCTCCCCTATATTCTTTGCCTCCATAGGCATCAAAACCGAGCTTGCCGGACTTGACGGCAACCTCATTCTGTTCGCCGTCGCACTCACCCTCGTCGCCATTGTCACCAAGATCATCGGCTGCGGCATCGGCGCGAGGCTCACGGGCTTTAAAACCTACGACTCCGTTTCCATCGGCCTCGGCATGGTGTCCCGCGGCGAGGTCGCGCTGATAGTTGCGCAAAAGGGCAGCATGGCGGGACTGATATCGGGAACGATGTTCCCCGCGGTCGTTCTCATGGTCATAGTCACGACCCTCGTAACGCCGCTGCTGCTTAAGGTCGGTATGAAGCGTCCGACACCGGATAACACCGAGCCCGCCATTCCGGCAACGGCGTAAAAATTCATAAGATTAAAAAATCATGCCATCCGGTGTGATTTTTTACAGCGTGTCAAAAAAGCCAATGGCTTTTTTGCACGCTTCAAATACGCCACATTTTTTGTGAAGCTTACGCTTCACGAAAAATCTCGCTTCGCTCGTCAAAAAGCCTGATGGCTCAGGCATTTTTGATGGCTATAATCCAACTTGAGGCGGGCCTTGCCCCCTCAAGCTCCCCCGCTGCGCGGTTGTATTTACTCAGCAGCATAGTTTTTTGACAGTCTCTAAAAAATCATGCCATCCGGCATGATTTTTTATTATAATAAGTAAGCAAAATCGCTGTGCAGAAACCGCACAGTTAAATTCGCAAAAAAGTCTTGCTTTATTTCGCTAATGTGTTATTATAGCAGCGTGATAACAAACTAAAACTCAACGACACGTTTTGGAGGAAAAGAAAATGAAACGAATTATCGCTATGATGCTGGCGCTTATGATGGTCTTCGCACTGTGCGCCTGCGGCAACGACAGCTCTGACGACGACAAGGCGAAGGACGATGTCAAGACTCTCGTAGTCGGCATTGACCCCGAGTATCCCCCCTATGCCTACATGGGCGACGACGGCAAGTACACCGGCTTCGACGTGGAAACCGCTCAGGCGGTCTGCGATCTGCTCGGCTGGAAGGTGGAGTTCTTCGCTCTCAACTGGGATCAGAAGCTCGTTCAGCTTGACAGCAAGGAATGTGATTGCATCTGGGCCGGCATGACTATCCTCGACAGCATGAAGGAAGCCGGCTACGTCATCTCCAAGCCCTATTACGATAACACTCAGGTTCTTCTCGTTAAGTCCGACAGCGGCTACACCTCTTCCAAGGATCTCGCAGGCAAGACCGTCGCCGTTCAGCTCGGCACCTCCGGTCAGACCCTCCTCGACGGCGACCTCGCCGATCTCAAGGCCACTTTCAAAAACGTTGTTACCTGCAACAGCTTCCTGAGCTGCTTCACCGAGCTCGGAGGCGGAAGCGTTGACGCAGTGTTCGTCGACTACCCCGTTGCAGCCGCATACGCTGCTGAGAACGAGGGCTATTCGATCATCAATGAAAATCTCGGCGCCGAGCAGTACGGCATCGCATTCCGCTCCGGCGACCAGGAGCTGTGCGACCAGATTCAGGGCGCTATCGATCAGCTCGTTGAAAACGGCACCTATCAGAAGATCGCTGATAAGTATCCCGACATCGTAAACAACCTTATCTTTCTCAACAAATAATTAAACAAGCAAAAGCACATTTCCCGAAGGTGCGCAGCGCCTTCGGGATCGTGCGCGTTAATACACATTATCTTAAAATGAGGATATTATGAAGCTAATAACAATGATAAACCTGATGCTTGAGGGCATGGGCGGCACCTGCGCGATATTCTTTCTGACGCTGCTGTTCTCCCTGCCGCTCGGCATGGTCGTTGCCCTGCTCAGAATGAGCAAGAACAAGGTCGTTTCAAACGTGACCCGCGCCATCATATCCGTCCTGCGCGGCACTCCGCTGATGCTCCAGCTCATTGCTGTGACCTACGGTCCGTATTATCTGTTCCAGTTTTCCGTCTCCAAAAACAAGCTTATCCCTGTCGTTATAGCTTTTGCGATAAACTATGCGGCTTATTTTGCCGAGATCTACCGCAGCGGCATAGAATCGATCCCCGTCGGCCAGTATGAGGCCTCGGAGATTCTGGGCTACTCCAAGGTGCAGACCTTCTTCCGCATCATTCTGCCCCAGGTCATAAAGCGCATCATGCCAAGCGTAACAAACGAGGTCGTCACCCTTGTAAAGGACACCTCGCTGGCCTTCACCGTCTCATATGTTGAGATGTTCACCATCGGCAAGAACCTCGCAAACTCGCAGACGAGCTTTGTGCCCTTCGTCGTCGCAGGCGTATTCTACTTCCTGTTTAACGCCATCGTCGATTTCGTCATGGGCAAGGCGGAAAAATCCATGAACTATTACCGGTAAGGAGCGCTTACGATGAAGATATTGGAAATAAATCATGTTCAGAAAAGCTTCAATAATGAAACGCTCCACGTTCTCAAGGATATAAGCCTGAGCGTTTCCGAGGGTGAGGTAGTGTCGGTCATAGGTCCGTCCGGCTCAGGAAAAAGTACTCTTCTGCGCTGCGCAACGCTGCTTACCGAGATGGACAGCGGCGAGCTCATCTACTCCGGCGAATACGCGGCAAAGATCGGTCCAAACGGCAAATCCGTTTATTCCGGTAAGGCAGAGCTCAAAAAAATTCGCAGCATTTTCGGCCTCGTTTTCCAGAACTTCAACCTTTTCCCACACTATAGTGTGCTTAAAAATCTCACCGATCCGCAGATAAGCGTGCTCGGCCGCAGTAAGGACGAGGCGCAGGAGAAGGCCATGGAGCTGCTTAGGAAAATGAACCTTGAGGAAAAGGCCGACGCCTACCCCTGCCAGCTCTCCGGCGGTCAGCAGCAGCGCGTCGCAATAGCGCGTGCACTGGCCATGGATCCGCAGATACTGTTTTTCGACGAGCCGACGAGTGCACTCGATCCCGAGCTCACGGGCGAAGTGCTCAAGGTCATAAAGAAGCTTGCCGAGGAGCACATGACAATGGTCATAGTAACGCACGAGATGGCCTTTGCCCGTGCTGTGTCCGACCGTGTCATATTCATGGACGGAGGCGTCATCGTCGAGGAGGGTGATCCCGAGGAGGTATTCGGCGCACCGAAAATGGAGCGCACAAAGCAGTTTCTTAAAAACTACGGTCAGTCATGAACATAAGCTACACAAAAATCGATCCGTCCGGCAATATAACGCTCATCGTAGGCAGCTTCGTGCCGAGAGAAGATCAGAGCCGCATTGCCACGCTCCTCATGGAGCGTGATCCCGAGGCCGAGCAGGTCGGCTTTCTTGAAGTACCCGAAGACCCCTGCTGCGCGGTGCGCCTGCAGATGATGGGCGGCGAATTCTGCGGCAACGCGACGCTGTCGGCGGCGGCTGTCGTTATGGGACAGCTCGGCCTTGATGCGGGTGATATGCTCATCGAGGTATCCGGTGCTCCGGAGCCCGTGAGGGTAACGGGCGTAATGTCTGCCCCCGATTGCTTTGACGGCGAGGTAGGCATGCCCCTGCCGGAGTCCATATACGAGTGCAGCTTTCTTGACGGCTTTGACTGCCATACACTTCCGCTCGTTCGCTTTCCGGGCATATGCCACGCCATTGTCTCCGCCGGTACCTTAACACGCGAAAAGGCGGAGGCCGTCATCGGTCCCTGGTGCAGACAGATAGGCTCCGAGGCGCTTGGACTCATGTTCTTTGACAAGGATAAAAACACTCTCACGCCGCTGGTTTACGTCGAGTCCACCGGCACGGCCGTGTGGGAGGGCTCATGCGCAAGCGGTACGGCCGCCGTCGCCTCATATCTGGCGGAGCTCGACGGCGAGTACGCAAGCGTATGTCTGTTTGAGCCTCGCGGCAGGCTGAGCGCCGAGGCTGCCTGCTCCGGCTCGCAGGTGACAAGTCTGAAATTGAGCGGCAGCGCTGTAATAAGGGGTAAAAATACTGTCCTTCTGACTTGATTTTTTAACACTTTTCGCGTATCATTTTCCCGAAAGGCGGTATGTACCCGATGAGAAAGAGAATAATATGCCTGCTGCTGGTGCTGGCCGCTGCTTTGAGTCTGTGTGCCTGCGGCGGCGGCGGAAAATATAAGGTCGTAAAATCGCTGGGCTCGCAGAAGTACTCCATAGGCTTTCGAAACGGCGATTCGACATACCATTACATCGACAAGGCGCTCAGGGAGCTGTCCTATGAGGGTGTTATTGACGATCTGAGCTCGCAGTGGTTCGGAAGCAGCCGCGCTGTCGATTTCCCTTCCAAAAAGGACGCGCTCGACGAGCTCGGCTATATCGAGGAGAGAACGTTCATTATCGGCGTCGATCTCGAATCCGCGCCGCTGAGCTTTTCAAAAAACGGTGAGTACGTCGGCTTTGATATTGACCTTGCAAACAAGGTCTGCGAAAAGCTCGGATGGGTGCTCAAGGTACAGTCGATACATTCAGAGGACGCGTATGTTGAATTAAACTCCGGCAACATAGACTGTGCCTGGGGCGGGGTTGCGCTCGATACCGAGTGCCCTGATTACACGATACTGGTCACATATATGTCGACCGACATAGTCCTCGCAGGTAAAGGCAGCGGCTCGGGCTCCGTTCGCGATAAGCTTTTGTACATCGGCACGACGCAGTCGGCGCTCGATACAATAAACAACAATTCCTCATTAAGTCGCAGACTCGGGCAGATAACCCGCATTAACGGCGGAGCGGCGGAGTTCTTCAGCTCTTTGGATAACGGTGACTGTGACCTCATTCTCACAAATGAGGCGGCAGTTGATTATTTCAATACACATTGACCATAAGCAAAAATTATCCCACGGTCCGGCGGACCGTGGGATAATTTTTATTCAAGATACATCGCTCTCAGGCGCGAGAGCTTACTCTGCGTAAGGCCGAGCTTTTCGGCAAGATAGCGTTCAACGCTGCCGCACTGCTCGGTACAGCTTTTCAGCATCTCCTCAAAATAGCTCTCGTGCGTGGTGTTAAGCCAGTACACAGACTCAAGCAGCTGCTCATCGTCTGTGAGCTCCCGGCATGCGTCGGTGTCGCGGCGGATCTTCTCGGCACAGACAATGCCCGTGTACATATAATCCGCCATGATATCCTTCGCCGCAGCACCGAGGGCGTACAGCAGCAGCGCCGCAGCCACTCCTGCTCTGTCTTTTCCCATCGCACAGTGAAACAGAATGGCCCCGTCCTCGTTATCAAGAACGCATTCAAAGAAACGGCGATACTGCTGCACGGCATTGCTGCTGCCGACAAGTATAGGATACAGCGAACGCATCTTAGCCATGCCGCCCTCTCTGAGATCCCGGGCATAGTCGGCGCGCTTTAAGCCGTCGTAGGGATCCTCGACGGATTCGCGGGTTATGCCCGGTACAAGATCGGACACCACCGGGCAGTGCACGAGCCGTACACCGTCCGGCAGTCTGTCCTTTTTAAGAGCCAGCTCCGAGCTGCTGCGGAGATCGACGACCGTTTTAAGCCTTATGTGGGTCAGCTTTTCAAGGTCGGCGTCTGTAGCCCTCGAGAGTTCGCCCGATCTTATGAGTTTGTGCTTTTTTACCGTTCTGCCTCCGGCTGCCCTGATACCGCCGAGGTCACGGGCGTTTATCTGCCCCTGCAGAAAGCTTTCGGGCGCATAGCTCATAGGCCCGCGTCCATCGCCTCCGCACGCTCTATCAGCTTCTGAACGAATTCATCCGTCCAAAAGCCGGTGAAGTGCAGCAAATCGATGACCGAGAAGCGGTTGCGCATCAGGTGGCAGTTGGTGATAGCCCAGCGGACTGTCTTCCCGTCCACGGGGAAGTTGAGCTTCGAGTAGCGGGTCGGAGCATTTGCCTTGTGCATGCAGTCGGCAATATACTCGGGCTTTTTGACCCAGGGCGCGACGGCCTTCTTAAATTCGTCAAAGCTTTCAAGAAAGGCCTTGAACTCTGCTTTGTGGTCGTGCCAGCGCTGAAGCTTCTTCTGATAGTCGGCCCAGCATTCATTAGCCGCGTTGTGGGTATCATCAAGCCAGTCGAAGGCCGCCTTCACACGCGGCTCCATCTCCTCAAAGCTCGGATAGCACTTATCGAGCTCGACCTTCTTCGGGTCAAAGTCGTTGAGCAGCCAGTCCCAGATGATCTCGCTCATTATGCCGGACACGGCGACCTGAGTGCCGTGGTAGCAGATGCCTGTCTTGCGGACGCCGGAGGCCATGTCGATAAGATGGCTCATTACGTGCTCCGAGCCGGAGGCGGGAGAGCTTTCGTTCGCAAGCCCCATGGAAAGGCCGCTGAGCGTGAGGACGTTTGCAAGCTCACCGAGAGTCTTTGCGTCTCCGGCAGCGAGCTTTGAGGAATTCTCAAGCAGTCTCTCGCACTGGGTGCGGATCATGTCAGAGGGCGCGGTATGGAAATGCTGACCCATGCCGAGGATATTCCCTAGATACCAGTCGACGGGAGCTGTCCACGTTGCGATAAGATCGCCGTAGCCGCTTACGTTCATCTCCGCAGGAGCTGCGGCGACTATATCGAGGTCGATTATAAGGATGAGAGGATAGCGGGAATGAACGGTGCGCTTAACGCCGTTTATGAGCATGACAGACGAGTCGTCGGAGAATGCGTTTACCGACAGCGCGGTCTGAACGATGACCAGCGGCAGCGGGTTTTCGTGGTCGTAATAATAGGTAGAATACTTGCACAGGTCGCAGATCGTGCCGCCGCCTATGCCGACAACGACGTCCTTGCCCTTGAAGTGAGCCTGGATCTTCGCCGCGTTTTCAGGCGTTGCGTGAACTATGCTGTCCGGCTCGCTTATAACAAGCCACTCGACATCATACTCTGCGTCAAGATAAGCCTTGACCGCTTCCTTAACGTTTTTTCCGTCCACATCGACGATCTCCGTCGGGCCGGTTACCATGAGCACCTTCTTGCCGTTTGTAAGGCTCTTCACAGCCCCGCAGATCTTTTTTGCTGCACCGTGCTCGATGTGAATTTCCTTCATTCCGATACCGCACAGCTTATCTGAATTCTCCTGCGCCTTGAGTATCCCGCGCAGCTCGTCGAGCTTTGTTGCGTCGGCTTCAATTAAACGATTGTCAAGCATTTTGATTACTTCCTTTTTAATTTACGCTTTGTAATACTTGTTGAAGAACGGCTCCATTGTGTAGTAGCACTCGTAGTAGCGCCGGTATGCTTCATCATAGGCCGCCTTGTTGTTGAGATCGGGCTCGTAGGTCGCACCGAGCTCGACCATAGCCTCTGCCGCCTCGTCAAGGTTTGCAAAGTTGCCCTCTGCAACGGATGCGAGCATCGCAGCGCCTATGGCCGCACCCTCCGGATTCTTTGTCGCGACCAGGGGCTTGCCGAGAACATCGGCCTTCATCTGACACCAGAACGGAGACTTCGTCGAGCCGCCGACTATGCGGACGCTCGAGCAGTCCATGCCGATCTCCTCGAATCTGTCTACATTATCCTTCAGACCGAAGGATATGCCCTCGAACACCGCACGGGACATATCGTCGAGCGTGTGGCTGAGAGTCAGACCCGTGAAGGTGCCGCGTGCGCAGCCGTTCCAGTTCGGGGTCATCGCGCCGCCCATGCAGGGCAGGAAGGTTACGCCGTTTGAGCCGATGGGACTGCGCTTTGCCTGAGTGTTCATAAGGTCGTAATTCGGCAGACGCAGTATCGTGTCCTTATACCATCTGGTCGAGCCGCCGGATACGAAGCCGGGATTCTCTATAAGCCACAGGCGGGAATCGGCGGAATGGTGCGTCTCGACAAGGCCCTTCTTATCGAACACGGGCTTTGCGGAGGTTCCCGCAACGGGCTCCGCCGTGCCGGTGATATCGCAGACCATGCCGGGCTTTACGAGGCCCGAGCCGAGGCATGCGCTGTGCTCGTCGCCGGTTCCGCAGATGACCTTGGTTTTGGTCGTGAGGCCGAGGCGATGGGCGATGGGTGCGGTAAGCGTACCGACGACGGTCTCCGCCTTGACGATCTTGCCGAGAAGCTCCGGATCAAGGCCGAAGACGTTCGCCATTTCGGGTGACCAGGTCTTTTCGGCGACGTTGTAGATCATCGAGGCCGAGGCCTGGGCATAGTCAACAACAGCCGCGCCGGTCATCCAGTATACCATATAGCTGTCAACATTCAGCAGGTATTTTGCTTTTTCAAAGACCTCGGGTCTGTTTTTCTTTATCCACAGCATCTTTGCTGCGGTGTGAGTCGAGTCGAGGTTGAGGCCCGACACCTCAAAAACACGTGCCGGATCGACATTTCTTGCTATCTCGGCGGTCTCCGCCTCAGCGCGGCGGTCGAGCCAGATGATGCAGTTCATCAGGGCGTTGCCTGTTTCGTCGGCCGCTATGACCGAGTCGTTAATCGCGTCCATGCCGATGGTGCCGATCTCGGCCGGATCGACGCCGGAGTCCGCGATGAGCTGCTTTATGACGGTGGTGAAGGAATGAAGATAATCCTCAACGGGCTGCTCTGCCCAGCCGGGATTGGGGTATATGGGATCGTGGGCGCAGGTAGCCTCAGCAACGATCTTGCCCTCGGGATTGACGAGCAGACCCTTGAGCGACTGCGTTCCGAGGTCAACGCCGATTACATAACTCATTATTTTTGCTCCTTTTCATAAAGATCACAATAGCGGCACCGCCATTTGACGATGCCGCTATGGCGTTTTGGTTACTTATGATATTGCCTGTGAGCCGGTCACTGATCCTCGGGCTCTACGAGGAAGGTGCCGTTTTTCTTCTTGCAGACTGCTGCGTAGTAGATCATTGCCGCCACGAAGAACGCAACTGCGATGTAGAACAGAGTGCCTGCGGTCACTGCGCTGTAGAGCGAGCAGAACGCAACGATAATGCAGAAGGGGATGCCGATGTAGCCGAGCCACCTGGGGCACTTGTAGGGACGGGGCATATCCGGCTGAGACTTTGCGAGCTTTATCCAGGAGATGAAGCAGCACAGAGCCATGAATGCCGAGCCCATGTTTGCGATGACGACGATAACGTCAACAGAGCCGATGAGGGTCAGGACGATGCCGATAACGGAGGTGACGAGAAGGGCGTTGATAGGCGTGCCGTTCTTGTCGAGCTTGCCGAGGAAGCCGGGTAGGCACTTGCAGCGTGCCAGCGCGTAGGTCTGACGGGACTGGCCGATGATGATGCCGTTAAGGGATGCGATAAGGCCGATCATTGCGATGACGATGAATACGATGCTCATCGTGCTGCCTTCGCCGAAGAGGTGATTGATGACGTTTGCGATAGGTGCATCGTTCTTAAGAAGCTCCTCCTTGGGCAGGAGAGAGAAGGTGGTCACGAGCATGAGCATACCGCCGATGAGCAGGGTGAAGATACCGACGATGAAGCCCTTGGGGATATCCTTGGAGGGGTTCTTGCACTCCTCCGCACCCATGCCGCCTGCCTCAAACGCGAGGTAGAACCATACCGCATAGGGGATCGCAACGAAGATGCCCTTTACGCCGCCGAGATCGCCCATCTTTCCGAGCAGGCTGAAATCTGCGTGGGGCAGGCCGATGCATGCGTAGAATACAACGCCCGCAACGCCGATGATGGTGACGATAAGGCCGATGAGCTGACCTGCTTCGATGCCGCGCATATTGATAAAGAGGAATATCAGGTATGCGACGACGGATGCAACAACTGCGGGTACGACCGGGAACAGGGTGTGAACATATGCGCCGACGGCGATACAGATACCTGGGGTGCAGAACAGGGATTCAACGAGGTAGCTGAAGCCTGCGAAGAAGCCTGCGCCGCGGCCGAAGGCCTTTTCGGTGTAGGCTGCGGGGCCTGCGGAGCTGGGGATAGCGGTTGCGAGCTCTGCAAACATGAATGCGAAGGGGATGTAGAACAGGGTTGCTATAGCCATTGCTATGAGACAGCCCGTAAAGTTGGTTTCGGACGCGATGTAGTTCCAGCCGTAGTAGCTGCCGGAAATAACAGCGCCGACCGCGACCGCCCATATGCCTGCGGCAGTCAGGGCTTTTTTAAGTTTCTTTTCTTCCACGAGTATAGTACCTCCCTATAAATTATTCAATCTGCACAGCATGCAGTTAAATACGGTTTACTTGGATGCCATGTAGTCGGCGACGGCCTTGAGGTTATCGCGGAAGCTGCCGTCGGCGACGAATTTCTTCTCAAACAGCGCAGAGCCCATGGTAAAGGTCCAGGGTCCGATGTCGAACATGGTGTCGATGCGCGCATAGCTGTTTATAGAGCCCGCTATGCAGATCTCCGCGTCTATTGCAGCGCAGAACTCACGAGCCAGCTTCTCGCCGTCTACCACGTGACGGTATGCGAGTATGTCAAAGCCCTTGATGCCCTTGGCCATAAGCTCCTTCGCGTTTTCGATGATCTCCTCGTTCGTGCCCTCAAGGATGCTCGGGCTGCCCGATACCTTGCCGACAAAGGGCAGGTATGCCATGCCGTTTTCCCTGAGCAGCTTTGCAACGGAATCGTAATACACCGTGCCCATGAGGTAATCAAAGCCGCAGTCTATCGCGGTCTGCGCTCCGTCAAGGCAGCTCGCCTCGTCATAGGTAACGACCTCGAGGAAGGTGGTCTTGCCGGCTGCCTTCATTGCTCCGGCTACCTTCTTCATCTCGTCCTTTGGCAGACCTACGTTCTTAAAGCCCCAGAACTTTACCGGCAGATCCTTGCACTGCTCGAATATCTCCCCCGCGTCCTTCACGGTCACGTCGTGGTGAGTCAGCATGATTATGATCTCTGGTTTCATTTTCTTCGTCTCCTTTTCGTTTTGTTAAAATCGCATGCACTTGTGAGTTTCGCATTCCGCGAAGCCTTTTATGCAATAATAATATTTCAGTTTTTTTGGATTGTAAATAAAAAACGCACGCGCAAAAAGCCTTGAGAACGCTTAACTTAGCAGTGTTTTTTCCATTTTTCTCATTTCGCTCATTTTTAAGGTAAAATTGCGCGTTTCGCTTTTTTGTTTTCTGCATTTTTCACAAAAATACAGCATTAATTTTTACACTTTTACCAGCTAAAGAGTGATGCATTTTTAACAATTTCCCCGCCTGAATTTGCCGTTTTCGTCATATCTTTTGCCCTTTTGCACAAATTAATTATGTCTCAATTGTTAAAAACGCACATTGGTATCTTAGCCCCCTAAAAATGTAAAAATACACGGAGCACCGTAGTGCTCCGTGTAAAAAGCTTATAAAATTCGTTTCAGCCCTCTACTGCGGTGCCGAGGCGGCCGTAGCCGTCGTATGCATAGAGCTGTTTTTTGCTCTCGTCGCCGTAAACAGCGGCGACATCGGCAATATAAAACGTGTGATCGCCTATCTCTACCGTGTCGCTGAGCCTGCACTCGAAAACGACCTTGCTCGCTTCAACGACCTTGGGCGCTATTGCCTTGGCATCGGTCAGCGCTATGCCGAGCTCGGCGGCCTTGTCCGTGCTTCTGCCGGAGCACATCCCGCAGCCGAGCGCCGCGGTCTTAAGCGCTTGATCGACTATGCACAGAGCAAACTCTCCGCTCTCGCGGATGTTTCCGCCGCTGTAGCCCTTGTTGCTCAGGCATGCGCCGAGCTTCACGGGATGGTTGCTGAGATACGTCCACCACGAGACGGCCATGATGTTGGTTTTGCCCTCTTTATCGATCGAGGTGAGCAGTGCAAACGGTGCGGGTGCGGTCATGCGCTGAGCCTGACCTATTGTGAGATCCTTCATGATCATCCCTCCTTGTCGGACTACTTTATCACGTTCCTGTTGTCTTTGGCAAGCTTATTTTGCTGCCATGTAGTCGGCGACGGCCTTGAGGTTATCGCGGAAGCTGCCGTCGGCGACGAATTTCTTCTCAAACAGCGCAGAGCCCATGGTAAAGGTCCAGGGTCCGATGTCGAACATGGTGTCGATGCGCGCATAGCTGTTTATAGAGCCCGCTATGCAGATCTCCGCGTCTATTGCAGCGCAGAACTCACGAGCCAGCTTCTCGCCGTCTACCACGTGACGGTATGCGAGTATGTCAAAGCCCTTGATGCCCTTGGCCATAAGCTCCTTCGCGTTTTCGATGATCTCCTCGTTCGTGCCCTCAAGGATGCTCGGGCTGCCCGATACCTTGCCGACAAAGGGCAGGTATGCCATGCCGTTTTCCCTGAGCAGCTTTGCAACGGAATCGTAATACACCGTGCCCATGAGGTAATCAAAGCCGCAGTCTATCGCGGTCTGCGCTCCGTCAAGGCAGCTCGCCTCGTCATAGGTAACGACCTCGAGGAAGGTGGTCTTGCCGGCTGCCTTCATTGCTCCGGCTACCTTCTTCATCTCGTCCTTTGGCAGACCTACGTTCTTAAAGCCCCAGAACTTTACCGGCAGATCCTTGCACTGCTCGAATATCTCCCCCGCGTCCTTCACGGTCACGTCGTGGTGAGTCAGCATGATTATGATCTCTGGTTTCATTTTCTTCGTCTCCTTATGAAAAATATTGATTGCGCCTTATTATCGAGCTATACTAAATCATTAAAAGTGTATAGCCGGACAGGGCGTCTCCCTGCCGCAACATAAAAATAGTAGAAAACGGCGTTTTCGTCAACTCGCGGAACGCGGTGCAAATCGTTCAAAAAGGAAGATAGTTTCAATTTTGCGTGTTTCGCGCAGAACATTTTTGATTTCGAGCGAAATGTTCCTGAAAAATTATTAATATTCGACAAAAAAACTCTTTATTTTTCTACATCCACGTCATATAATTGTGTTAAGCATTTAATGTACTTTGGACAAAACACGAATTTCGGACTTGGGAGTGATAAATATGAAGACCAGTATTCGTGAGCAGAAAATAATAAGCATACTGGAAAGCCGCGGCGAAATGACCGTGAGTGCGCTGAGCGAAAATCTCGGTGTTTCCGTCTCGACGCTGCGAAAGCAGCTTGCGGACATGCAGAGCAGAAAGCTCATTATCCGCACCTATGGCGGAGTGATGTCGGCAAACCGTTTTCCGGACGAAACCTTCGACAGCAAGCTGCACAAAAGCGTTTCGGAAAAGCGCCGCATCGCAACGCGTGCGAGGCAGCTGGTGCACGACGGCGACTCGATATCGCTCGGCAGCGGGACGACGGTGTACGCGCTCAGCAACCTTCTCGACGACATGGACGCCGCTACGATATACACAAACTCCATGCAGGCGGCGGATTTTCTCGCTCGCTGCGCATCGCTTGACGTTCATATCTGCGGCGGAATAATCCGCAGCTCGACCGGTACCATCATCGGAAACGAGGCCTTCAACTTCTTTAACGGCATCTGCGTCGACTGCGCCTTTATAAGCTGCGACGCCATAGACGACAGCGGCGAGGTATACAGCGATAATATTGCTGTGGCCGCGGTCGAAAGCGCGGTGCTTAAAAACGCAAAGCGCAAATATGTACTTTGCGATTCCTCCAAGCTCGGCAAGCGCTCGATAGCTCACATCATAAATCTCAGAGAGTGCGACGCGCTCATAACCGGAACAAGCGACAGCTCCGTTGCCGAAAAGCTTTCCTACTCCATAAATGTCGACTACGTCTGACCTTAATAATCAAAATAATCAAATACTCATTGCAGCCGTAAAACCGGCTGCATTTTTATTTTTGCCTATACATATTTGTAATATGTATATCAGCGAAAATCATAGCCGGAGAGCGTCAGGCAATAAACGATGCGTTAGGCAAATTAACGTAAGTTTGGACTGCCTGTTAACCACTTGCAGACACGTATCGGTATTTTCGAGCCGTTTTGACCATGCTTGTGAGCAAACTGTTACCAAATTTGCAGCAAATCACATAAGTATCTGCAAAGAGATTTGCGCTAACCATAAGCAACGAGTTAATATCCCCGCAAAACTATTGTAATCATATTTTTAACAAATAAAATGGTTATCAGCGAAAGCACTATTATTAAAGGAGAGAAAGCTATGGAAAACAATCGCGACTCTTTTGGCTCCAATTTCGGCTTCATCATGGCCGCCGTCGGTTCGGCTGTCGGTCTGGGCAACATTTGGGGCTTCCCGTACAAGATAAGCGCTTACGGTGGATTCGCATTTCTGCTCGTTTATCTTGCACTGGGTATCTTCGTCGGTCTCGCCGTTATGGTCGGCGAATTTGTCATCGGCCGCAAGACAGGTCTTAGCCCGATCGCAGCTTACAGAAAGCTGAGCAAAAAATTCACCTGGCTCGGCTACATGGCAGTCATCTGCCCCTTCCTGGTCCTTTGCTTCTACTTTGTCCTCGGCGGCATGGTCATGCGCTACGCGGCAGGCTACCTGACCGCCATCTTCGGCTGGGACACCTGGGGAGTATCCAACATCGCCGACTTCTTCGGCTCCTTCATCATGAACGGCGGCCAGATGATACTCTGGACGGCAATCTTCATTGTGCTTAATGTCGCCATCGTTGCAGGCGGTATCGGCGAGGGCATCGAAAAATTCTGCAAGGTCGGTATGCCCGCTCTGTTCGTGATGCTCATCATCATCATTATCTATGTTGCATGCCAGCCCGGCGCAGGTGAAGGCTACAAGTTTATCTTCGGCTGGGATCTCTCACCGCTCAAGGAAGACTGGCTGCTCGTTCTCAAGAGCGCAGCAGGTCAGATGTTCTTCTCCCTGTCCCTCGGCATGGGTGCAATGATCACCTACGGCTCCTACCTTCAGAAAAAGGAGAGCGTTCAGAAAAACGCCCTTATTGTCGTCATCAGCGATACCACCGTCGCCATCATGGCCGCAATGGTCGTTGTTCCCGCCTGCTTCGCGTTCCTCGGCACCAATGCCGGTGCGGGTCCCGGACTTCTCTTCAAGTCAATGCAGGAGGTATTCCACAACATGGGCTATGTCGGCAATATCATGGGCTTCCTGTTCTACACGCTTGTTTTTATCGCTGCTATAACCTCATCGATCTCTCTGCTCGAGGTCATCACCGCATATAAGGTCGACAAGAATGTCGAGCAGGGCAAGGCTCCCGGACGCAAAAAATATGCAATTCTCGCAGCCTGCATAATCTTCATATTCTGCCTGCCCACCTGCCTTGACGGTCTGGGTGCAGGCGCCAACGGCGGCGCTGCCATAGGCACTCCCGCCGAAATTCTCGGAATGAGCTGGGGTGAAGCCGGCGACATCACGGAGTTTGCCGAAGATACCGCTTACTATGTAAAGGGTGATGACGGAATTTATACCGCTGTCGCCGACGACGCCGCCTTTGACGCCTCCGAAACCTACTATCTGAAGACCGCAAAGACCTGGAACGGCGACTGGCTCGACTTCTACGACGTTTTATCCGAAGGCATCATGATGCCGCTCGGCGCAATGGTTATGGCCTTCCTGATAGGCTGGGTGCTCAAGCTGGACTTTGTTGTTGAGGAGTGCGAATCCTCCGGGCACAGGTTCTGGGGCAAAACGTTCTTCAATATCTGCTACAAGGTCATCACTCCGCTTGGCATGATCCTTGTCCTTTACGGTCAGATTACAAGCTTCTTCTGAGAAAGCAAGCAGCATAACATACGATTTAAGGAGCAGCCTCGCTGCTCCTTTTTCATGCTCAGACGCCGCATAAGCGGCGTCTCAGCGTGTCAAAAAAGCCATTAGCTTTTTTGCACACTTCAAATACGCCACATTTTTTGTGAAGCTTACGCTTCACGAAAAATCTCGCTGCGCTCGTCAAAAAGCCTGATGGCTCAGGCATTTTTGATGGCTATAATCCAACTTGAGGCGGGCCTTGCCCCCTCAAGCTCCCCCGCTGCGCGGTTGTATTTGCTCAGCAGCATAGGTTTTTTGACAGTCTCAGACGCCGCATAAGCGGCGTCTTTTTTATTGCTTCGCGTCTTTATGTTTTTCAAACGCATTTGCTGCCGGCATATACGTTTTAATAATACGCATATTAGCTGAATTTATAGCCAAACGCCCCATCACAACCTCAGACCCGCTAAGATAATTAACGTGTTTTTGACCTGTTTGTTAACGGCTCATGGTGTCTCATGGGTATTTTCGAGTTATTTTGACCATGCTTGTGAACAAACTATTACCATTTTTGCAGCAAATCTAATAAATTTCTGTAAAGGCATTATTGATAAGCGTTAAGAACGCGTTAATTTGGGGATAAAGCTATTGTAATCATATTTTTAACAAATAAAATAGATTCCAGCGAAAGCATTAATTTTTAAGGAGAGAAAGTTATGGAAAACAATCGCGCTTCTTTTGGCTCCAACTTTGGATTCCTGATGGCTGCTATCGGTTCCGCAGTCGGTCTGGGCAACATTTGGGGCTTCCCGTACAAGATGGGTATGAGCGGCGGCTTCGCCTTCCTGCTGGTCTACCTCGTTCTTGCAGTATTCGTCGGTCTCGCCGTTATGGTAGGCGAATTCACCATCGGCCGTAAGACCGGCCTGAGTCCTGTCGCTGCCTACCGCAAGCTCAGCAAGAAGTTCACCTGGCTCGGCTACATGGCAGTTATCTGCCCCTTCCTGGTTCTGTGCTTCTACTTCGTCCTCGGCGGCATGGTTATGCGCTATGCGCTCGGCTACCTGACCGCTATCTTCGGGTGGGAGACCTGGGGCGTTGCCAACATCGCCGAGTACTTCGGCTCCTTCATCATGAACGGCGGTCAGATGATACTCTGGACTGCAATCTTCATCGCACTGAACGCTCTGATAGTCGCGGCAGGCGTCGCGGAGGGCATCGAGAAGTTCTGCAAGATCGGTATGCCCGCTCTGTTCGTCATGCTTCTCATCGTCATCATCTATGTCGCATGCCAGCCCGGCGCAGGCGGCGGCTACAAGTTCATGTTCGGCTGGAACCTCGAGCCGCTTAAGGAGGACTTCCTCAAGGTTCTCAAGACTGCCGCAGGTCAGATGTTCTTCTCCCTGTCCCTCGGCATGGGCGCAATGATCACCTACGGCTCTTACCTGAAAAAGCAGGAAAGCGTCCAGAAGAACGCAGTTATCATCGTTATCTGCGATACCCTCGTTGCCATCATGGCCGGCATGGTCGTTATGCCCGCCTGCTTCGCGTTCCTCGGCGGCGAGACCAGCTCCGGCCCGGGACTCCTGTTCCTGTCCATGCAGATCGTCTTTGAGAAGATGGGCTACATCGGCAACATCATGGGCTTCCTGTTCTACTCCCTCGTCTTCATCGCGGCAATTTCCTCCTCCTTCTCCCTGCTTGAGGTCATCACCTCCTTCAAGGTCGACCAGAATGTTGAGCAGGGCAAGGCGCCCGGACGCAAAAAGTATGCTATCCTCGCAGCCTGCATCATCTTCGTATTCTGCCTGCCCACCTGCCTTGACGGTCTGGGCGCAGGCACCAACGGCGGCGCTACCATAGGCAACCCGGCTGACGTTCTCGGTATGCACTGGGCCGAGGCCGGCGACATCAGCGAATTTGCGAAGGACACCGATTACTATGTAAAGGGTGACGACGGAATTTACACAAAGCTCGCCGCCGACGAGGCCTTTGTCGAGGGCGAGACCTACTACCTGAACACAGCGAGGACCTGGAACGGCGACTGGCTTGACTTCTATGATATGCTCTCCGAGGGCATTCTGATGCCTCTGGGTGCAATGATCATGGCCTTTGCCATCGGATGGATCTGGAAGATCGACATGGTCGTTGAGGAATGTGAGCAGTCAGGACACAAGTTCTGGGGCAAGGGCTTCTTCAACGTCTGCTATAAGATCATCACCCCGATCGGAATGGCATTCGTTCTGTTTGCCCAGATCACCGACTTCTTCGGTTAAGCTAAGGAAAGCAACATAACATACGATTTAAGGAGCAGCGAAAGCTGCTCCTTTTTCTGCGTCTCAAAAAAGTCTGTGACTTTTTTGAGACGCTATAAACGCCACATTTTTTGTGAAAATTAATTTTCACGAAAAATCTCGCTTCGCTCGTCAAAAAGTCTGATAGATCAGACTTTTTTGATGGCTATAATCCAACTTGAGGCGGGCCTTTTCTCGCTGCGGCTCGGTCACGGCGCGGCTCTGACATGCCACCGGCATGTCATTCACTCCCGCGCCGCCGCTTCGCTACCCCTCAAACTCCCCCGCTGCGCGGTCGTCTTTGTTCGGCAGCATAGGTTCTTTGACAGTCTGTAAGGCAATTTGGATTTGAAGAGCAAAAACTCCCGTTCATCGGAACGGGAGTTTTGAAAAATCTATGTGGCCGAATTACTTCTTGAGGTTTTCCTTGATGACCTCGCCGAGGATGGTCATGCCCTTTACGATCTTCTCTTCGGGCATGCAGGAGTAGTTCAGGCGGATGCAGTTATTGTGTCCTGCATCGGGATAGAAGCCGTCGCCGGGAACATAAGCGACGTTACGCGCCAGACACTGCTTTGCCATCTCGTTGGTGTTGATGTACTCGGGAAGCTCGACCCAGGTGAACAGGCCGCCGTTGGGGTGGGTAAACTTTGCCTCAGGCGGGAATTCCTTTTCCATGGTCTGGATCATGACGTCGCGGCGCTTGCGGTAGCACTCCTTGATGGTAGCAACGTGCTCGTCAAGATCATACATATCGATGAACTTGGAAACAACAAGCTGAGCCTCGGTGGAGGCCTGCAGGGATGCGGCCTGAGCCAGGAAGTTGTACTTCTGGAGGATCTCGCCGTCAGCGCATACCCAGCCGAGACGGTAGCCGGGAGCGAGGATCTTGGAGAAGGTGCCGAGGAATACCACGAGGCCCTTGGTGTCCATGCTCTTGAGTGCGGGCAGGTACTCGCCCTCGAAGCGGAGCTCACCGTAGGGATTATCCTCAACAACGGGGATCTCGTACTTGTTTACGATCTCCATGAACTGCTTGCGGCGCTCAAGAGGCCAGGTGCGGCCGGAGGGGTTCTGGAAGTCGGGGATGACGTAGATCATCTTAACGTTCTCGGTGGTGGCGAGAACCTTTTCGAGCTCTTCCATGATCATGCCGTCGCCGTCGGTGGGGATAGCGACGAAGTTGGGCTCGCAGGCCTTGAAGGCGTTGAGAGCGCCGAGGTAGGACGGGCTCTCAATGATGATAACGTCGCCCTTGTCGCAGAACACGCGAGCGGAGTAATCCAGACCCTGCTGAGAGCCGGAGGTCACGAGGATATTGTCGGCACTGGTCTTGATGTTGAGCTTTGCCTCCATGCGGTCGGCGATCTGCTGGCGGAAGTGCTCGAAGCCGTTGGTGCTGGAGTACTGGAGAGCTACTCTGCCCTGCTCTTCAAGGACAGCGTCGGTAGCCGCCTTGATCTTTTCTACGGGGAAAAGCTCGGGAGCGGGCATGCCGCCTGCGAAGGAGAGGACCTCGGGCTTATTGGCCAGTGCGAGGAGCTCACGGATTGCCGAACCCTTGAGAAGGTTCATTCTGCTTGAAAATTTGATCATTTGTGATTATTCCTCCTGTTGATATTGTAAGGCATTTTACCATGCTATTTAATCATAATTCAAGCCGTTTGTAAACACAATATTGATAATCATCTCATTAAAAATGTGATAATTGCACAATTTTATGTTCTATTGCGCCCTTAAATGCGTCCGCTGCATATGTTATTGCACAAATATTCATGCATCGCATTCCCAAACGGAATATCTGACGTAAAGCTTTCGTTTAGTTTTTATTTTGACACTGTATTGATAAAAACGACGGCAAATGATATAGTTACAGCTTGTAGATTACTACATTATAATATTTTATTTTTGCTGCGGCAGCCAGCCGCGGGAAAGGACGGAAAAATGAAAAAAAGCGAAAAGACTATGGACAAGATCGTTGCCCTGTGCAAAAACCGAGGCTATGTATATCCCGGAAGCGAGATATACGGCGGCCTCGCGAACTCCTGGGACTACGGCCCCCTCGGCGTTGAGTTTAAAAACAACGTCAAAAAGGCGTGGCTCAAGAAGTTCGTTCAGGAAAGCCCCTACAACGTCGGCCTCGACGCCGCCATAATTATGAATCCGCAGACCTGGATAACCACCGGCCACGTTTCCAGCTTCTCTGACCCCCTGCTCGACTGCCGCGCCTGCAAGGCGCGCCATCGCGCCGACAAGCTCATCAGTCAGGAGCACCATGAGGTCAACGTCGACGCAATGAGCTTCGATGAGATGGATGAATTCATAGCCTCGCACGAGGATATCGTCTGCCCCGTATGCGGCAAGCACGACTTTACCCCAATCCGCAAATTCAACCTCATGTTCAAGACCGCCATCGGCGTCACCGAGGACTCCAGCTCCACCTGCTATCTGCGTCCGGAGACCGCCCAGGGTATTTTTGTAAACTTCGCAAATATCCAGCGCACTACTCGCAAAAAGCTGCCGTTCGGCGTATGCCAGGTCGGCAAGGCCTTCCGCAACGAGATAACTCCGGGCAACTTCATCTTCCGCATCCGCGAGTTTGAGCAGATGGAATGCGAGTTCTTCTGCAAGCCCGGCACAGACCTTGAATGGTTTGCCTACTGGAAGGACTTCTGCAAAAACTGGCTGCTGTCGCTCGGCATAAGCGAGGAAAACCTCCGTATGCGCGATCATGAGCCGGCAGAGCTTGCCTTCTACTCCCGCGCTACCACCGATATCGAATACGCCTTCCCGTTCACAGACTGGGGCGAGCTGTGGGGCATTGCCGACCGCACCGATTACGACCTCGGCCGTCATCAGGAGGCCTCCGGCAAGGATCTGACCTACTTCGATCAGGACACCAACGAGCACTATATTCCCTACGTCATCGAGCCCTCGCTCGGCTGCGACCGCGTAGCGCTCGCTTTCCTGTGCGAGGCATACGATGAGGAGGTCGTCGGTCAGGACAAGAAGGGCAACGACGATATCCGCACCGTTCTGCA
This sequence comes from uncultured Eubacteriales bacterium, assembly GCA_900545805.1. GTDB lineage: Bacteria > Bacillota > Clostridia > Oscillospirales > Oscillospiraceae > F23-B02. The sequence goes on along the minus strand of URAL01000007.1, from coordinate 7,395 downwards.
TCTGCATCCGGCACTTGCTCCCTACAAGTGCGCGATCCTGCCGCTTAGCAAAAAGGAGATACTCACAGGCCCGGCTATGGAGCTTTACAATGAGCTGAGCAAGGAATTCATGGTCGATTACGACGAGACCGGCTCCATCGGCAAGCGCTACCGCCGCGAGGACGAGATCGGCACGCCCTTCTGCATCACCTTCGACTTCAACACCGTCGGCACCGAGACCGACGAGGCCGACCACTGCGTCACCATCCGTGAGCGCGACAGCATGCAGCAGGTCCGCATCCCCATCAGCGAGGTCAAGGACTATATCGCCGAGAGGATCAGGTTCTGATGCCGACCGATGTTTCTACGTCAAAAAAGCCGGCTTTAAGCCGCTTTTTTGACGGAATAGAGCGCAGCGTTAAGTATCAGTATATTACCTCTATGGCTTTGAGCCTGCTCACGGGACTGGGACTGGCTCTGGTCAGCGTTCTCATCACCAGACAGGGGCTTCACTCCTCGCTGGAGTGGATAGGCTCAAATCCCCTGGCGCTGCTGACAACGACGCTGTTTCTGGGGCTTCTCGTTCTGCTTCTTTTCCGGCTGAGCAATTCTCTGTTCGCCTCGTCGATAGTTATCAGCATTCTTGTTCTGGCCGCCTCGCTGGTCAATCACTTCAAGATGCTGATAACCTCAACGCCGTTTTATCTTTCCGACATCGGCCTTATCGGCAAGCTCAAGGACATAACACGGCTCAACAGCTCATCGATAACTTTTTCACGTAATATCCTTCTGGGCATCATCGCCGTCGTCATTTGGCTTGTAATACTGTTCTTCTTTTCGCGCAGGATAAAGCCCGCCGCAAGGTGCAGGCTCATCTGCTCCGCCGGGGAGCTTCTCGTGTTCGGCCTTGTGTTCTTGCTCAAGCCCGCCGCGAATGCACTTATATATCTTCCCTGCAGCGTAGACATCGGACAGAGCTACAATCAGAGCTATGTCTATGACAAGGTCGGCGTTCCGCTGGGGCTGTGGCACTCGGCGCTTAATCTTATATATGCTGAGCCTGCCTTTGATGAAAGCCGCATGCCCGAGGTACTTGATGCCGCTCAGGGCTATATTGACGAGATAGAGCCCGGCGGAAGTGATACAAAGCCGAACGTCATATTCATCCTTTCGGAATCCTTTGCCGATGTCACCAAGCTGCCCGGCGTTACATATTCCGCCGATCCTCTAACGGATTACCATAATGCGCAGCTCGAAGGCGTTTCCGGCACGTTCTATACCCGCTCGCTCGGCTACGGCACCTGCAATATCGAGCTTGAGCTTCTCACCGGTGTGAATACGAGGTTTCTGACCACCGACCGCCAGCTCTGCTATATGTCGCCAAACGACTTTGCCAATCTGCCCGCCGTACCCAGGGAGTTTTCCGACAACGGATACTATACCGCGTTTTTGCATATGTTCAATGACAGCATATACAATCGCACGCCAATATACTCTCAGCTCGGCTTTGACGATATTTACTTCACCGACAGCTTTGCGCAAATAGACGACGATGCCGCGGCTGCTGAGGATTACTGGGCCTTCATGGAGGGCAAGATATCGGGTGAGTTTTATTCAGACGACTATATGGCTGACCTTCTGATAGATCTGTATGAGAAAAAATCCGGTGACAGCCCTGTTTTTCTCTATGCAGCGAGCATGGAAAATCACACGCCGTTTACCGGAAATAAATACAGCAGCTATGAATATCCCTTCACCTCGTCTCTCGGCAAGGATGCGCGGGACTGCCTGAACGCGTACACGCAGGGCTGCGCAAACGCGTCGAAGTCTCTCGGAAAGCTTATCGATTATTTCTCGCAGACCCCTGAGCCGACAATAATAGTATTTTTCGGCGATCACCGTGCGGGACTTCCCCTTGACGGAGACGGAACGGTCTACTCTGCTCTCGGCATGTGCTCCGATCAGGAGAGCAGCAAATGGCCGGTCGAAACGATCGCCCGGCTGTACTCGACCGATTATCTTATATGGTCAAACGATAAAAGTCTGATCCCGGGTGAGGCTGGAAGCCGCCTGGATACCTCATCGGCATATCTCGGCCTTGACACTCTGCGCACCGCCGGCATAAGGCTCGATCCGTACTGGCGCATGATCGCCTCGGTCAAGGAAAGCTGTACGGCCTACGAGTGGCTGTATGCTGTTGGCAGCGACGGCAGGATATATTCCGAGCTTCCCGATACCCTCGACCCGGACAAGTTCGACACGATGGCGTGGCTCATGCGGCAGGCTCTTGCCGACAGCTCCGACATTGCGTTCTATAAGCTGCGAGACTGAAACGGAGGCGATATTATGACAGCAGGCGAAGGCTTTGTAAAAGCGATAAAGCCCATAGGCTGCATACTGTTTCTTATTCTGTTCGTCGTTTTCATGGTGTTCTGCTTTACCAGCGAGGCTCCCCTGGGCGATAAGTACACATGCCCTCAGACGACGGAGTACTACTCTGAGCACCTGGATGAATTCGAGCAGGAGCTTGAGACTAATCTTCTTCCCCTTATCGACGGCATTGAGGACTGCCGCATAAGCGGAGGAAAAATAACCATCGTCATATCTCCCGACTGCTTTGACGCATCGTCGCAGATAATCTATCACTATTACGGCAAAGCTATATTTGACATACAAAAATCAGAGAAATGAGTGATCAAAATGAAAGACGGATTTATTAAAGTTGCCGCCGCATCTCCGATGATAAAGGTCGCCGACGCGGAGTATAACGCCGGCAAGGTCATCGAGTGCATGAAAAAAGCTGCCGAAAAGGGCGTAAAGCTTCTCGTTTTCCCCGAGCTTACGCTCACGGGCTGCTCCTGCTATGATCTTATAGGTCACAGCGTCATTTTACGCGGCGCGGAAAGAGCGCTCGAACAGGTTATCCAGGCCAGCGCCGGAAGCGACATGCTCGTTATCGTCGGTCTGCCCTACGCTCCGAGAGGCGGTGCGCTGTACAGTGTTGCGGCCGTCGTGTCCGACGGTGAGCTTCTGGGTCTTGTCCCCCGCTCCGAGACCGACGGCACTCTGTTTGCCGCGGCCGATGATGAGGGCGGCGAGGAGACCGTGTGCGGCAAGTTCGACGCATTTTTCGACACGGAGCTTCTGTTTACAAGCGATGTTCTGCCCGGACTTTCCGTCGCGGTCGAGCTCGGCGCGGATGCCGACGCCATCGACGCACCGGCTGCCCGCCACGCACTTGCGGGCGCAACGGTCATAGCATCTCTTGCCTCCTTCCCCGCCACCGTTACCTCGACCATCGAGGCTACCGACTCTGTCAAGTACCGCTCGAAGCACCTCAGGTGCGGCATCGTTCTCGCCGCTCCCGGCAAGGGCGAGAGTACGACCGACAACGTCTACTCCGGCCTGTGCATGGTCGCTGAAAACGGCGAGGTGCTCGCATCCGATGAGTGCGAGGACTGCTTCGTCGTCTCCGAGATCGACGTCGAGTACCTTGAAAATCTCCGCCGCAAGAGCGGAAAATACGGCAGAAGCCAGTATAAATACAGCCACTCCGAGCTCTACTGGGGCGAGGAGGTCTGCGAGACCGAGCTCACGCGCACTTACCGCAAGCTGCCGCATCTGCCCGAGCTTGAGAAGGATATGGGCAACTACTGCCGCAGAATGATCGATATTCAGGTATCCGGCCTTGTAAAGCGCATGACCTATGCTGGTCTTGACCACTGCGTTGTCGGAATCTCCGGCGGCGTTGACTCGACGCTTACCGTTATGATCTGCGCCGAGGCCGTAAAGCGTATGGGTCTGCCCTCGACGAACGTTGTTGCCTGCACTCTGCCCTGCTTCGGCACCTCCTCACGCACGAAGTCAAACGCCATCATCGTCGCCGAGCAGGTCGGCGCGGAGGTCCGCGTTATCGACATCGGCGAGAGCGTTTACAAGCATTTTGACGACATCGGCCACGCTCACGACGACTACTCCATCGCATTTGAAAATGCTCAGGCACGCGAGCGCACGCAGGTGCTCATGGATATCGCCAACAAGGTAAACGGCCTTGACGTCGGCACCGAGGATCTCAGCGAGTTCGTCGACGGCTGGTGCACCTATAACGGTGACCACACGAGCATGTACGACGTGAACATGGGCCTTACCAAAACTCAGGTACGCGCAGGCGTTCGCTATATCGCACAGCACACCGAGGACAAGGTGCTCGCAGACGCTCTGTGGGACGTTCTCGACTGCCCGGTAACGCCGGAGCTTCTGCCGATACACGACGATCAGATCGAGCAGAAGAGCGAGGAAAACGTCGGCTCGTACAGTCTGCAGGACTTCTTCACGCACAAGATGATGATCTGCGGCTTCTCCCCGGCAAAGACCATGCGCCTTGCGAAGGCCGCCTGGGGCGACGAATTTTCCGACGAGGAGCTCACCAAGTGGCTCCGCAGCTACTGCAAGCGCTATTTCAGCCAGCAGTTCAAGCGCAGCTGCCTGATGGACGGCCCGAGCGTCGAGGACTTTTCCGTCTCGCCGAGAGTCGGCTTCCTCATCCCCTCGGATGCCGAGAACAGCCTGTTCATGGCATCATTGGACACCGTTGCGAAGGATTAAAACCTAACATTTATAAAGCTCCCACGTTAGGCCGGCTGAGATAAGAAAACATACGGTTTTGAGCGGCTCTTTTCCGCTCATGCTTCATAAAAAATCTCGGTAATACACAAAGTATTGCCGAGATTTTGTTATTTTGCCTGAACAAAAAACAGCTCGCTCAAAACTGCGCAGCACCTGAAAAGGCAGAGCGTGTGCGAGGTCAAGGCGCGACGGCGCAGGCATACTTTGTGTCTGGCAAGCCGCCGCAACGATGACATTCGTGCACGCTCTGCCTTTTCAGGCGTGTGTTTTCTTGTCTCAACCGGCCTAACGTGGGAGCTTTTGTTTTTTGCCGGTATCAAAGGCAAATAGCAAAAAGAAAACCCGTCCTCGCGGACGGGCTTTCTTTATAGGGCAGGTATTTGCTTAAAGTCGTGGAGAGCAAGTTATTTCGTGAAATCGGGGGTCGGCAGCATGTACTCAAGAACGCCCAGTACCGGGAAGAACAGTGCCAGGAAGCCGAACGGGGAGCTTCCGGTGGAGCCGAACATGTCAAAGCAGAAGATGCACAATGCTGCAAATGCAATGACGGTAAACACGATCTTGCGGATGAAATTCTTTACTTCGTAACTCATTTTGAAAACTCCTTTTATAATTATTTGAATTGTATTTTGTTTGTCAGAGAAATAACTTTCTCTTTCTGATATTAGAATACTACTGTTGACCCCATTTATCAAGCGAATTAAATTCATATATTGCATGACGTTTTGTAATGTTAGTTAATTAACTATCAATTTATAGGCGCATTGAGACTGCACCTCTGAATAATTAAATAATATTACGCCGACCCGACCGGAAGCTGCCTGCAAAGCCCCCAAAAACGGGAGAACAATGCCCGCCCCTGAGAGTTGTTGTTAGTTCCGACCAAAACCGCGGCAAGCGGAACGGGCAAGATAAGTTCCCTACATTAGTGCAACAAGGTAATGCGATGCAAAAACGGTTTCTTCCGCTTTTTCGACACCGGGCTGCCGCAAAAAATGTATCCGCAGGTACGTCTGTGCGCCTATAAAAAGACGAAAACCGAGTGCCGGTCAAGACACTCGGTTTTCGGGAGATTGTTGGTGTTATCGGGATGGAGAGGCCCGATAACGAGAGAGAAAGAATGGATGAAATATGTCTAAAAGGCACTGGCCTTTTTTCAAGCATCGTTATTTTATGAGCAAAGTATATTACGTTTTTCGCCATTACGCAAGCGAATATTTTTCATGCTTTGCATGAATTTTTAAAATGTATTTTGATATTGCATATAGTCAGCTTGTAACATATAATATGATGTATTAGAATTTAACTTATGCGAATCATTCATTTTCGGAATCGGAGGTCAAGGCATGGCCATTCATAAATATCAGGCATTTGTCAAGGTTGCGGAGATGGGCAGCATCACAAAAGCCGCTGAGGCAATGGGCTATACGCAGTCGGCCGTCAGCCGCATGGTAGCCGATCTCGAGGACGAGTGGAACCTCAATCTGCTGCGCCGCAGCCGCGGCGGACTGGCTCTGTCGTCTGACGGGCTTATGATGCTTCCTTATATAAAAGACCTGTGCAGCCACTATGAGGCTCTGCAGGAGCAGGCAAACTCCCTCAAGGGTCTGGAGACCGGCTTTATCCGCATCGGCTCATGCTCAAGCTTTTCTACGCAGTGTCTGCCATCGATACTGAAGAATTTCGAGAAGCGCTATCCTCACATCGTTTTTCAGCTTCAGAACATGGAATACAGTGAGACGGAGGAGGCTTTGTGCGCGGGCGAGATCGACTGCGGCTTTATAAGCGCGCCGTATTCGCCGGAGCTTGATGTTACGGTTTTGATGCGCGACAGGATGCTCGCCGTGCTGCCGCCGGATCATCCTCTGGCCGATGCGCCGTGCTACCCCCTGCAGCGCTTCAGCGAGGAGCGCATAATAAAGCTCATGGACGAGGCAAACAATGAAGTTTCCAAGGTTTTCGACCAGCTCAACGCGCATTTGGACACCCCCGTTACCGCCTATTGCGACGTTAATGACGACTACTCGATCATGGCAATGGTCGAAAGCGGGTTGGGAGTATCGCTGCTCTCGGAGCTTGTCACCTGCCGCATGCCCTTTGATATTCGCCTGAAGGAGCTTGATCCGCCGCAGTACCGCGACGTTGCGATAGCGGTGAAAAAGGGCCGCCGCCCCTCCCCCGCCATGGAAAAATTCATTCAGATCGTTATGGAATATTTCGATCTGCAATAAGAGCGGTAGCGAAAAAATCTCCGTATCGTTTCCGATACGGAGATTTTTCTATAGCTCAGCAATTCAATGGGGATAATCTCTTAGTACATGCCCATGTCGCCTGCGGGAGCTGCGACAGGCGCCGGAGGAGTGGGAATATCGGTGACAAGGCTCTCTGTGGTCAGAACCATGGAGGCTACGCTCGATGCGTTCTCCAGTGCACTGCGGCAGACCTTGGTCGGGTCGATGATGCCAAGCTGGATCATGTTGCCGTACTGCTCAGCCGCCGCGTCGAAGCCGTAGGAGGCCTCACTGCTGCCGTAGACCTTATCGAGAATGACCGCGCCCTCAAGTCCGGCGTTTGCGGCTATCTGCATAATGGGCGCTCTCAAAGCCTTGGCTATGATGGACGCGCCGGTCTTTTCGTCGCCGTCGAGAGTTGTGGCAAGCGCGTCGGCAGCCTTTGCAGCTGCGACATATGCCGTTCCGCCGCCGGCTACGATGCCCTCTTCAACTGCGGCGCGAGTCGCGTTGAGCGCGTCCTCGATGCGCAGCTTCTTTTCCTTCATCTCGGTCTCGG
>URAL01000006.1 GCA_900545805.1 uncultured Eubacteriales bacterium | reverse complement strand
ATCGGGAGAAGCATTCATATGCGCGGAATTTGTCGCATTCGGGTCGTTTGGAACGATAAGCGGAGCTGAAAGGCCGACGAGCATGAGCACTCCGGCGAGAACGAGGAAGATTATGAGTCGTTGGCGGCTCCTTCTTCTTGCAAGTGCGGTAATATCCACTCTGCACCTCACATTTCTTCGACCCTGGGGTCGAGGCGGCGGTAGCAGATATCGGCGGCGAGGTTAATGAGGACATACACACAGCTCGTGAATATGACAAAGCCCTGAATGACGGGGTAGTCGCGCACGCTTATCGAGTCCATCACGAGCTTGCCGAGCCCCGGCCAGCGGAATATGGTCTCCACAACGACACTGCCGCCGAGGAGCGTGCCGACGGACAGCGCAATGATCGTTAGTATGGGAATCATGGCGTTGTGCAGCACGTTTTTGAAGAGGATCGTCAAGCTGTTTACTCCGCGCGCCCTTGCGCCGAGAACGTAATCGCGCCCTAACTGCTCGAGTATCTCCGCACGAAACTGGCGGATAAAGCGTGAGCACATGGGTATGGCCAGCGCAAGGCAGGGCATGATCAGCCCCTTGAGATTTTCTTCGGCAATGACGGGCAGCAGCTTTGTTCTGATGCAGAAAAAGTACATCAGCAGCACCGAGATAAGAAAATTCGGCAGCGAGTTTCCGATGAAGCTCAAAAAGCGCACGACATTATCAAGAAGCCCGTCCTTCCTCACCGCCGATATCACGGACAGCGGCAGCGCGGCTATGAGCGATACGGCGAGGCTTCCAACGCTTAAAATGAGCGTATAGCGCAGTGCATGCACGAGCTTGTCCGCGACGGGCAGTCCGTCCTTATACGAGGTGCCAAGGTCGCCCGTGAGCGCGTTTCCGAGCCACTGCGCGTAACGGACAAGGAAGGGCTCGTTTAAGCCCATCTCCTCGCGTGCAGCCTCAAGAGTCTCCTCAGAAACACTTATACCCTGCGCGTTGAGCTTTTTCAGCGCAGGGTCACCGGGCGATATGTACATGAGAAGATAGGTCAGGAAGCTCAGACCTATTATTATCACTGCAAGATGCAGCAGACGTTTCAAAATTTGCTTTTTAATATCCTTCACCTCTGCCTGCACGGCAGGAGCCTCGGGAAGATGAGACTCCTGCCGTCAGGGATATTACGAGACTGTCAAAAAATCTATGCTGCCGAGTAAGGACGACCGCGCAGCGGGGGAGTTTGAGGGGTAGCGAAGCGGCGGCGCGGGAGTGAATGACATGCCGGTGGCATGTCAGAGCCGCGCCGTGACCGAGCCGCAGCGAGAAAAGGCCCGCCTCAAGTTGGATTATAGCCATCAAAAATGTCCGGTACGGACTTTTTGACGAGCATAGCGAGATTTTTCGTGAAAATTTATTTTCACAAAAAATGTGGCGTATTTGAAGTGCGCAAAAAAGTCACAGACTTTTTTGCACACTTTGATATTACATGTCGGTGTTCGCGTCGATGCGGTAGAAATCGAAGGGGCACTTTTCATAAACACCGCTGACGTTTTTCGAGGTAACGGTGATTTTGTTGAACAATCCCACGCAGCCGATGGCATTGTCGTCAATAGCAAGCTGAACGATTTTATTTGCAAGCTCGGCGCGCTTATCCGTGTCGGTTTCGACCTGAAGCGCGGAGATGAGTGAGCTGACCTCATCGCTTTCAAAGCCCGCAGACGCCCAGTAGCCGCCCGGACGCAGCACGGTGTCGATGAAATAATACGCATCGCCGTTTTTGTCGGCTATCATGCAGTAAAGGGCGATGTCATAGTCGCCGGAGAGAATGTAGGTCGCGTCCGCATCCTCCTGAGAGGTAAGGGTCGAGTCTATGCCCACGGCCTTGAGCTGCTCCTGCATTAAAAGCGCCAGCGTATCGAGAGAGCGGGCGGGATAGTAGCAGATGTTAAGCTTGAGATCCTTGCCGTCCTTTTCGTAAATACCGTCGGAGCCGAGAGTATAGCCAGCCTGCTCAATTGCAGCCTTTGCCGCAGCGGTATCGACCGCGGGCTTTGCCGCCTTGCCGTAGGCGGCCGCGGTTCCGAAGGGGCCGACGGCGGCGGTGACCGTGCCGTTTAAGTAGGAAGCGATGGCGTCACAGTCAACGGTGAGGTTAATTGCCTTCCTGAGCTCGTCGCTCAGACGGTTTTGATTGAGCATGTAAAACTGCAGTCTCGTCGCCGGAACCTCCGTCACCGTGTACTTGTCGGGCGAGGCGTCGAATATTTCCTTTGCGGCGGCAGTGACCGAGGTGTAGCAGTCAATTTCGCCGTTCTGCATCGCCATGAGCTTGGACTCGTCGTCCTGCATGTAGTAGAACACCGCGCCGTCGAGCTTAACGTCGCCGCCCCAGTAGTTATCGTTGCGGGAGACCTCCACCGTGCCCTCGGACTTAAAGGATTTAACGACAAAGGGACCCGTTCCGATGGGCGCGTTGTCAAAGTCCTTTGTCGCGTCGAGATCCATGACAGCCATCTCGGGCGAGGCAAGGTCATTAACGAGCGTGGGATAGACCTCCTTTGTGCTTATCGTAAATTCGGAGTCGCTGAGCACCTTGTAGTCGTAGTCCTTAAACTGCGCGAAGCGGATGTTCACTTCACCGACGCGCTTTAAGTTCCTGATGACCGTATCGGTCGTCACGGCGCTGCCGTTTGAAAAATGCACGCCGTCCTTAAGCATTACCGTCCATGTAAGACCGTCGTCGGAGGCCACGGCGCCGGAGGCCAGGCAGGGCTGCACCGAGCTGTCGTCGCCCATTTTGAAAAGCGCCTCGGTTATGCCGTATATGGAGGTATACCAGCCGTAGTATTCCTTGTGCGCGTCGAGACTGGGGTATGCAAAGCTTTCCGCAACGCGGAGTATTTTTTCCTCGCTGCTTTTGTCACTGCTGTCGGTGCCGCAGGCGGCAAGGCTCAGCAGCATGATAAGCGCAAGCGCGAACGCGATTATTCTCTTTTTCATTTTTTCACTCTCTCATTTCAAATTATTTTACGGCTCTTATCAGAAAGCATGGGGCGGATGCGTAATTGAGCATCTCCTCACGGCTCCAGAGCCTGCGGCTGACGGAGGTGTCGGCGCTGACATTTTTGAAGCCGAGGTCGAGCAGGGTCACGGTGTCCCAGTGCGGGCGCGCAAGCTTTCCCATCGGCAGCGTGAGCGAGATGCTCTCCATGAGCCAGCTCTCGTCATAGCTTTCGTAGTCCTCAAAGCCGGCCTGCACGGTGTTTTCCCGGTCGGCCTGCCTTTTGCACTTTTCCTCCTCATCAAAGAGATAGGCATACCAGTTCGAGTCGATGTTGAGCATCACGCCGCCGTCGCGCAGAACGCGCCGCCACTCGCCGTAGGCCTTCACCGGATCGGGCAGGTTCCAGGTCAGATTTCGCGTGACGATAACGTCAAACTCATTGTCGGAGAAATCGAGCTCCTGCGCGTCCATCTTGAAAAAGCGTATCCTTTCGGCAAGCTCGCCGGCGTTGCGCCTTGCCTGCTCGAGCATACCGTCGGAAACGTCTATGGCCGTCACGTCATAGCCGCGTGCGGCGAGGATGATCGCGTAAAAGCCCGGACCTGTGCCTATGTCCAGCACTCTGAGCGTTCTATCCTCCGCCTTCGGGAAGTTCCTTATGAGCTCGTCCGCCCATTTTCCGTCCCAGCCGTCGGCGAGGTTTTTCCTGACTACCTCGGTGTACGAGCTTGCGCGGCGCGTCCAGTACTGCTCTATCGTATTTTTGAGTGCGTTCATGGCAAGGTCTCTCCTTAAATGGTATAAGACTTTATATGCTTGAAGTTTAACACGCGAAAAATCCCCCCACAAGCCGGGTGGGGGGATATAAATTTCAAAATTCTATATTTTTTTTCGCATAAAAGGGCTTTTGAGAGCGTTGAGTATAGGATTCGTGCCCGGTGCGCCGACGGGGCAGGCAGGGTAGCCGCCGTTATCCAGAGCTCGGCGTATCTCCTCCTCGGAGACGATACCGGGATCGAATTTCACCGTGAGCACGCCCTTGAGATACGCAACGGAGGCATCGAGCACGCCTCGGGTCTGCAAAACGTCGCCGAGTATGAGCTCGGGGCATTGGCGGCAGTACATGCCCTTTACGCCGGTGACCATTATTTTTTCTTCCATTTTGCCGTCCTCTTTTTGTCGGGATTCTTGAGCCTGAGCGAGTGCATCAGAACGCCTATCGAGCTAGCGGACATCGCCGCGGCGCATATCGACGGATGCAGTATCCCCATTGCCGCAACGGGGATACTGATAATATTGTAAAACAGTGCCCAGCGCAGGTTCTGACGTATCGTTTTCATTGTTGCCGAGGAGATACCAAACGCTATCGGAAGCTTTCTCAGATCGCCCGACGGCAGCAGCACTCCGGCCGCCTCAATGGCGATATCCGAGCCCGTGCCCATCGCGACGGCACAGTCGGCGCTCGCCAGCGCCGGGGTGTCGTTTATCCCGTCGCCGACCATACACACGGTCTTGCCCATGGCCTTGAGACGCTCGATCTGGGCGGCCTTTTCGCCGGGGCGCACCTCGAAAAGAACATTGTCTATCCCTGCCTTGGCGGCAATGACTCTCGCCGTGCGCTCGTTATCGCCGGTGAGCATCCAGACCTCTTTTCCGGCGCCTTTGAGCTGCCGGACTGTCTCGGCAGCCTCTGGCTTGAGAGTATCGGCAATGCCGAGAACTCCGATGAGAACGCCATCGCGGCAGACGCAGATCTCCGCCTTCGCGTCACGGCGAACGTCGGGAAGCTCTGTCAGTGCGTCCGTGCTTATGCCCTCGCGCACTAAAGCTGTGCGGCTTGCGCATATTATTCTGCTGCCGCCGGCCGTTCCGGATACACCGCTGCCGATATCGTATGAAAAGTCTTTGACTTCAAGAGCGCCTGCGTCGGGGTAATGCTCGGATGCGTATTTTATCACCGCCCGCGACAGCGGATGCTCCGAGCGCTTCTCAAGCGCAGCGCACGATAAAACAAGCTCTTTCTCCGTGATCCCCGGCAGGGGATGAATATCGGTCAGCTCGGGCTGTCCGCTCGTCAGAGTACCGGTCTTGTCGAGCACAATGCAGTCTGTTTTGTATGCGTTTTCAAGCTCTGTACCGCTGCGGAACAGTATACCGTGCTCGGCGGCGGCGCCGGAGCCGACCATAAGTCCCGTAGGCGTAGCAAGCCCCAATGCGCAGGGGCATGCGACCGAAAGAACGTCGCAGCAGGTTAAAACTGCTTTTTCGAGATCCTTAGGGGCAATACGCCTGTACCAGACGGCGAAGGTCGCCGCCGCCGCGCCGATGACAGCCGGAACGAACCAGTGAGCAACGGAATCGGCAAAGCGCTGCACCGGTGCTTTCTCGCTCTGCGCACGGCGCACGATGTCTATCATCTGCTCAATCACCGTTGCCTTGCCCAGCGCCGTCACCTGTACCTCGGCAGAGCCCGCTCGGTTGAGGCTGCCGCCGATGAGCTTATCCTTCTCGGATTTATCGATGGGCAGGCTCTCGCCGGTCAGCATTGACTCGTCAACGGCACAACTGCCGCCGACTATAATGCCGTCGGCCGGTATGCGCTCACCGGGACGGATGAGGACGATATCGCCGAGACGTATCTTATCCACGCTCGTCTCCTCAAATTTATCGCCGCGCTTTACCATTGCCGTGCGGGGCTGAAGGCGCATGAGCTTGCGTATGGCCGAGCTCGCCTCCCCGGTCGCGACCTGCTCCATGTACTTGCCGAAAAGGATGAGCGACAAAAGCACGCCGCCGGAGGTGAAATAGAGCTTAAAGTTACTCTTTCGCGTCAGCGCGACATATGAGCTGTAGCCGTAAATGAGCGCAGACGAGAGCGAAACGAGAAGATCCATGCCGAAAAAGCCGCTGCGCAGCTCGCGCAGCGCCGAGCGGCAGAAGTGCCGTCCGGAGATAAATTGCAGCGCACTTCCGATGAGAAATTGAAGCTTCGGGTGTACCTCGAGCATGAGCGGCGCGGTACACGCTGCGGAGGCGACGAGCGTTTTGAGAAGCTCCATCCGCTTTTCAAGCTCCTGATCCTCGTCGCCGCCGCGCATTTCAGTTATCTCCGCAGTGAGGCCGCAGTCTGTGCAGACCTCCGTGAGCTTTCGCGTATCCAGGCCGACGGGCCACATGAAAACGGTCATTAGGCCCTCGTGCACAGACACGTCCTTCACGCCGAAAACGTCCGCGAGTGCCTTTAAAGCATGAACAGGATCGCCCTCAAAGCGTATATCCGCCTCCTCAACAGGTACGCGAAAACAGGCTTTTTTTACGCAGGCCGCGATATCGCTGAGGCTCAGCGCATTTTCATCAAAGCTGATAAACGCCGACGACGAGGCATAGCTTGCAGCGGCCTTTTTTACTCCGGGCAGGCGCAAAAGAGCCCTGTCGAGCCGGGAAACGCAGGCCGCGCACTCCATATCGAGAATTCTGAGAGTGATATCTTTCATAGCAATAATGTCAAAATGGGAGAGCATAGCTCTCCCGTGTCGATTTTGATTACTTCCCCTCGGTCAAAAGCTTTTCCTTGACCTCTTTGCGCTTTTTAAGCGAAGCGATGCATGCGGGGATGGATACTGCCGGAAGGTCGAGCAGCAGCGCCCAGTCGATCCAGTCGATGCCCTTTATGAACTGACCCTCGTGCCATACGCCCTTTGCGAGCTTGAAGTAGTTGTTGTTCCAAACGCCCCAGATGTCGGTCGTCGGCTTCCAGAGGTGGACCTTCAGAAACGCCGCGCTCGTCACGATGCCGCTGGAAACGACGGTCATGAACGAGGAAGAGCGCTTGTTGCGGATAAGAAACTCCGAAACCGTCGGCAGGACATAGACAGCAAGGTTTATAATCCACAGCTGGAGCGGAATTTTATACTTCCATTTAACGGCCTGACGGATGTGGTCTGCGTCGTGCAGCAGAGCTGCGGCGAGAATGGCGAGATTCCACTTTTCAATAAAGGATGCGGTCTCGTCGTCGATGCGAGTGTCAAGGAATTTTGCTTCATCCTTCTGAGACTTTGTCATATTCATTTCCTCCCCGATTATTTAAAATGCCTGAAGTTTTAATTACCACTTGGTCAATAAAAATTATCACATTCTCCGTTGAATGTCAATACGCTAACAAAAGATTTTTTGCTTTACACAAATGCCGAGTTGACATATAATTCAGAGAATGACATGTCCGAGGTGCAGTGATGGACGAAAAACGAAGATTAATAAGAAATAAGTGCGCGGCTATCCTGCTCAAAAGCCGTAAAATTTCCGACGGCTTTGACAGAGCCTGGAGCACGCACAGCCGCATGTTCGGCGACATAATGGAGCCCGCGTTTGCGGACGATAAGGCCTCACGTTTAGAGCTTGCGAGCGCTCTTAATCTCATGAGTGCGGGGAAGCACAGCACAGGGGCAAGAAAGCTCGAAAAGCTCTTTGACGCCTGCCGCACCGATGAGGATTTTGCCGCGCTTAACTTTTTCATGGGCGCATGCTGCGAAAAAATGGGGCTTATGGATATGGCGACGGTCTACTACGGGGAGTCGGCAAAGCGCGAGCCGGAGTTTTACATGGTGTATCTCATGCTTGCAAAATGTCTGCACTCTCAGCGGCACTACGAGGCCGCGGTCAATACATATTTAAAGACCCTCGACGCGATACTCTCGCGCCCGAAAAAGGACGAGGTACCTGCCGTGCGTGTTTCCCCGCTTTTGGGCTCTGTCCACGGCAATTTAGCAAGCTGCCTTATCATGATGCGCCGCTATGACGATGCGGAGTTTGAGCTTTATGAAGCGCAGAGGTACGACTATGCACCGCCTCAGCTGCTCGTCACCTGGGCGACGCTTTACGCCGCGACGGGGCGCAAAGCTCAGGCGGCGGAGAAAATGAGCAGGCTCAGGGAGATTTCGCCGGAGCTTGAAGCGTCCTCGGCGCTGAGCATCAGAGAGATTATGGAGCAGAAGAACTCACACTTTGCGCCGCGCATTATAGACGGCGAAAAGCTCAGCCGCTTTTGGGACTGGTTCTGCAAAAATGCCGATAAGCTCAAATCGCTTGCCTTCGGCATGCCGTCGCCCGCTTTGATGAAGGAGGTCTATGAGCAGGTCTCCGGCATATTTGACGCCGTTGTCGAAAAGCCGGGCTTTGAGCTCGGACGCGACGGGATAAAGGCGCGTATGAGCTTTTTCGATAACTACAATCTGACCTTTGAGCTCTGGCTCGGCAGGCTCGTGGATACTGCGCCGCGCTCGCTGCGCGACGACTGGAGCTTTTATTCGGTGCATTGAGGTGAAATATGATAAAGTATGTTCTGATGGATATTGACGATACGCTGCTCGACTTCGGAAAGGCCGAGGCAGCGGCGATAAAAAAGACATTTGAGCGCATCGGCGTTCCGGCAACGCCGGAGGTCATCTCGCGTTATAGTGCGATCAACGACGAGCACTGGAAAATGCTCGAACGAGGTGAGCTCACTCGTGAGCAGGTGCTCGTGCGGCGCTTTGACGCGCTTTTTGCCGAGCTCGGCATAAAAAACGTGCCCAGTGAGCTGGCTCAGGCAAGCTATGAGTATCTCCTGGGCATAGGCCACTATTTTGTCGATGGAGCTCCCGAGCTTTTGGAGGCGCTCAAGGGCAAATATGAGCTTTACATTGTCTCAAACGGCACGGCCTCGGTGCAGGACAGCCGCCTTGAAAGCGCCGGCATCGTGCCGTATTTCAAGGATATTTTCATATCCGAGCGCCTGGGCGCGGATAAGCCGTCGAGGGAGTTTTTCGAGCTTGCGTTCTCACGTATAGCGGGCTTTGAGCGCGACAAGGCCGTCATCGTCGGCGACAGGCTCTCGTCGGATATTCTCGGCGGCATTAACGCAGGGGTAAAGACCTGCTGGTTTAACCCGAAGCGTCTGCCGTGCGGAGACGCAATACGCCCCGACTGCGAGATCCACGCGCTGTCCGAACTGCCCGAATTATTAGAAAAACTCTGAGGGGAAACACCTCAGAGTTTTTCGCGGACTGTCAAAAAACCTATGCTGCTGCGGAAAAATAACCGCGCAGCGGGGGAGCTTGAGGGGGCAAGGCCCGCCTCAAGTTGGATTATAGCCATCAAAAACGTCCGGCACGGACTTTTTGACGAGCATAGCGAGATTTTTGTGAAGCGTAAGCTTCACAAAAAATGTGGCGTGTTTGAAGCGTGCAAAAAAGTCTTGGACTTTTTTGCAAGCTGAGAAAAACTCTGAGGGGAAACACCTCAGAGTTTTTCGTTTATTATTTCAATTTTGCCGATATCCGGCGCTTTCACGCAGTATCCTATGCGGTATTCTCCAATGCCCGCGCTGCCGAAGGAATATCCCTCGACTCCGTGCACGACGGAGAATGTGCGTACATCGCCCAGTCGCAGGCCGGCGGCCTTTATATAGCTCTCCTTGAGCGTCCACAGACGGCAGAATTCGGCTTCCGGCGTCAGGGAGCGCTCAACGAGCGCGGCCTCATCGGGCATAAAGAAACGCTCGGCCAGACTTAGAGCGTTATCGCGCGCAAGCTCGATATCCGCGCCGACGGGCACGCCGGAGACTGCGCACACAGCATATTTTCCGCAATGCGATAGCGAGAAGTAAGCGCCGCCGTCGGGGAAAAAGGGCTTTCCGTTTTCCGTCAGAGCGTAGTCGCTGCGTCCCGCGGCTTTTTCAAGCAGAAGCTCGACACCGAGACTGCGGCGCTTATCGTCATCATTTTTGAGGCGCAGCGTTTTCTCCCTGCGCTGCGGCGAAACCGAGGCAAGACAGGCATCTATATCAAGACCCGAAACGTCGGCGATAAAAAGCCTTATCATGCGCGCATCGCGTCGAGCGTTTTCTGAATAAGCGTATCAAGCTCCCAGCCGCACATCTCCGCGCCGCGCAGTATAAAGTCGCGTGAGCAGCCGGCCGCGAATTTCTTGTCCTTGAATTTTTTCTTCACGGACTTTACCTCCATATCGGAGATGCCCGTCGGACGCATGAGGGCGGCGGCACCTATAAGACCCGTCAGCTCGTCGGTCGCAAACAGCACCTTTTCCATGAAAAGCTCAGGCTCAACGTCGATGCAGATGCCGTAGCCGTGGCTTATAACGGCGTGGATGACCGACTCGTCAATATCCTTATCGTGCAGCAGCTCCCTTGCCTTTACGCAGTGCTGCTCGGGGTAGAGCTCAAAATCTATATCGTGAAGCATGCCGACGGCAGCCCAGTAATCAATCCGCTCCGGGTCATATTCCTTAGCAAGCTCGCCCATGACCTTGGAAACGGTCTCGGCGTGCTGGAGGTGGAACGGCTCCTTGTTAAACTCCATGACAAGCTGCCTTGCCTGCTCAACTGTGGGAATATAGCTCATTAATATCTCCTCCTGAAAAGATGATGTATTATTTTACTGCAACATTCGGCAGAAATCAACGGGAAATTCTTAATTGACACTGCCCGGCCGATGGATTAAAATTTAAACAGTAATTACTAAGGAGAAGAACATGGAGCATCCCGTTTTGTACATCGTTATCCCCTGCTATAACGAGCAGGAGGTGCTGCCGATAACAGCGCCGATGTTTTTAAATAAGCTTAAGGAGCTTTCGGATACCGGCCTTATATCCGAAAACAGCCGCGTTCTGTTCGTAAACGACGGCAGCGCCGATAAGACCTGGGATATCATCTGCTCGTTCGCGCAAAGCGACGAGCACTGTATCGGCATAAGCCAGAGTAGGAACCGAGGTCATCAGAACGCCGTGCTCGCCGGGCTCATGGAGGCTAAGGATTGCTGCGATATAAGCATATCAATAGACTGCGACGGGCAGGACGATATTAATGCCATGGACGACATGGTGCGCGAATATTTGAACGGCTGCGATATAGTCTACGGCGTGAGGTGTGACCGCGAGAGCGACAGCTTTTTTAAGCGCACGACCGCGCAGGGCTTTTACAGATTCCTCTCGGCCATGGGCGCGGATATCGTATATAACCACGCAGACTACAGGCTGATAAGTGCGCGGGCTCTGAAAGAGCTTGCGAGGTTTGAAGAGGTAAACCTCTTTCTGCGCGGCATGGTGCCGCTTGTCGGCTTTAAGAGCACAAGCGTTGAGTATAAGCGTACCGAGCGCCTGGCCGGAAAGAGCAAATACCCCTTGCGCAGGATGCTGTCGCTTGCCGGAGACGGCATAACGAGCCTTTCGATAAAGCCTCTGAGACTTATAATGAGCTTCGGTATTACAGTCGCGCTTTTGAGCTTCGTGGGTGTCATATGGGCAATAGTCTCCGCGCTCGGCGGCCATGCGGTTGCAGGCTGGGCGAGCACGACGTGCATAATCTGCTTTGTCAGCGGTGTGCAGCTTATCTGCATGGGCATAATCGGCGAATACATCGGCAAGATATATATGGAAACAAAGCGCCGCCCGAGATATATAATCTCTGAGCGGACGTGGGATAAATAAGGGCTTGTTTAACAGACAAATGTTTGATATAATACATTCATCTTGATATTAAGGATAAGGAGACATTACTATGAACTATTGGAGCACTGCACGCAGAGGCGTCCTCGGCCTGAGCGCAGCAACCATCGCATATTCCATTTGGAAGAAGAATCCCGTTTTGCCCATGGTGCTTTACGGCCTGCACCTGGCCGAGTATTTTGCCGTTGCCAAAAAGGCCGGCAAAAAGGTATGGTATGACGATACCCGCTGCTTTATAAACACCATGCTTTACGGCTTCACCTTCTGGCTGCCCATGAAGCTCGAGATCGAGTGACAATATTTTCAGCGTGTCAAAAAAGCCAATGGCTTTTTTGCACGCTTCAAATACGCCACATTTTTTGTGAAGCTAACGCTTCACGAAAAATCTCGCTTCGCTCGTCAAAAAGCCTGATGGCTCAGGCATTTTTGATGGCTATAATCCAACTTGAGGCGGGCCTTGCCCCCTCAAACTCCCCCGCTGCGCGGTTGTATTTACTCAGCAGCATAGGTTTTTTGACAGTCTCAATTTAATTTCCGGCTCACGCAGCCGGAAATTTTTATAAAATAAATGAATGAAAGGAGCGAAAATGATGCTTGACCGTGAGCTTATTCTGAAGCTGGCCGAGAAATACGAGAGCTTTTATCTTTATGACGGCCGGACTGTACTTGACAGCATCGCGGCCCTCGGCAGCAGCTTTGAGGGAGTGCGCTTTCTGTATTCTGCCAAGGCAAATCCGCACCCGTCGGTGCTCAGATGCATCTTCGACGAGGGCTTCGGCCTTGACGCGGCCTCGATGGGCGAGGTGACGATGGGCGTGAAGCTCGGACTCGCGCCGGAGGATATTTATTATTCCGCGCCCGGCAAGAGTATGAACGATCTCGACGCGGCGCTCGAAAAATGCGTTATCATTGCCGACAGTGCCGCCGAGCTTGAGCGCATACAGTATCTCGCCGCACGCCACGGCGTGAAGGCGGAGGCGGGCGTGCGCATAAACCCTAACTTCACATTTGACGGAGAGGGCGGAGTATCCTGCAAATTCGGTATCGACGAGGACGAGGCGCTCAAAAAGCTTGCCGAGTGGGACAAGCTCAAAAATCTGCATATCTGCGGCATCCATGTCCACTCTCGCAGTCAGGAGCTGGACACGCCGCGCCTTTGCGACTACTACGGCCGCATGTTCGAGCTCGCCGTGAGATGTCAAAAGACTCTCGGCAGGCAGCTGCACTTTGTCAATATGGGCTCTGGCATAGGCATCCCCTATGCCGCGACGGACAGCGCCGTTGACCTCAAAAAGCTCGGCGCGCATATGAATAAGCTCTGCAAGGAATACGCAGCGGAGCTCCCCGAGGCAAGAATTTTCATCGAAACCGGCCGCTTCGTATCGGGCAGAGCCGGCGTCTACGTTACGCATGTAAACGATGTGAAAACGAGCCTCGGCAAAAAATATGTCATCCTTGCCAACACGCTCAACGGCTTTGTGCGTCCTTCGATCGCGCAGATGGTCGAGCGGGCATCCGATGCCGCACCCTGCGAGCCGCTGTACACGGGCCCTGACGCCTTCGGCTTTGCTCCGCTCACCGATGAGACGGAGACCGAGACCGTTACGGTGTGCGGCAATCTCTGCACGGGAGCGGACGTCATTGCTCAGGATACGGAGCTTCCCAAGCTCAAGACAGGCGATGTGTTTGTGATCACAAACGCCGGAAGCTATGCGGCGGTGCTCACGCCAATGCAGTTTGCCTCGCTCACGCCGCCGGTGCAGATATTTGCAGCCCCCGACGGAAGGCTCACGGTGCTGTGATGCTCAATACGACGCTATGCTATATAAGCCGCGGCAGCGAGTATCTCATGCTGCACCGCGTGAAGAAGAAAAACGATATAAACCGCGATAAGTGGATCGGCATCGGCGGAAAGTTTGAGTCAGACGAAAGCCCGGACGAGTGCCTTCTGCGCGAGGCAAAGGAGGAGACGGGGCTAACGCTCACATCATGGCGCTGCCGCGGTATAGTAACGTTCGTGAACACGCAGTGCGAGTCGGAATACATGCACCTGTTTACCGCCGACGGCTTTGAGGGCGAGCTAAAAGCCTGCGACGAGGGCGAGCTTGAGTGGATAGAACGCTTAAGGCTTTATGACCTCACGCTTTGGGAGGGCGACAAGATATTTCTGCGCCTTTTGGAAAATGACGCCGAGCCATTTTTCCTCTTAAAGCTCTGCTACGACGGCGACGAGCTTGTCAGCGCCGTTTTAAACGGTGAAAAAATTAAATGATTTAAGGATATAAAAACAGCCGCGGCGGTATCTTCGCCGTGGCTGTCTATTATTATGTGATTCAGTATGCAACGCCCCAGTAGATCATGTGCTTTGCCTTCCTGCCGCAGATCGGGCAGGTATCGCCGAGGTTTTCCTGCTCAAAGGGGATGCAGCGCGAGGACATGCCGGCCTGCTCCTTCATCTTCATTTCGCACTCGAGCTCGCCGCACCACATGGTCTTTATAAAGCCGCCCTTTTCCTCCTGAAGCTGCTTTGCCTCCTCAAGAGAGTGTGCCTCGAAGATGTGCTCGTCGAGGTTTTTCTTTGCCTTGTCAAACAGACCCTGCTGCACGGCGTCGAGCAGCTCCGGAACCTTTTCGGTCAGCTCCGTGAGCGCGACGGAGGTCTTCTCGCCGTTATCGCGCCTTACTGCCATGCACACGCCGTTTTCAATGTCACGCGGGCCGAGCTCGATACGCAGGGGAACTCCCTTCATCTCGTACTGCGCACACTTCCAGCCAAGGCTGTTGTCGCTGAGGTCTATCTTAACACGGATGCCGGCTGCCTTGAGAGCTTTATACAGCTCGGTTGCCTTTTCGGTGACGCCCTCCTTGTGCTGCGCGACGGGAACGACGATGACCTGTACCGGAGCTATGCGCGGGGGCAGAACGAGACCGTTATTATCACCGTGGGTCATGATTATGCCGCCGATAACGCGGGTGGACATGCCCCAGGAGGTCTGATGCGGATGCTGCTGCTTGTTTTCACGGTCGGTGAAGGTGATGTCAAACTGCTCGGCAAAGCCCGTGCCGAAGTAGTGGCTCGTGCCGGACTGGAGTGCCTTATGGTCGTGCATCATGCACTCGATGGTGTAGGTATTAACGGCGCCAGCGAACTTTTCCTTATCGGTCTTGTTGCCGCGGATAACGGGCATGGCGAGGTAGTTTTCGCACAGGTCTGCGTAGACCTCAAGCTGACGAAGCGTCTCTTCACGCGCCTCGGCCTCGGTCTCATGCAGGGTGTGCCCCTCCTGCCAGAGGAACTCTCTGCCGCGAAGGAATGGGCGGGTGGTCTTCTCCCAGCGGAGCACGGAGCACCACTGGTTGTACAGCATCGGAAGATCGCGCCAGGAGTGCACCGTGTGACTCCAGTGATCGCAGAAAAGCGTCTCGGAGGTCGGGCGAATGCACAGCCTCTCCGGCAGCTCCTCCGAGCCGCCGACGGTGACCCATGCGCACTCGGGCGCAAAGCCCTCGACGTGATCCTTTTCCTTCTGAAGCAGACTCTCGGGGATGAGCATGGGCATGGAGACGTTTTCATGTCCGCCTTCCTTGAACATCCTGTCGAGCTCCTTCTGTATATTCTCCCAAATGGCATAGCCGTATGGACGCAGGATGAAAAGTCCCTTAACGCCGGAGTAATCGACGAGCTCCGCCTTTGTGCACACATCGGTGAACCACTGGGCGAAGTCCTGCTCCATATCGGTTATCTGTTCAACTTTTTTATCCTTAGCCATTATAATATCTCCTTAATTATTAATAACTAAGTTATTTTATCTAAAGCGGCAGAGCTTGTCAATAGATATAAAAAATCTTGACCGCAGTGAGCTTTTTGTCTATAATAATATAGATTTAGCGGATTTATTTGAAACCGTCGGAGGTGACGCATATCAACAGGCAAAAATATATGGCGGAGCTTTCTAAGCTTTTGGCGTTCATGTTCAAGGAGGATAAGGAGGATATCCTTGCGCAGTACAATAAAATGCTGGACGAGGCAGACGATGAGCAGGCGCTGCTCGAAAGCTTTGGCTCGCCGACAAAGCTTGCAGTAACGATTTCGCGCACATATAAGCGCTCGGAGCGCAAGCTCGCAGT
Source organism: uncultured Eubacteriales bacterium (assembly GCA_900545805.1). Taxonomy (GTDB): domain Bacteria; phylum Bacillota; class Clostridia; order Oscillospirales; family Oscillospiraceae; genus F23-B02. The sequence goes on along the minus strand of URAL01000006.1, from coordinate 40,478 downwards.
CGAGGCCGATTCAAAGGAAGATAAGCCCGAAGCAACGGAGCATATAATCGTTACTCCGGTAAAAAGGGAAAAAGAAAAGCCGTCTGTCACGGATACAGGGCTTTCATATGCGGATATAATAGAGGAGATCCGACGAGAAAAGGCAGCCGAGGAGGGCGTTGAGTACAAGCCCATGTTCTATGATGAGCCGGAGGAGACCGCTGTACAGGAAGAGCTCGAAGAGACTCCGGCAGAGGAGACTCAGACCGAGGAAACCATAACTGAGCAGGAGCCTGCAGAGGAGTCCGCGCCGGTTGAGGAGGCTGCTCCTGAGGAAGCGGAGACCGAGACAACGGCGGAGTCCCCGGAGAAAGCCGGGGAAGCTGCCGAAGATGAGGCGACCGTTGTCGAACGGACAGCGGAGGAGAAAGCGGAAGCTATACCGGAGGAAGCTCCTGCAGAGGAAGCGGAGACCGCCGAGGAAGTCAGTCAGCCCGAAGAGGCGGTTGAAACGGAGCTTGTGTTTGAAAAGCTCGAAAGTATTGACGAGCCGGAGGCAACGGTGCTGTATAAAACGAATGTCGCGCTGCTTATCCTTTACCTCATCTTTGCCATACCCATCGGCCTTGTGCTGCTGGCGCTGTCAATAGCGGTAACGCTCATTCTGCTCGGACTCGGCGTTCTTGTGATCGCCGCAGGTGTTAAGGTCATAGCGTTTGCATTCTCAACGCTCGTCATATTCGCGGATATCATGCTGTGCGCCGGAGCGGTGCTTATAGCGTTTGCAATTGCGCTTTTGCTGCTGTGGCTCGGTATACTCATGCTCGTGCGCGGCATAAAGGGCGTTGTCGGCGGCGTGGTGTCGCTTGGAAAAAAGCTCTGTGTCAAGGAGGTATCGGTCAATGGATAAGGCATGGAAGATTATCTCCACAATTGCGGTGATAGCGCTTATATTGGGTGCACTGTGTATCCTTGCCGGCTTTGTAACCGGCGGCGATACGCAGAGGGTCAGGGATATATTTGTTGCGTCCTACGATCTGGAGAATAAGCTCGAAGCGATCCGCTCGGCACTCGGTATCATGCCGCTCGGCTGAAGCGGAGCATAATAATAATAATAAAAGCCTCGGTGATGCATCACCGGGGCTTTTGATATTCCGTTTCCGTTACTCCATCAGAACCCAGCAGTCCGTGCCGGGTGCGGAGGAGCATATGGGGACGACGCGCATTTTCGCGTCGCCGAGCTTGACGTAGTCGGTGCATTTTGTGACGATATCGGCAGCCGCTGCGCTGTCTGTTGAGTAATAGACTCTGTCAAATACCTTGAACAGTATGTCCGCGCTCTGACCGGTCACGGTGTCCCCGCCGCTTTGCAGGGCCGATATGCTAGTTATCTGCACACTCAGCTTCGCCGCTGAAGAGCGCATCGCGCGTGTTACGCTTATTCCGAAGCCGGACACGGCAGTGACCGGCGTGGGCTTGACCGCCGAGGTTGAGGAGAATGCAAATTCTATGCCGCTTGCCTCCGGCAGACGCATGCCCAGCAGTACGATCTCGTCAACGCCCATCTTGGAAAGCTCGCTGCAAAGCGAGGTGATGTAGCTCTTGACCGTCGCGTTCGTCGGATCGAGCCATGCGCCGCTTGCGTCGGAATAAGCCTGCCCGTCGGTCGTTTTCAGCGTAAGCTGCGTGTAGCGCGAGGCGAGGGTGTTATCCACAAAGCAGCACATGCGCACGGCGACGTACTTGCCGCTCTCCTTAAGCGAGGAGACGATCGACTTGAGATCGATCGTGCCCGAGGTGCCGTAGCCCTTTGCGATATCGGCCTGCGATTCCCACACGAGCATACCCGTTACGGTTTTCACGTCGAGCAGAACGCCGGTTGCATCGGGAGACTTGCTCAGATACGATTCAACGCCCGATGCCGTGACCGCCGCCGCCGGAACGTAAACGAGCCTGACGGCGCTCAGACCCTCGCCGGCGGTGGCTTTGACGTTTGAATAGTCGGCCTGACCGATCTCAAGCTGCGCGTTCACGGGCTCGAAGCTCTGCCGGACGACATCACCGTCGTCGGTCTGCACGTTTTGGCGGCTGTCGTCCATGAGAAACGGTATCTCAAGGTGCAGGCCGGAATTCGTGATCACTATATATTTTTGCAGTCCGTAGAAAAGCATAACTACAAAGGCGATGACGGCCAGAATGATTATAGTGGCTATCAGCGCCGGAGCGGTCTTTTTGCGTTTTCCGCGGTAAAACTCAGAATTGTTTGCCAATTATATCAGTCCTCGATCTGCTTGATGCGGCGGACGTGCCTCTCGTCGCCGGAAAACGGGGTGTCAAGGAAGGTATCGACTATCTTAAGTGCAAGTCCTGGGCCGACGACGCGCGCGCCCATTGCAAGGATGTTGGCATCATTGTGCAGCCTTGTCATTTCCGCCGAGAAGCAGTCGCCGCACAGAGCTGCGCGGATGCCCTTGACCTTGTTTGCAGTGATGGAGATGCCGATGCCCGTGCCGCAGATTATTATGCCCTTTTCGCACTCGCCGCCGGCGACCGCGTGCGCGACTGCCTTGCCGTAAACGGGATAGTCGCAGCTGTCCTCGGAGTAGGTGCCGTAGTCCTTGTATTCAAGACCGCGCACGTCCAGGTGCTTCATGACCTCCTGCTTGAGAGCCCAGCCGCCGTGATCAGAACCCAATGCGATCATATCTTTGATCCTCCACAATAAATATTACATTTTATTATCTCACAAAAACGCCGCGACTACAAGCTAATTCTCAAAACGGCCAGCTCGGCAGCCATTTGAGCAGATTCGTCGCCAACTGCGCGTTCACGCGGACGCCGGAAATGACGGGGTAGAAGGCGATAAACAGCGCACCGGCAAGCCCCGTCAGGCCGTAGACGTTAAATTTCCAGCCCTTCGTGTTGTCCTTCATGAGCCTGAACACCCGCGCTATGGCCAGCACGAGAAAAACCGACGAGGGGAAGTAATGATATTCAAAGGTCGTGCGCGTTATGAACACCCATGGCAGCAGCTGCGCAAGGTAGCCGATGACGATAAACAGCGAGACTCTATCGCGCCGCTTCACAGCAAGGACTGCGCACACTATCATGGCCGCGAGTCCGCCCCAGCAAAGCACGGGATTCAAAAATGCGCCGAAGGACGAGCGCGTGCCGTCGTCAAAATACTTCAGATAGTACAGTATCGGCCGCTCGTCAATCACCCACTGCCACCAGCGCGAGGAGTATGGATGCTCCGAGTGCACGCCCGCGTGGTAGCTGAACATGAATTTCTGATTGTCCAGCACCATGCCCGCGTAGTCGGAGGTAAAGAGCATGCCAAGGCCGTGCATGCCGCTTGCCCGGCCGTAGGGGAAATAGCTCACGTAATATATCATTGCCGGAACGATTATAAAGAAAACGACGCAGAACGCGCAGTTTTTAAGAAACGCCTTTAATTCGAAATTGCGCATCCAATGAATCAGCCAGATCACCGCAAGCCCCGCTCCGGCATAGAAGCAGGTCCATTTGCACGCGGCGCCTATGCCGAAGAAAAGCCCAGACAGCGCAAGGTCGCGCCATCTGCCCTCCGTTATGTACATGTACATGAACAGGTACATCAGCAGGATGAAGAACACGGCGTAGCTGTCGATGGTTGCGATCCTCGTCTGCGCAAAGTGCATGAAGTCGAAGGCGAAGATAGCCGTTGCGCAGGCGCAGATGCGCGTAGATGCGAACAAGCGCTTTAAAAGCATGTACATGACCGGAAGCATAAGCACACCGATCAATGCGCCCGAGAAACGCCAGCCGAACGGCGTCATGCCGAACAGAGAAATGCCTATGGCGATGATGAGCTTGCCGAGCGGCGGATGCGATATCTCGTAGGGATAGACGCCCTCAAGGTTTTCAAAGGCTGTGCGCGCATGGTATATCTCATCAAAATATGTGCTGTTGGTGTAGTGCTGGTACTCCGGCACGGTGTCCTGCTCGTCAAAAAGCTCCGGCGCGTCGGAGGATGAGCCCACGAGCTCGCCGCCGCAGCGTACAGCCATCTCGCCGAGCCAGACCTCGCCGGCCGCCGTGAGGCGGAGATAGCGCGCAGCGCCGAGCTGCAGCTCATCGAGCTCAACGTCGTTCCACTTGAACAGCGCGACGTAGTTCTGCTCAAAGCTGGTAAGGTCAAACCAGCTCTCGCCGTTGTCGGAGGCCTCGATGCGGTAGCTTCCGGTGTTGAGGCCGGAGTAGATCGTTATGCTGTCTATATCCCTGACCTGTCCGAGATCGACAGTCACGCTCTCACCGCTTTTAAACTCATGGAACGACTGCGGCGCGTCGGTGTCGCCGAGACCGGCAAAGGCGGCGACTGCATACACGAGCGTTATGATGCCCAGCGCTATCGCGTCGCACCGGCGGAAGGCGCTTTTCGGCCTGTCCTCAAGCGTTGCCGAGGCAGGGGAGGGGCAGCCGAAGAAAAACAGCCCTATGAAAAGCAGTATGAGTATCGGGAAAACATATGTAAGCCGCACGCTGTGCCTCCGAAGTCATATAATAATAGCTCATTATATAAAATACTTTGCCTCTTGTCCACAAAACAGGGCGCCGCTCTTAAAAATTTAACATATATTTTTGTGAAAGCTTGACATAATGCGCATTTAGAGCTAAAATTAATCGGATAATATTTTAGACGGCTGCGCCCATTTGGGGATAAGGCATGTGCGCGGCCGGCATAAGATGCCCGGGGAGGCGTCTTTGCGAAAATATTAGATTCAATTTTACGGACGCGAAGCGCTTGATGCCGCGTCTTACCCTTAAATTACCCCGGCGTTTTTTATTAAACCACCGCAAAATTCTTAAAGAATGGAGGTGTGTTTACTTTCTATGAACTTATGGTTAGCAATCGTTCTTATCGTTGCTTTTTGTATTATAGGATTTGTTCTCGGCATGACTTACCGCAAAAAAGTCGCCGAGCGTGAGATATCCAGTGCAGAAGATGAAGCAAAGAGAATAATTAATGATGCCATAAAGAGCGCCGAGAGCAAGAAGCGTGAAGCTCTCGTCGAGGCAAAGGAAGAAATACACAAAAGCCGCTCGGAATTCGAGCGCGAAGAAAAGGCACGCCGTGCCGACCTGCAGAAGCAGGAAAGACGCCTTCAGCAGAAGGAAGAAAACCTTGACCGCAAGACCGACTCCCTTGAGCGCAGGAACGAAACTCTTGCCCGCAAGATAGCCGATGTCGAAAATCAGCAGAACGAGATAGCTCTTATCAAGAAGAGCCAGCTCGAAATGCTCGAAAAGGTATCGGGATACACGGTCGATGAGGCGAAGGCATACCTCATCAACGCCCTCAAGGACGAGGTAACGCACGAAATGGCCGTCAAGGTCAAGGAGATCGAGGCCCAGTACAAGGACGAGGCCGAGGAACGCGCACGCGAGATCATCGTTACGGCTATCCAGCGCTGCGCGGCAGACCATGCAAGTGAAGTCACCGTATCCGTCGTACCACTCCCCAACGACGAGATGAAGGGACGCATCATCGGCCGCGAGGGCCGCAACATCCGCAGCATAGAGACGCTGACAGGCTGCGATCTTATCATCGACGATACGCCCGAGGCGATAACCGTATCGAGCTTTGACCCCGTTCGCCGCGAGGTGGCGCGTCTTGCTCTTGAAAAGCTCATTGCCGACGGACGTATCCACCCGGCGCGCATTGAGGAAATGGTCGCCAAGGCTCAGAAGGAGGTCAACGCCACCATCAAGGCCGAGGGTGAGCGCGCGGTGTTCGAAACGAACATCCACGGTCTGAATCCCGAGATCATAAAGCTGCTCGGCCGCATGAGATACCGCACGAGCTACGGCCAGAACGTTTTGCAGCACTCGATAGAGGTGTCGCATATTTCCGGCCTTATCGCCGCCGAGCTCGGCGTAGATGTCAACACCGCAAAGCGAGCCGGCCTCCTGCACGATATCGGCAAGGCCATCGACCACGAGGTCGAGGGCAGCCACGTCTCCATCGGTGTCGATATCTGCAAGAAGTACAAGGAGAGCGAAGCGGTCATCCACGCTATCGAGGCGCACCACGGCGATGTTGAGCCGCGCACGGTCGTCGCCTGCATCGTTCAGGCAGCCGACGCTATCTCCGCCTCCCGCCCCGGCGCACGCCGCGAGAATATCGAAAACTACGTCAAGCGCCTTGAAAAGCTTGAGGAGATATCCAAGAGCTTCCCCGGCATCGCCGGCAGCTACGCCATCCAGGCCGGACGCGAGATACGCGTTATGGTCAAGCCCGAGGAGGTATCCGAGGATCAGATGGTGCTCCTGGCGCGCGATATCGCAAAGAAGATCGAAGAGGAGCTGACTTACCCCGGTCAGATCAAGGTCCACGTCCTTCGCGAGACCAAAGCCGTCGAGTACGCAAAATAAGAACAAAAGCAGAACGGAACATCCGTTCTGCTTTTTTACGGCGAAAAATAAAAATCCGCACCGAACGGTGCGGATTGTGCTTACTTATCAGATGGGCATGATACTATGCGCCTCAAGCCAATCTGCGATTGCGCCGAAGGCGTCGGCTGCTGGACCGTCCCAGTGGTTGTCCCTGTGCATCCGCTCAAGTTCTCTGAAAATCTTAGCTAACATCGTGTTTCTCCTTTCTTATAGTTTTTCTGACTATTTCCGCGGTTATGTTATCATAGCTTATCACTTATGTCAACCACTATTTGTGCAAAAAAGTCTAAAATGACGATAAGAAATACTTAAAATCCCATAAATTATGCATTTTAAATAAATCCTGCACAATTCCTTTAACAAAAAGCACCGCGCTGCGGTGCTTTTATATGTTTTTTAGCTTAGTACGGCTCGTACATACCAAAGAAGTTGTCAAGAATATCGATCTCATCCTGAGCGTTTTTCTCAGCCTCGAGAATTATGGCGGTGACGAGATGATAGATTTCGGTAATACCGGGAATATACATTGATGTTTCTCCTTTCTTTTAGTTATTAAATTCTTTTAATGACTATTTCCAATATGACAATATCATTAAAAAACAAAATTGTCAATGAAAATTAATAAAATAACTAAAAAAACAGCGGAATGTGTTCTTTTTAGACACATTCCGCCGCTGATGTACGATTACTGTCAGATGTTCCAGGTCTCGACGCCCTCCTCAAGGACTTCGCCGTTGTTATAAGCCTCTACGATCTTCTGTATCGCGTGGTCGGCAAAGACGGTGCTTATCTTATCCTCGGTGGCCTCGGGCCATTCCTCGTCGGTAAGCTCGGGTATCTGCTCGATGTTGCGCATCTGGTTTACGGCATTGCGCCAGCGGTTCTGGTTTTCCACTGTGTGACGCACGAGACGGTCGTCGGGTGCAAGCTCGGTCACGTCGAGCTTTCCGAGCGTACGGTCGATAACTATAGTGCCGTGGCCGTTTTCCTCCTTGCCATGGGGGAAGTACCAGTAGACGAGCTGCTGGTCGGATTCTTCTTTAAGCTTAAATGTTACCATATCTCATTCTCCGATTATAGTTATTGGATGCAGTTATTATAACACACAGTCCGCTAAATATCAATCAATATGGATGAGACCCTCCATAAGCTCGGCGGCGGAGACATTGGGGTTGTGGTAGTGCTCGCGCTTTACGCTCTTTTGCGTCAGCGTGATTGCCTCCTTCGGACAGTATTGCAGGCAGCTGAGGCACTGGATGCAGTCCGTGCCGAAGCTGGGCTTTCCGTTTACAAATCTGATGTTCCCCTTCGGGCAGAGCTTTTCGCACTGGCGGCAGCCTATGCATGCGTCGGTGACGGCGAATTTCTTCGCCTTACCGGCGGCGAGCTTAGGCCATACCCTGCTCTCAAGCGCGTTGAGTCCCATCTTCGGGGGAGCTTTTTTGCTCCTGTCGCCGCGCAGGATGGCCTTGACGAGCTTCTTTGCCATGCGCTCACTGCGCTTCTGCGCCATTGCGGGAGTTACGGGCGGCAGCATGAGCTGATGCGGGAACAGCCAGATGCACGAGCACTGATGAGAAAGACCCGCCCACAGGTCGAGCTCGAAGCGCTCGTTTATCTTGTGCAGGCCGCAGCCGAGGTAGCCGGCGTACTGGCCGACCGCGAAGGTGTACGCGCTCGGAGATATTTTGATGCTGTCAAGATAGCTCTCAACGTCGCCCGGCAGACCGCCGCCGTAGCAGGGAACGATGAAGCCGACGCGCTCGGCGTCTGTGACGTCGGTTTTTACCGGCGCCCTGCGCATCATGATAATGTCCGTGTCGCCCAGACCCTTTGCGATGTTCTTCGCAAGGTCAAGGCAGTTGCCCGTGCCGGAATAGCAGAATATAACGTTTTTGCTCATAATAATTACTCCTCAGTTAAATTATCTTCATGCCAGGATTGTAACACAAAAGAAAATATGATACAATAGTACCGCAACGAAGTAATACAAAGGAGCGAATAATGTATCACATCAAGCAGGATAAGCGCGCACAGACCTCGGTGGAGCTCATTTGCACGGGGTTAAAGCAGTGCTTAAGGGAAAAGAGCTTTGAAAATATAACGATATCGGATATACAGCGCATCTCGGGCGTGAGCCGCTCGACGTTTTACCGAAACTTTGACCGAATCGAGGATGTGCTCGCCCTCATGTGCGACAGGGTGTTCGAGGAGGCGTTCTCATCCGGCTATGCCAATATAAGCGAATCGGTGTTCAGAACATGGTTTCGCCACGCCGATATGATCGAGACCGTCGTAAGCATCGGCCGCGGTGATATGCTGTATGCAAGTCTGCGGCGCTGTTCGGATTATTTGCGGCCGGGCATACCCGGGCTCAGAGATGCTGCGCTGTTTGACTATCTGGTTTCCATCCTGTCCTCGTCGATGATGGGCATTATGATAACCTGGGTCGAGCGTGGCCGCCGCGAAAGCGAGGAGGAGCTCAAGGACATGATCCTGCAAAGCCTTAAGGCAATGAAATTCATAGGTCTGGCATGAAAAAAGCTCCCCGTGGGGGAGCTTTTACTGATATTGCAGGAAGTTCTGCCGCGGCTTTGGGCGGTATTTAACGCCGGAGACCAGTCCGACGGCCACGTACATCGCAACGATCGACGAGCCGCCGTAGCTGAAGAACGGAAGCGTTATGCCGACAACGGGCGTAATGCCGATGCACATGCCGATGTTGACGAAGGTCTGGAACGCGAGCGCCGCCGCGACGCCGAAGCAGATGAGCATGCCGAAGGGACTGCCCGAGCGCAGACCGATAACGCAGCAGCGTATGATGATTATGCTCAGAAGAACGATGATGGCGATGCAGGCGATCATGCCGAGCTCCTCGCCGATGGAGGCGAAGATGCAGTCGGTGTGGCGAGCGTTATAGCTGCTCTGCGCGAAGCTGCCCTCGCCGAAGCCCACGCCCGTCCAGCGGCCGGAGGCCAGCGCGTCCTTGCAGTGGTTTGTCTGCCAGGTTATGCCCTGACCGGTCGGGTCTACGACGTCGGGAATGTACGGCGCGAGGATTCGCTTTTTCTGATAATCCTTGAGCAGAAAGTTCCAGAACAGAGGAACCATCGCGGCAACTGCCGCGGCGGCTGCCGCCATCCAGTACCACGCGATACCGGCGCAGATGAGCATGATGACGAAAATCGCAAGGAATATGAGCGCACTGCCCAGGTCGTTGGGAATAACGGCTATAAGGGCGAAATACAAAAGCCAGTGCAGGCCGAGCTTGATAATCGACGGGAATTTGTTGAGCGTGCGCTGCTCTTTGTAATTTGAGACCTGCTTTGCCAGCAGAACTATGAATATGACCTTTACGATCTCCGACGGCTGAACGCCGATGCCCGCAAAGCGGTACCACGCACGCGAGCCGACCTCGTCACCCTTGCCGAAAAAAATAAGCCCGACGATGAACAGAACGTTGAATATCGTAAGATACACCCACTTGTCCGCAATAAGGTCGGGGTCAATGACCGTGAACACAACGAACGCAGCGATGCCCAACAGCATCGCAAAGCCCTGAACGACGACGTATCGCGTCCAGCCGTAGGATTTTGTCATGCTGTAGATCATGACTATGCCGAAGATGGTGCATATAGTGCAAACGGCGAGAAGTAAGATATCCGCCCGTTTGAAATAGTCCTTGATTTTCCGGGAATCGATTTTTATTGTCGCCGCCGCCCTTCAAAAATGCTCGATTTCACAAATTATCGCAATCGGACACGCTACATTTTAGCATATTATTGCCCTTTACGCAATGAGGTATCTTGTGGTATAATTCAAATTCAGAAAAAGTTTAAAAATGAGGTGAGACCGGTGCAGACATATATAAGCCGCAGCGAGGCGGAGACCGAGCGCATAGGCGAGCAGTTTGCAAAGGATCTCCCCGACGGCAGTGTCGTTGCCATGTACGGCGGCCTCGGCGCGGGCAAGACCGCTTTCGTGCGCGGAATGGCAAAGGGCATGGGGCTTTCCTGCCGCGTATCCAGCCCGACGTTTACCATTGTCAACGAGTATATCGGTGAGCGCGAGCTCATCCATTTTGATATGTACCGGCTTGACAGCGCCGACGAGCTGTTCGACATCGGCTGGGAGGATTATCTCCGCCGCGGAGCGGTGTGCGCCGTCGAATGGAGCGAAAAGGTCGAGGACGCGTTCTTCGGCGACGAGATCGTTCTTCGCATTGAAAAGCTCGGCGACAGCGTAAGAAAAATCACCATTGAGGAGGGAAATGCAAAATGCTGATACTTGCACTTGAATCCTCCGCAAAGGCAGCGTCTGTTGCGCTTATGGAGGATGAAAAGCTCATCGCGCAGTACAGTCAGTGCAGCGGACTTACTCACAGCCGCACGCTTCTGCCGATGGTGGACGATATGCTTAAAAATACTGAAAATACGATTGCCGGCGTTGATCTTATCGCCGTCGCTCACGGACCGGGTTCCTTTACGGGGATCAGGATCGGTGTTTCCACCGTCAAGGGCCTTGCGTGGGCAGCCGATAAGATGTGCGTCGGCGTTTCCACGCTTGAGGCCATGGCGTGGCACGGCGTGTCCGCAGGCGGGCTCATATGCCCGGTGATGGATGCCCGCCGCAGCCAGGTGTATAACGCGCTGTTTGAGATAACAGAAGGCAGACCGCAGCGCCTGTGCGAGGATCGGGCGATAGCCCTCTCCGAGCTTGCAGGAGAAATACGCGGCAAAAACGTATTTCTGGTCGGCGACGGAGCGGAGCTTACATATGAATACATGAAAAACGCCGGCATCGACTGCCGCATGGCTCCGTCAAATCTCATATATCAAAGCGCCTGGGGCGTCGGCATGGCGGCAAAGGACAAAACACCCGGCACGGCCGACGATCTTCTGCCGGTTTATCTTCGGCTGAGCCAGGCCGAGCGCGAGCGTCAGGAGCGCATGAATAAATAAAGTATAGAAACCGGGTAGTCGAAAGGTTACCGGCGTATATAAATAGGCTCCTTTCGGGAGCGGACTAAACAAAGGAGAATTATAATGAGCAAGGTATGCGTATTTGACCACCCCCTCATCCAGCACAAGCTGTCAATCCTCAGAGACAAGGGAACCTCCGTCAAGGAGTTCAGAGAACTCATCTCCGAGATAGCGATGCTCATGTGCTATGAAGCAACGAGAGATCTGCCCCTTGAGGATGTTGAGATCGAAACCCCCGTGGCCAAGGCAACCGTAAAGCGTATCGCCGGCAAAAAGCTTGCGATAGTGCCCATTCTGCGCGCCGGCCTCGGCATGGTCGACGGTATGGTCAGCATGATGCCCAACGTCAAGGTCGGTCATATAGGCCTGTTCCGTGATCCTGAGACTCTTGAGCCTGTGAAATACTACTTCAAGATGCCGCCTGACATCGATGAAAGAGATGTCATCGTTGTTGACCCCATGCTCGCTACCGGCGGCTCGGCCTCAGCTGCTATACAGTTTCTGAAGAACGACGGCGTGAAGCATATCAAGCTCATGTGTATCATCGGCGCTCCAGAGGGGGTTGAGCGCATGCAGAAGGATCATCCCGATGTGGATATCTATGTCGCCGCTCTCGACGATCACCTCAACGACCACGGTTACATCGTCCCCGGCCTCGGCGATGCCGGCGACCGTATCTTCGGCACGAAGTAGATAATAAAAGACAAAGCCCGTCAGAGGAAAACTCCGACGGGCTTTTGCATATTATATTTCCTGTTTGTTTCTGTTTGCGATCGAAATCGCCGCGAACGATATGCCCAGCAGAATGAAGTAGGCAAACAGGTCTCGCGGGTAAAACCAGATATATTCGACGATGCATGAAAAGGCTATGCCGATAAACGAGGCCGCGCACGCGATAAGCACTGCCTTGGTAAGTCCGCTTGCGCACCTTCTGGTGATGACGCAGTTTTTTATGCTGCGCAGGGCGAGCCACATGAACGATACAAAGCCGAGTATGCCGGTTTCGAGTATGAGCTCAAAATAGAGCGACTGAGTATGCGACGCTCCGTCTACCTGAGCGTACAGGGGGTAGAGAGAGGCAAACGAGGACGGGCCGAGGCCAATGCCGACGACACCGTAGTCGCGGATCATATACTCAACGCTCTGCCACAGCCGAAGCCTGTGCTGGGCCGAGGAGTCGATGTATCCGCTGCTGCCGAAAATGCCCGTAACGATGCTCGTGAGCCTTGTCGTTATGGTCGAGGGCAGAAAGGGGAACGCCAGGACAGCCAGCGCAATAAACAGCGGGATAAGCTTCTTGTTGCGCAGCCAAAGGTAAACAAAGGCCGCAAGCATGAGAGATATCCAGCCTGAGCGTGAATAGGTCATTATCAGTGCAAGGGCGGGGAGCGCAAGGCCTATGAGCAGCACAGCGCAGCTTGTCTGCTTCTTGCGCGTTCCGGCAAACGCCGCGCACAGTGGCATGAACAGAACAAGAAATTCCGAGAAATTGTTCGGGTTATCCAGCGTCGAGGTGATTCGGCCGGGTATGCCTGTGTTCAGCTTCAGATCCGTAAACGACGCGTTTACGTAAACAAGATTGAATTTGCGCTGGATAACAGCGTAAACAGATGTCAGTATAACCGCTGCATAGATAAACGCAAGGAGCTTCACAAGGCGCTTTTCGTCGGTGATATCCGCCGCGATAACATAGGTGAAGATAAATGCCGCTATGAAAAACAGAAGTATCCTTATGCTGTCGGAGAGGTCATGAGTAAACAGCAGGCTGACTATAAGCGCTATGGCAAACAGCGCAAGCGGGAGCCCCAGCCTGTCCGGGTACATAAGCTCGCGCTTTCCGCTGCCGGCAAGGATGAGATACAGAGCCAGAAAGCCCAGGGCGGCGATGACCGCGTAGGCATTGTTCCAGCTCTCGTGGGGCGTGATGAACATAACGCAGATGAAACCGCCGAGCAGGAATTCGAAGTTCAGTATAAACGAGCCGCGGCAGAGCCTGACTATAAGGCTGCTCTCCCACGCCGGGGCTATAAAGCCCGCGATTGCGGCGATCAGCTTATAAATAAGATCGAGGATAAAGCGGATGATGCGGGAAAACAGCGAGCCTTCGTAGACAGCCTGAACACGGTCGTATCCGCGCAGAAATCTTACTGCGGCAAGATTATCATACGCACGCTTTAAGGGACTCCATATCCTTTCGAGTATCGAAAAGAAGGCGCTGTTTATCCATGTATTATATATTGAGTTCAGGATAACGCCGTACTGCAAGCACACCGACCTCCTTTCGTGCTGATATCATGGCTCATCGCTCAACAGAGGAAACGCCGGATACGGAGGCGTAGACGGTGGACTTGCCGAAGTGCATCGTGAAGTTTGCGCCGACACCGTAGAGCCTGCCGCCGACGTACAGCCCCTTTTCGGTGAGATTGCCCTCAAGCTCGACCGTGACGCTGACGGCATAGTTATACGGGACCTCTGTCTTGACGGGATTGCCGTCATCGTCAACGAGATAGGTGTACGCAGGCTCGCTTTCAACGGCTATGACCTTGCCGAACTGAACGTTTGTCGTGTCCTCAAATGCGGGAGCGCCGAGCTCTATCGCCTCAGCGGTGCCGACGGGCGCCTTGCTACTGAAAAACTGCACCTGCACGGTGCCGGTCTCGGTGCCGGCCGCCTCCTGCGCGGGTGTGAAGGCCTTTGTCGCAAAAAACACGACGGCTGCGATAATAACGAGGATTATCAGCAGGTCAATGAGGTTTATTTTACCGAAAAGCTTTCCGTTTTTGTCAATCATGATTTTTGGTACCTTTCAAAATTACTTGTAGTTTTCAAAAACATCTATGGCCAGCTTGCGAAGATCAAATTCCTCGCCGACCTTTTTCAGCGCATTGTCGGAGTATTCCGTGCGCAGTTCGTCATTTTCCATAAGCTCAAGCATCGCGTCGGAAAAACCGTCGCTGTCGCCGAAGCGGAGCACCTTACCGCAGACAGTGTGCGTCTCGGCAAGATCACGGTTTCCGCCGACGTCGGTTACGACGAGCGGAACGCCTGCGTTCATTGCCTCGAGTATCGCAAAGCTCATCGCCTCGTTTTTGGAGCTTGAGTTCAGATACAGGTCGGACGACTTGAGCATCCTGTCGGAATCCCGACGGAAGCCGAGCTGGATAACGCAGTCGCTCATGCCGGAATTCGTGCTCATGACCGCGAAATCGTCAAACTCCTCGCCGTCGCCGGCAATGAAGCAGACAAAGGGCTTTTGCGTTTTTCGCCGGAGCTTTGCAAGTGAGGCCAGAAGGAAGGGCAGCCCCTTTTCCGGAGCGTAGCGCGCCATTATGGACATGACGAACGTATCATCCGGGACTCCGAGCTCCCGCGCAAAGCTGCGATCATACACGCGCTGCCTGTTCGGCTCAACGCCGTTATATACGACGCGGATGCGGTCCTTTTTTACGCCGTTTGCCGCCATTATGTCCGCACCCTGACGGCACACGGCGATTATCCTGTGGTCAAAGGGCGTAAAAATGCGGTTGAGTATCTTCCACTTTGCATTTTGATATATGGTAAGATGACTCGTATACACAACCTTGACCTTGCGGTAGAAGAGCTTTGAAAGTATCGCTATGACGTTTTCCATCGGATACTGGGCGTGGATAACATCAATACTGTTTTCACGGCAGTAGCCGGCAAGCCTTTTAGCGGCCGACAGCGCTTTTTTTGTGCTCATCTCGAAGCGGAAGCAGGGGAAGCCCTCCGCGCTCACCGTTTCGGAAAGCTGCCCCGGAACGTTGTATGCAAGGTGGCAGGTCTCGCCCTGCCCGGACAAAATGTGCATAAGATTGAGAACGTATTTTTCAGTTCCTGCTTTTCCTGCGTAATTTATCAGGTACAGGATATTCATATAAACACCTCGCTTGCTTGAAATCGTATCCTATATAATATACAATGGAACAGAGCTCATTTCAAGAACAAATGGTAAAACTCTGTACATTCAAAAACTGATGTATATTGACTTGCTTGCTTTTTGCTGTATAATGTCTATAAACTATACAACGTGTATATGAAGGTGCTCGAATGAATATTAACAGCATAAACAGGAAACTCAACAAAAAATTCGGAGATGCCGTTACGGCGGAGCTTACAGATAACTGCATCGTGCTCAAGGGCGAGCTGAATGACTGGAACGATGTTGTTGATGCCGGCCTGACGGCTGCAACACCGAACTCGGATATACATGTTGTCAATGATATCGTGTACACCGGCGCACAGCCCGAGAAAATGCACATGCCGGGCATAAACGACAAGGCGCTTGACGGCAATAAGCCCGACGTGCTCGTCATCGGCGGCGGAATATCAGGCTGCTCGATCGCACGTGAGCTGTCACGCTATAAGCTCAATGTTCTGCTTATCGAGAAGGAGGCCGACCTTGCCCTCGGTGCCTCCGGCCGTAATGACGGCGAGGTGCACCCCGGCGTCGACCTTTCCAAGGGTTCTCTAAAGCATAAGTACATACGCCGTGCAAACCACATGTACGAGGACCTCTGCCGCGAGCTGGACGTTCCGTTCAAGCGTATCGGGCAGTACGCCTGCTTTACGCACAAAAGCTGGCTGCCGTTTGTGAGCATCTACGCAAAATGGCGCAGATACCACGACGGCATTGAGGATACGCGCATAGTCATGGGCGATGAGATACGTAAGCACGAGCCGCGCATATCGCCCGAGGTGGCCTTTGCGCTCTCAAACCCCTCGTCCGGCAGTGTGAGCCCGTATAATCTCGTCATCGCATACGCCGAGAACGCCGTAAGTAACGGCGCACGCGTTTCGCTCAACACCGCCGTCACCGGTATGGATGTAAAAGACGGCGAGATAAAAGCGGTATACACCAACCGCGGAACGATATATCCGTGCGAGGTAATAAACTGCGCCGGAGTTTATTCCGATGTTGTCGCACAGATGGCGCAGGACAGGTTCTTCAGCATACATCCCCGCCGCGGCACAAACTCTATTCTTGACAAGAAAACAGGCGCGGCATTCAAAACCATCGCCTCAGTCGTCGGGCCGGAAACTCCCGGACATGCGCACACAAAGGGCGGCGGCATACTGCACACGCCGCACGATAACCTTCTCGTAGGCCCCGATGCCGTAGAAACGCCCGAGCGCGAGAATACCGCCACGAATGCTGACAGCATCGCACGCGTTTTTGCAAAGCAGAAGATAGCCATGCCATCTCTTACGGAGCGCGACATCATAACATATTTCACCGGCGTTCGAGCGCCTACATATGAAGAGGACTTCATAATCGAGCCCGGCAGAAAAACAAAGAATATCTACCACGTTGCCGGCATACAATCTCCCGGACTTACGACCGCGCCCGCCGTCGCGCAGGATGTCGCGGCCTATGTCGCGGAGATATTCGGTGCGGAGAAAAACGAGAGCTTCGACCCCGTGCGCAAGGCACCCCCGCACCTCGCGGAGATGAGCGATGCCGAGCGCGCAGAGCTTATAAAGAAAAATCCCGATTACGGCCTTATCGTGTGCCGCTGCGAGGAGGTAAGCCGCGGCGAAATAATCGATGCGCTCCGTAGCCCCATTTGCGTGCCAACGCTCGACGGCGTGAAAAAGCGCGTAAGACCGGGCATGGGCAGATGCCAGGGCGGCTTCTGCTCGCCTATAGTCACAAAGATCATAGCCGAGTACCTGGGCGTTCCGATCACGGAGGTCAAAAAGAGCTCCGCGCAGTCACCCATTGTGTTCGAGAGCAAAAAGGGGGGCGGAGACAATGCATAATTACGATGTTATCGTGATAGGCGGCGGCCCTGCCGGCCTTGCGGCTGCGGCCGCGGCGAGCGAAAGCGGAGCCAAGGTGCTCATCGTCGAGCGCGAGGAGCGCCTCGGCGGTATGCTCAAGCAGTGCATACACGACGGCTTCGGCCTTCGCACCTTCGGCGAGCGCCTTGCGGGTCCGGAGTATGTCGAGCGCTATATGGATAAGGTCGCGCAGTCGGATATAGATGTTGCGTGCAGCACATTTGTTACGCGTGCGGAAAAAACAGACGTCGGCTTTGCGGTCACGCTCGTTTCCCGTGAAGGTCTGCGCACCGTTACGGGAAAGAGCCTCATCCTTGCCACCGGCTGCCGCGAGAGAAGCGCAAAGCAGGTGTTTATCCACGGAACGCGCCCGGCAGGCGTGTTCACGGCAGGTACAGCGCAGCACTTTACAAACCGGCTCGGCGTTATGCCGACGAAGAAATGCGTCATCCTCGGCTCGGGCGATATCGGCCTCATCATGGCGCGCCGACTGACGCTTGAGGGAGCCGAGGTTCTCGGCGTTTATGAAATTAACCCCACGCCCTCGGGACTTACGAGAAATATCTATCAGTGCCTTACCGATTATGATATCCCCCTGCATTTGAGCCACACCGTCACGCGTGTATTCGGAAAGGATCGCCTCGAGGCGGTCGAGGTCTGCAAGGTGGACGATAATTATAGGCCGATTCCCGAAACGGCGGAAAAAATTGAATGCGACGCGCTTATCGTATCTGTCGGACTTATCCCGGAAAACGAGCTTGCCCAGTCGCTGGGCGTCGAGCTCGATCGTCATACGGGCGGCCCCGTATGCGACGCGCAGCTAATGACGAAGGTTCCGGGCATCTTCTCCTGCGGAAACGCTCTGCATGTAAACGACCTGGTTGATTTTGTTTCCGAGTCCGGCGAGGAGGCCGGCCGGAATGCGGCAGCCTTCAGCGGCGCAGAGCAGAGAAGGGTCGATATAAGCATCGGCGACGAGTTTCTGTATCTCGTTCCGCAGCAGCTCGATCTGGACAGCGACAATTCAAAAACGGTATTCTACTTCCGCTCGAAAAAGGTCGTTGACAAGAGCGTGCTGCGCCTTAGAATAAACGGCCGGGAGGTCTGGAAAAAGACCTATCCCTTCCTGCGGCCGCCCGAGATGCAGCAGCTTACGCTCGACATGACCAAATTCGGCATAGATGAAAACAGCGATGTGCGCTTTGAGATCGAGGTGGTAAAATGAAACAGCTCGTATGTATAGGCTGTCCACGCGGCTGCCGACTGATCATCGAGGAAAAGGAAGGCGAGCTCATCATCACGGGCAACACCTGCCCGAGAGGAAAGGCCTTTGCCGTAAGCGAGATGACAGAGCCCAGGCGCACCATATGCTCAACGGTCAGGACTTCATTTCCCGACGCTCCGGTTCTGCCGGTCAGAGTGTCGGATGATATCCCCAAGGATAAAATATTTGACGTCATGCGCGAAATTAACGCCGTGACGCTGACAGAGCGCATCGGCAGGGGAGATGCCGTTATAAAAAACGTGCTCGGGCTCGGCGTTGACGTCATTGCAACAAGTGATCTTTTAAAACAGAGATAAAGATATAATGCAAAGACGGAGGGAGAAAAAATGAACAGACCGCTGATCCTGACTTATGACGTCGGCACTCAGAGCACGAGAGCCATTCTGGTCGATAAGCAGGGCAATATCGTGGACAAGGAGCAGGTCAAGTATGACGAGCCCTATTTCCGGCAGCGTCCGGGCTGGGCGGAGCAGAAAACGGATTTTTACTTCGACAACATGTGCAGAGCCTCAACGGCGCTCATGGCGCGCAATGCCGACAAGGTGCCCGACATAATCGCCTGCGCAGTCACCGTTATACGCGACACGCTCGTGTTCCTCGACGAAAACTACAAGCCCACGCGTGACATCATCCACTGGCTCGATGCACGCAAATGCGTTTTTGACGATCCCTTCCCGCTGTGGAAGGAGGCAGTGTTCGAGCTCATCGGCATGGGCAAGGGCACAAAGATCGTCTACCGCACCTCAAAGGTCAACTGGGTGCGCCAGAAGCAGCCCAAGGTCTGGGCGCGCACGAAGAAGATCGTCTGCCTGCCTGCGTATCTCAACTACCGCATGACAGGCCGCCTTGCCGATACCCCGGCAAACACCATTGCGCACATACCCATGGACTATAAGAAAAAGCGCTGGATGAAGGAAAACGACCTCACCCGCTGCTTCTACGACGTCCCGCAGGACAGACTATATGAGCTCATCCCCTCCGGCGAGGTGCTCGGCTATATCACGAAGGAAGCCGCCGCGCTCACCGGCGCGCCCGAGGGCCTGCCCCTTATAGCGACGGGCGCGGATAAGGCCTGCGAAACGCTCGGCCTTTCGGTCGCAAGCCCCGACAAGGCGTCCATTTCCTTCGGAACGAGCTCGACAATCGAGATGTACTCCGAGCAGTATTTTGAGCCGCAGGCCTTCCTGCCCTCGTATCCGTCGGTCATCAACAAGGCGTGGAACCCGGAGATACAGGTGTTCCGCGGCTTCTGGATGCTCAGCTGGTTCATAAAGGAGTTCGGTGACAAGGATAAGGCCGAGGCCGAAAGACTCGGCGTATCGCCCGAGGAGATCCTCAACAAAAAGGCCGCCGAGATCCCGGCCGGCTGTCAGGGACTCATGCTCCAGCCGTACTGGACGCCGGACGTACTCAAGCCCGACTCCTACGGCGCGATAATAGGCTTTTCCGACTACCACACTAAATATCACATCTACCGCGCCATCATAGAGGGCATCTGCCTTGAGCTGTACATGTCCATGAAGAGCATGGAAAGACGCGGCAAAAAGCACATAAAGGAGCTCTATGTCGGCGGCGGCGGATCAAGGAGCGATCTGGCATGTCAGATCCTTGCCGACACCTTCGGCCTGCCCGTCAAGCGTATACACACTCACGAGGCCTGTTCACTGGGCGCGGCGATGGTCGCGTTCGTCGCAAAGGGTGAGTTTGAAAGCTTCGACGAAGCGATAAAGAGCATGGTTCACGAAAAGGACGTATTCACGCCCGATCCAAAGAACCATGAGACTTATATGAATATGTACAACAAGGTCTACCGCAAGATCTACAAGAACGTAAGACCGTTGTACGCAACGATGAACAACCTCAAAGAAAGGAACATGATCTGATGAGTCATAAGCAGTACGAGGGCTTCGAGCCCAAATGGGTTAACACCCCCGCGCCGTCGAACAGCTATCGCTCTATATTCCGCTGGGGCGATCCGGAGTTCTTTAAATTTCCGAAGGAATCTCTTTACAAGATGATGAAGGAGGTATTCAAGCTCACCGACGATGACTTCAGGGAGTACTCCGACGATATAGGCTTTGATCCCGTCGATCTTTCCGACCATCCCGTGAAGCTTGCGCAGGAGCACCTTGACGCGCTCAAGCAGATAGTCGGCGAGGAGGGCTTCTCCGTTTCCGACTATGACCGTCTTGCTGTTGCATACGGTTTTACCGCATATGATATCCTCCGCCTGCGCCACAAGATCATCGACTCGGTACCCGACGTTGTACTGTACCCTGACACGACCGAGCAGGTCGAGAAAATTGTTGCGTACTCGACCGAGCACGATATACCCCTGTACGTCTACGGCGGCGGAAGCTCCGTAACACGCGGCGTTGAGCCCGTAAAGGGCGGTATCTCGCTTGATATGAGACGGCGCTTTAACAAGGTGCTTTCCTTCAACGAGATCGACCAGACCATCACAGTTCAGGCCGGTATGTCCGGTCCCGACCTCGAAAAGACGCTTCAGGCGGCCCCGGAGCTGTTCGACGCAAAGCGCCAGTACACCTGCGGGCATTTTCCGCAGAGCTTCGAGTACTCCTCCGTCGGCGGCTGGGTCGTGACCCGCGGCGCCGGTCAGAACAGCACCTACTACGGCTGCATCGCGGACATCGTCCTGAGCCAGAAGTACGCGACTCCCATCGGCACCATCACCACCAGCCACTATCCGCGCGAGGCCTGCGGCCCGGATCTTAACCAGATCATGATGGGCTCGGAGGGCACCTTCGGCGTTCTGACAGAGGTCACGCTGAAGATATTCCGCTGGATGCCGGAGAACCGCAAGAGATTCTCCTATATCTTCAAGACCTGGGACGAGGCAATGAAGGCAGCGCGAGAGATGATGCAGCACGAGTGCGGCTACTCCTCCGTGTTCCGCCTGTCCGACCAGGAGGAGACGAGCATGATGCTCAGACTGTATAACGTTGACGACACGCCGCTGTACCCGCTGCTCGATAAGCTCGGCTATAAGGACATGGAGCGCTGCCTCTTCCTCGGCTTTACCGACGGCGAGAAGGGCTATTCCAAAAACGTTGCGAAGAACATCGCCAAGATCGCGCGCCGGCACGGTGGTCTGCCACTGACCGGCTATGTCACAAAGAGCTGGGAGAAGGGCCGCTTCAACGATCCGTATCTGCGCGATACGCTCATGGACTTCGGCATCACAACCGACACCCTCGAGTGTACCGTCAACTGGTCGAACATGGAGCAGGTACACCTCGATGTCCGTAAGGTCTGCCATGCACTGCCCAACACGGTCGTCACGACCCATATGTCGCACTGCTATCCGCAGGGCGCGAATCTGTACTTCATTTTCCTGACGAAAATGCAGGATGAGAAGGCGTTTAAGGCATACCACACTACCATTCTCGACGCTATCCAGCGCTCCGGCGCGTCGATAAGCCACCACCACGGCATAGGCAAGATGTTCGCACCCTGGCTCGAGGGCTACGTCGGCGAGAAGGAGTACGGCGTGTTCAAGGTGCTCAAAAACTACTTTGACCCGAAGTACAATATGAATCCCGGCGGTACCATAGGCCTCGATCTCCTGCCGGAGGAGAAGAAGTTCGACCGCCAGTACACCGATTACGAAGCTCAGCCGAAATTCGACTGATAATACCATCGCCGCACTGCCATTTTGCAGTGCGGCGTAATTTTTCCTTGAATTATTCGGTGTACCATGCTATAATACAAAAGCTCCGGAGAATTAGCTCAGCCGGTTAGAGCGCTCGCCTCACACGCGAGAGGTCAGCAGTTCGAGTCTGCTATTCTCCACCAACTTTGAAGACCTGAAAGCTAAGGCTTTCGGGTCTTTTTCTTGCTTTTTGTGAGCTTTGCGTCCGTGTTAATAATGTTTGACAGTGCGGCGTGTACGGTGTATATTAAAAAACAGATTATTTGCCAGCCGCTGGCGATGAAGTACAATAATACGTTGTACTACTACGTCCTCAATGCGCAGGGCGACGTTGTCCGTATAGTCAACAGCAGCAGAAGTGTTGTCGCAAGTTATACCTACGACCCCTGGGGCAAGATAATAAGCAGCAGCGGAACGCTGGCGGATATAAACCCGCTCCGCTATCGCGGCTATTATTACGACTCTGAAACCGGATTCTACTATCTCCAGTCGCGTTACTACGACCCCGAGATCGGCCGCTTCATAAACGCCGACAGCTACGCCTCGACCGATGCAACCGGCCTCCTGAGCACCAACATGTTCGCATACTGCGAAAACAATCCCGTTATGCGCGTTGACCCGACGGGCGAGCTGTTTTGGGATATACTTGACGTGTTCATGGCAGCCTTGAGTTGGGATGATTTTCTCGAGTCACCTTCTTTGATGAACCTCGGCTGGGCTGCACTTGATACGCTTGCGTTGCTGCCCGGTGTTCCTTCTTCGGGATATGCCCGACGTGGGATCGAACTGGCATCAAGTGCATATAGTGGTGCAAATAAACTTAGCGATTTTGCGTATGCCGCAAAATATGGGGTCGGCACGTATAGGGATTTGCGAAAGCTTACAAATGGAACTGGGCTTGAAGTACATCATGTAATTGAAAAGCGCTTCTCTCAGGTCGTTGGTATGAATAAGAATGATATGCTTAGTGTAGTGTTGACAAAGGAAGAACACGGAGTGTTCACTCGAAGATGGAGAAATGCAATTCCTTATGGAACAATTTACAGTGAGGTCACACGAAGTCAACTGTGGAACGCAGCAAAAAATGTGTATATTGATCACCCGGAGCTATTGGACATTGCTAAGCGTACGATTTATCCGAAAGGAGTGAGGTAGTGGATTATAAGCGCAGATTTACATTTAACATTCATGATGGTGTCACGGCTAATGCACTTGAGCGTATGGGTATAAAATACAAACAGGCAAAAAACTGCGCCATATGTGTTGTCGAAATCATGGAAAGTGATGAAAAGTGGCCATTATTTAAGAAATTTTTGGATTGTATAGGTGAAACGGCTCAGACTACAGTTGTGTACACAAAGAGCGAAATTGAACACGCTGAATGGTTTGCAATAAGAACTGCGTGGCGCTGGGAGTACCCTCAGCCTGACTCCGATAATTTTGGCTATAAGAAGGGCATAACCTATGCAGGAGAGTGTCCGGAATGTGCTGCGAATGCTGTTCAGGTAGGGAAGTTCAGAGTTCGTAGATCACCTAAGTGGAACGCGAAAGCTTTCTTGATGATAAATTGGGTGGATGATGTTCTGTTTACAAGTGAAACGGCAAGGAACATGTTGGAAAGCTCGAAGCTTAAAGGATTCCATTTCCAAAATGTCTTAAACACAAAGGGAACGTCGGCGATCGATGATATTTACCAGCTTTGTGTAGAAACTATGTTGCCTCCCGGCCTTATGATAACCAATGACACAATACGAGAAGTTAATACATGCCCAAAGTGCGGCAGCACAAAATATTTGGCATCTGGCCGAGGCATTATATATAAAAAAGATGCCTTTGCAAACGTTGAGGACGACATTGTGATGAGTGATGAGCTTTTCGGCGCAGGAGATTTACATATAGCAGTAAGGCATATTATTATAAGTCGCCAGTTTTATGAAGTAATAGTAGCTAATAAATTAGACAAGCAATTAATACTGGAGCCAGTTATGCTTGTTTAATTAAAGAGCAACGTAGTGTTTTTTAGAGACTTGTCTACCGCAAAATCAAATTCGCAGGAGCATATCGCATGATATGCTCCTGCGTTCCTTTTCGGCAGGCCTGCTTATTTACACTATTTTATTTGCGAAAAAATATATTGTCAATGCCCTCTGATTAATTTATAATAAAAATGATGTAATGTAACTATGGGGCATTATGCGGCTTGGCGGCTTGTGCCCGCTTATGAATTTTCAGATATCCTCAAGGAGGACAAAAGCATGAAAAACAGCGTTAAAAGAGTGCTGAGCATGTTCCTGTGCCTGACAATGGCGCTGGGACTGTTTTGCTTCGCTCCGGAAGCCGCGGCACTTGACAGCAGCGGCTATGAATGCACGGGCTCGGTCGAGCAGCTTCTCAGGGGAAGCGCCGACGCCGTGGCCGGGCAGAACTACCGTATCGTCAATAACGACGATATCATAGCGCTTGCCGACTATGTTGCGGCCGGCAGAAACACAAAGGGCGTCACCTTCTATCTGAAGGGGGACGTCAACATGCGCCGCAACACCTGGAACGGCATCGGCACATCGCAGTACGCGTTTGAAGGAACACTCGACGGCTGCGGCTATGCTGTCCTCGGATTGATAACATATCTGTTCAAAAACGCGGGCTCGAACGCGGTCATTATGAACCTCGGCGTAAACGGCGTATCCAACGGCGCTGACGCCGCAGGCATAGCCTCTGTCCTCTCCGGCAAGATAGTGAACTGCTGGAGCGCGGTTCGCGTAAACGGCACGGGCAATAACGGCGGCCTTGCCGCTATCGTCAACGGCGGCAGGATCATAAACAGCGCAAACTACGGCAAGGTAAGCGGCACGGGAAACATCGGCGCCGTTGCCGGCAAGGTGACGAATGCGGAGATAAGCTGTGTCTACCATACCTATTACAGCGCCGATAACGATATCGGCAGCAAGGATTCGGCCAGCCGCATAGACACCATGCGCTTTGCATCCAGCCCCACGATGTGTCCGACCGAAACGGAGAAGACCGTCGGCGGCGTGACCAGCGACGATCTTCTGGCTTTGCTCAATGCATGGGTCTCGGCAGACAGCGGCACGAGATGGCGCAAATGGACATTTAACACCGATGCCGACAGCATTGACCGCGTCGGCGGCCGGTATCCCATGCTGGCATACCCCGGCTACGCCTCCGAAACACCCGTTTATACAAACAGTGTGCCTATGGAAACGCTTTATGAGTCGAAAACCGACGCTCAGCCCGGCATATGCTACAGCATAGGCGATGTTAAAGAGCTCGAAATGCTCGCAAAGTTCGTAAACGAGGGCTACAATACATCGGGTGCTACCTTCTTCCTCACGGCAGACCTGAGCATCGTCGTAAACGGCTCGTTCTACAAGGGCGAGAGCTGGGTGCCCATAGGCAGCAGCGAGACCAACAGCTTCAAGGGCGTCTTTGACGGCCAGGGCTATGTTATAAACGAGCTGATAATCAATAAGACTAACGATCCCGGAGGACTGTTCGGCTATGTCAACAGCGAACAGGCGGTCATCAAAAACGTCGGCGTCGGCGGCGGCATAACCGCAAACGACTATGCCGGCGGCATAGTCGGCTTTCTCAGAGCAGGTACGGTCGAAAACTGCTGGGTGAGCATGAACGTAAACGGCGATAAGGCAACCGGCGGTATAGCCGGCTACATGGATAACGCAAAGATCTATAACTGCACCATGTACGGCACGGCGACCGATAATCACAAATACGGCGGCATCGTCGGCGAGTCGACCGTAAACAGCACCGTGCAGTACTGCTACTACAGCAACGACAACTCCGATGTTTCGGGAACGCCCAATGCCGGAACATACAGTCTCACCCTGGCCTTCAAGGTCGAAAGCGGCGAATATAACCTGACGAGAAGCGTCAATATAAACGGTCAGAAGACAGTCAAGGTGCTCAATGCCCTCAACTATTGGGTCGATACCCTCGGCAAGGGGCAGAACATGCGCCACTGGAAGCAGGATAAATCGGCTGCGAGCATTGCACGTCTGCGCGGCAGCTTCCCGGCACATATTTATTTTAACGATCCCTCCCCGCTTGAATACATAAGCGAGCAGCCCGGTGAGACCGACCGCAGCGATAACCCGTACAATGTCACTTACAAGTGCACGGCCACGATGACCGAGCTTTACGAGAGCAAGGCCGACGCTCTGCCCGGCGGAAACTACAGCATATCCACCGGCGACGAGCTTGGACTTCTGTCAAAGTATGTCCAGGAAGGCTATTCGACCAAAAAGGCAAACTTCTATCTTACGGACAACGTAAACATAACAACTCAGGGACTTGACACGGAGGGCGCGGGCTGGGTTCCCATCGGAACAACGCTCAATAACCACCAGGGCATATCCACGATCACCTATTTCCGCGGAAACTTTGACGGCTGCGGCTACACGGTCACAGGTCTGTATTTTGTCTCCGACTTTATTGACATGGCGGGTCTCTTCGGTCAGTGCTGGGGCAGCACAATAAGAAACCTCGGCGTTGCCGGCGAGGTGCTCGGAGACGATGAGGTCGGCGGCATCGTCGGCAGAGCAAATGACTGTATCATCGAAAACTGCTGGTCGTCTGTAATAATCCAGGCCTCGACCGAGGTCGGCGGTATTGTCGGCTATGCGCACAATTCAACGATTTCAAACTGCGCGGCCTACGGACCGCTGTACACCACCAGCGACGAGGGCGAGAAGTCCGGCTTTGTCGGAAGATCCAACGGCTCGACCTTCAATAACTGCTACTATCTCTACGGCCTTATTGACGATTTCTACAACAAAACCGATAAGGACAGTGTGTTTAATAACTGCATGTACTTCAAGTACGACGTAGATGGTACCCAGAAGTGCACCCTCAAAACCGCCATCACCGTTGACAGCTACACCGGCGACGATATGCTCGAGGCTCTCAATGCGTGGGTATATATGCAGAATAACGAGCTTTACTGCTCGTGGCACACCGCCTCATCCATAACGGAGATCCCCGGCGCGAACGGCTACTTCCCGGTGCTGGTCAATCCCAAAATGAGCGGCACGGGCGGCGACGACGGCTACTGCGGAGATTATGAGGCGACAAACACCATGCGCGCACTGTACAGCACACGCTCCGACGGCGTTGAGGGCGGCTGCTACAGCATAAGCAATATGGATGATCTCGTCGCGTTCAGAAAGTACGTAAACGAGGGCTATAAGACAAGCAAGATCATATTCTTCATGACCCATGATATCGATATGTCCGTCCAGTATTCGGCTGCGAGCGGAACCTCATGGACGCCTGTCGGCACGGCAAAGGAGCCGTTCAAGGGCATATTCGACGGTCAGGGCTACACGCTCAAATACCTGTATATAAACAGCAATGCAGACGATCAGGGCTTCTTCGGCCACGTCACCGGCAATAACGCCGTGGTAAAGAACCTCGGTATAAGCGGCACTGTAACGTCCAAGGGTGTAAACTCCGCCGCCATCTGCGCCGACTTCAACTTCGGCACGATAGCAAACTGCTGGTCGAGCTGTGCCGTCGCGGGTGCGTCAAACTCCGGCGGCATAATCGGCGGCGGCAATATGGGCACGGTCATAAACTGCACGAGCTACGGCGCTGTAAACGGTGCATCCACCTACGGAGCAATAGCCGGCGCACCTGTCGGCACGCAGCTTAAATACTGCTACTATCTCTACGGCACCTGTCAGCAGGGATACCCGTCGGATAAGGGCATTCTGTACCCCACGGTGCAGAGCTTTAACGGCACCGGAGCTGTCTGCGTCATGGCAGAGTATGTCAACGTTGAGGGCACGCGCACAAAAAACGTCTCCTCCGCGCTGAAAATGTACGTTGACGCGCATCCGGAGGTGAACTACTGCTACTGGGGTATAGGCGACTCTAAGGAGTACTACCTCCAGGGCGTAACGGGCTTCCCGGTGCTCATCTCGGCGTCGGACACCAAGGGCGAACACGATTATAAGCAGTATAAGGCGCAGTTTAAGGATAAGAAATACTTCTCGGTTCTGGCCGCGCTGAAGGACGCAAACTCCGCCGAGGGCGGCGGCGTCGTGACGCTGCTGGTAAACGCGCAGCTGAAAAACCGCGAGGATATCGCTTTTGACGACGATGTAACGCTCAACACCGCCGACTTCTCGCTCATCATCATGTCCGAGGTCTCCGTTAAGAGCATGAATCAGCTGCTCGGCACGTTCATCATAAAAAGCGGCGGCACGATAAACCTTGACGGCGATAAGTTCCTCTATTCGCATATGAAGTCAGACGATTCGTGCAACAGTGCGTTCTATTCAAAGGAGAGCCTGACCATACAGACCGTCAAGACCGACGATCCGACGGCCTATGACTTGACGTTCTACAGCGGCGAATTTATCGTAAACGCGGCGCTCGATTCCGGCAATCCGCACAGGATACCCGGCGGCAGCAAGCTGACGATAAAAGAGCGCGCAACGCTCAATGTTGAGCGCAATGCCCGCATAAGAACGACCGGAGGCGCTGAAATATACGACTACGGCACGATAAAGATCGGCAACGCGACGCTCGACCGCAACAAGGGCAGCCGCATCGTCGGCGTGCTCGAGGATAAAAGCGGCGCGGTGAGCCTGCCGTTTATCTACTACGACGGATATCATCTGCGCGGCTGGATGGCAAACGAGGAGCTGTACGCAGCCGGCAGCACTGTCGATGTTCCGACGGCGACGACCTTCACCGCGACCTGGGCGATAGGAGACAGGATGGATCCGTACCCCGGCGATGACAGCTACACCGACGGTGAGATCACCTATGATTTCAAGATCCATGTCATCCAGTCCGCTGGCGGCAGGATAAGCCCCGAAACGATGAACGTCGCACGCGGCGAAACGCTCAGCTTCACCGTCGAGGCCTCCGAGGGCTATTATATCAAGAACGTCCTCGTTGACGGCAAGAGCGTAACGCTCGACGATAACGGCGCATATCAGTTCATAAGCGTAGGCGAGGATCACACGATTACAGCGCTGTTTGCCCAATACACAAACAGCGGCTACAACAGCTATATAAACAAATTCGCGGATGTCAAGACGAGCGACTGGTTTTATAATAACGTTCGCTTTGCTTACACGATGGGGCTAATGAACGGTACGTCGGCAACAACGTTCTCGCCCGGTGACCCGACGGCCAGAGCGCAGTTTATAACCGTTTTGTGGCGCATGTCAGGTTCACCGGTCGTTCCCGGAAGCGAATGCCGGTTTAACGATGTCGCAAGCGGCGCCTATTACTATGAGGCGGTGCGCTGGGGCGTTGCAAACGGCATAATAAACGGCTATTCGGCAACGGTGTTTGACCCGAACGGACAGGTAACCCGCGAGCAGCTGATAACCATGCTCTTCCGCTATGCCAAAAACTACGCGGGCGACGATGTGGCAAAGTACGACACAACCAACATTCTTGGCTATTCGGATGTCCTTCAGATATCCAAGGGGATGACTCAGCCGTTCCAGTGGGGCATAGGCGCCAAGATAATAAGCGGCACGAGCGCCACCACGCTTACTCCGCAGGGCACGGCGACCCGTGCGCAGGTCGCGGCCATTCTCTCGCGCTACTGCAACAGCTTCGTTCTGAAGCTTCCCGTAATGATGTAAATACCGACTTACTTAAAAGGCGATCGGCGGCCACAGCGGATAATTTCGCTGTGGCCGTAATCGTCAGTGCAGTAAGGAGATTTATTGTATGGAAATAAAACGGATCAAGCAGGCAGATGATGAACTATATAAAGAAGCGATGACCCTGTACGGCATGAGCTTTCCGCTGCACGAGCAGCGCGAAGCGGATTCTCAGAAGCGGATACTGGAGCAGGACGCGTACTATTGACATAGAACCAAAAATCACCGAGTAAAGTCCGTAACAGACTAAGCTCGGTGATTTTTTCTTTTAATTGCTGTGCCCGGTAACTCGGTTTTTTAATACTTCGTTATCAGTCTGCACAAGCTTTTATGTTTGTATATTGATTACAGGACGTTGGTCAGCTGCATGTAGCGATGAATCATTGCCGCCATTTGGCCGCGGGTCGTCGCATCGACAGGGCCGAAGTTGCCGTTGGGGTAGCCGTTGACAACGCCGAAGGATTTCGCCCACTGGACCGCATTACGTGCCCAGGAGCTGATAACAGAGGAATCGCCGAAGATAGGCGAGCCGCTGACAGCGGGCGAGCCTGCATAGCGATAGAACATCGTGACGATCTCCTGACGGCTTATCGCGACGCCGGGAGCAAATGTCGTTGCGCTTGTGCCCTTTGTCACTCCGGTATTGTATGCCCAAACGATGGCGTTGTATGCCCAGTCGAAGTTCTTGGCGCCGATGTCGGTAAACGGAGGCGTTGCCATGCCCGTTACGTCGGGGGAGCCCTCAAGACGGTACAGAACGGTGACGAACATTGCACGTGTCATGCTGGTTTCGGGAGCAAACTTCGTATCCGAAACGCCGTTCATTATGTCGTGCTGCCAAACGTACTTGACATCGTTGTAGAACCAGTCGGTCTTGGAAACGTCAACGAAGGGGAAGGGAACCTCATAGCCGCAGACAGAGCAGACCTTGTATACCAGCTTGTGGCCGGTTGCGGGGATAACCTCGGATTTGCTGAGGACCTCGCCGCATTCACTGCAGTGGCTACCCTCGGTGCAGCCGTCCTTTGTGCAGGTAGCTGCAACTGCCGGGGTGTCGATGACCTTGGTGTGCTCGTGAGCAGCAACGGTCAGCTTTGCCTCGTTGGTGATGTACATGGTTGGGCTCTTAAGATCAGTATTGTAGATCATGCAGGCGAAGGCTCTGCCGTTGTCGTTCGCGGCGGCCTTTGCGATGGTAAGGGTATCGGTGGTGCTCAGGGAGACCTTCTTGAGCGCCGCAAGAAGCTTGAGCACGATCTCCAGCTTGTTGCTGCCGGAAAGATCGATTCCGCCGAAGTCGATGCTCTTAACGGCGTCGGGCTCGAGCCACAGATATTTATATGTTCCCGCGGTGTTTACCTTAACCTTGAACGTTGCGCTCTCGCCCTCCTTGACGGTAACGTCATTGGGACCGGTTACGTCAAGCTCGCTGCCTATGAGACCGGCGATGAACTTGAGGAAGGTGTAGGCGTCAAGATTTTTCAGCAGGTCTTTTATGTCAAAGCCGCCTTCGAGAAGCTTTTTGAGTATATCCGCAATCTGGTCGGAGTCAAGCTTATCCAGCAGCTTTTTGAGCGTCTCGTTGTCGCCGATAAACTGCTTGAACAGCTCAAGAAGCCTGTCCTTGTCAAGCTTTCCAAGGATATCGCCGATGTCTCCGTTCTTATCGAGAAGATCTTTAATAAGCTTTTTTAGCTCATCAATATTGAGCTTCTCCAGCAGATTTTTGAGCTCACTGTCGCCGAGCTTTTCAAGCAGAGCCTGAAGAAGTTTCGCGACAATGTCGCTGTTAAATCCGTTGTCCTCGCCGTCGCCGCCTATAAGACCCCTGAGAGCCTTGATGAGCGTGTCTATGTCGATGTTACCGAACAGCTTCTTGAAATCCTCGTTCTTCATGAGCTCGTCAAGCAGCTTCTGAAGATTTTCCTTGGTGAGCAGATCATTGAAATTAAACTCGCCTTTGAGAAGCTTATCCAGTAAGGCCTGAAGCTGCTCTTGGGTGAGACCGTTAAGCAGCTGATCAAGAATATCCTTATCTATAAACATCCCAAGCAGCGACTTGAGCAGCTCGATATCGATGCTGCCGTTATCTTTATTAAGAAGATCCTTGAGCATCTTCATGAATGCTTCGGCATCTTTGACGCCGAGCTGTTCAAGCAGAGCCTGAAAATCCTTGCTGTCCAAGCCCTTGAGAAGCTTTTCAAGCTGAGCCTTGAGCTGCTCACTGTCTTGCCCGCCCTTAAGCAATGCCTTTATCTGATCGACGAGCGCCTGTATGTCCGGACTTTGCTCAAGCTGCATGCCTTCATCGACCTTGGGTTCGGTTTCCGCATTGGCGTCTGCAATGGCGTAAACCGGCAGCAGCGTGAACACGAGCACCAGCACCAGTATCAGGCTGATAATGCGATTTTTCATAATATTCCTCCTTGCTCCATTGACATAAAATAAATGGCCAATAAAATATTTACGGTGTCAATATGTCAACAATTATTATACAGATTTATTACAGCACTTGCAATGCTATTCATACAAAAAGTTTAAAAACAGCAAAATAACCAGTTACATAAGATAATTATTGTGCAAAATTTGTGCTGCCGTACCGATTATACAATTACACCTCTGTCGTTTTCCGACGAAACAGCGGCCTGTTGAACAACAATATATGTGGAGGATGATTAAAAGCTCAGGTCATTTGATCTGAGCTTTTTTGCATATCTCACTGCCGAAGCGCACGGGGCGTTCTTTGCCGCGCAGAGTGTCGGATAAAAGCTCCTGCGGCAGATCAAGCACACCTTCCTTAAACAGCAGGACTATCGTTGAGCCGCCGAAGCGGAACAGCCCCTTTTCCTCGCCGCGGTGAATTACGCCTGCCTGACGGTAGTTTTCTATCTTTCCGACGAGGCACGCACCGACCTCGATCTGAACGACGGGGCCGAAATTTTCGGTGTACAGGACGCAGTATTCGCGAGTGTTCTGCATGAACACCGGCCTTTTACGCACGACGACAGGCTGCACGGGGTGATAGTGCCCCCGAATGTGCCGGTTGCGGCTTTTGAAGCCGTCGTCAATGTAGCAGTAGCGGTGGTAGTTCTCAACGCCGAGGCGCAGCACAAGGCATGTACCGTTCATGTACTCGCCGGCAATGTCCGCGCCGCCGACGAGATCATCAACGTTGTACCAGCTGTTTTTTATCGCAAATTCCGAGTCATTGCTTATTTTATACGCCGACAGATAGCCGTCGCAGGGGGAGATGAGCGCATCGGACTCCATGTTCACCGGGCGTGCGCCGTCCTTCACCTGACGGGTGAAAAAGTCGTTGAAGCAGCGGTAATCCTGCTTAACATAGTCGCTCATGTCCAGGGCATTTGCGCGGATAAAGCCGTCAATACGCCGTGCCGACAGCCTTGTATCCATATATGCGCCGACTACGGCGGTGAGAACCGGATTTGTCATAATGCGGCGCGCCGGCCAGCCGAGGTGCTTAAAATAGCAGCAGGTAAGGCCGAACGTCATTTTCTTAGAGGTCATGTCTTTTCACCGTTTTCATTTTGATTAGTACGCACAGCAGCAGTATGCCGCACAACAGAATGGTTGCATAAAAGCTCACTCCGCGGCTTAAAAGCTCAATGCTCACGGGGTCGCGCACGAGCTGCTTAAAGCCGCTGAGCAGGATATAATCAGCAACGCCGACAGCTCCGGGAACCGGCACGGCGTTCGAGCCCAAAACCGCAAACGCCTGAACCGAGAAGGCCTTGAACGCGTCGCCGGCCTTTCCGCCGACCGCGAGAAACACGCAGACCGAGACCAGGATCACCGACAGCCTCTGTGCCAGATTGCACAGAAAGATCTTTATAAGAAGCCCTGTTTCGCGCCGTAAAAGCTCGCCGCATTTCTTATACTGCTTTATCATCGCAAGCAGCTTTTCGTACTGTACATCGTAGTCCTTATAAATGTGCAGCCTGCACATAAGCTTCAGTCCCCAGCGGCAGACACTGAGTATGAGCCTGTCGTTAAAGATACACATTAAAAACAGCGCGATGAACGCCAATTGAACGATGACGCCGAAGGCTATAAACAGCTTTGGAGCGAGACTCATGCGAAGCAGTATGCCGGGATGAACAAGGCAGCATACCGCGCTTATGAGCAGTATCGCCACAGTATACATCACAAGATTCAAAAGCAGTGCGATAGCCGACACCGCCGCCGGAATTCCGCTTTTCATCATCAGAATGAGCGCGGCCGGCTGGCCGCCGGTGGCCGAGGGGGTTATCGCTGAAAAGAAAATGTCCGACGCGGAAAAAATTATGCTCTTTCCGGCGGAAAAGCCGTGTCCGAAAAAGCGGCAGGTGCATTGCAGACCG
Organism: uncultured Eubacteriales bacterium; assembly: GCA_900545805.1. Lineage (GTDB taxonomy): Bacteria > Bacillota > Clostridia > Oscillospirales > Oscillospiraceae > F23-B02. The sequence goes on along the minus strand of URAL01000006.1, from coordinate 6,291 downwards.
AGTCCCTCAAAGTAAATAAAGCCGAATGCGCACACGGCGGCAAGGATCATCCACAGGGTATCAGAATTCTTCAGAAAGCAAAGAAATCGCCCCCACGAAAAGCCTTTTGAGCATGACGTGATTATCTTTATCGTTATTGCGGATATTGTGACCAAAAGCAATATCCACAGCAAATTATTTTTCAGTTTGTTTTTCATATGCCCTTAACTGTGTGGTTTTTATTAACACAGTTAGTATACACGTCCGTCACACATTTGTCAACGATTATAAGAGGTTTTGTCTGTTGACGTTGACAAATATACAAGGATTAGAATATAATTCACATATTAGGGCGCTTTTGAGCGCCGCAGCACGAAAGGCGGCTCTGCTTATGAAAAATGTTATAGAAATGTTTGGCTCGATGGTGTTTAACGACTGCGTCATGCAGGCGCGGCTCCCGAAGCAGGCATATAAGCAGGTGCAGCGCTCCATAAAGCTCGGCGAGCGGCTCGACGGCGAGACAGCCGAGGTCGTGGCCAACGCCATGAAGGACTGGGCGCTTGAGAAGGGCGCGACGCACTTTACTCACTGGTTCCAGCCTATGACAGGCATAACCGCCGAAAAGCACGACAGCTTCATTGCGCCAAGCGATAACGGCAGAATAATCATGGAGTTTTCCGGCAAGGAGCTCATTCAGGGAGAGCCGGACGCATCGAGCTTCCCCACGGGCGGCCTGCGTGCAACATTTGAAGCACGCGGCTATACGACCTGGGATCCGACATCCTACGCGTTTATTAAGGATAATGTTCTGTGCATACCGACGGCGTTCTGCTCCTACGGCGGCGAGGCGCTGGATAAGAAGACACCGCTGCTGCGCTCAATGGAGGCGTTAAACCGTCAGGGGCTTCGCATTTTGAGACTGTTTGGCAATACAGACGTCACCGCGGTGAAGACCACCGTTGGTCCGGAGCAGGAGTATTTTCTAATAGATAAAAGCATCTATGAAAAGCGCAAGGATATAATGTACACCGGCAGAACGCTTTTCGGAGCACAGCCGCCCAAGGGCCAGGAGCTTGACGACCACTATTACGGAACGATAAAGCCGCGCGTCGCGGCGTTCATGGAGGAGCTCGACGAGGAGCTCTGGAAGCTCGGTGTTCTGGCGAAGACCGAGCATAACGAGGTCGCTCCCGCTCAGCACGAGCTTGCGCCGATATATACAACGACAAATATTGCCGCAGATCACAATCAGATAACCATGGAGCTCATGCAGAAGCTTGCGCGTAAGTATGATATGGTGTGCCTGCTGCATGAAAAGCCCTTTGCCGGCGTTAACGGCTCCGGCAAGCACAATAACTGGTCGATGACGACCGACACGGGATTAAATCTTCTTGAGCCGGGCGAAACTCCGTATGAGAACGCGCAGTTTCTTCTGCTGCTGTGCGCCGTTTTGCAGGCGGTTGACGATTATCAGGATATGCTGCGCATATCCGTTGCAAGTGCTGCCAACGACCATCGCCTCGGCGCCGCCGAAGCGCCTCCGGCGATCATTTCCGTGTTCCTCGGCGAGGAGCTTGAGGAGATACTTGAGGCTATCGAAAACGATACGCCCTACGGCGGCAAGGAGAAGGAGCAGATCAAGGTCGGCGTTCACGTTCTGCCGAAGTTTGCGCGCGACGCTACAGACAGAAACCGCACCTCGCCATTTGCCTTCACTGGCAATAAATTTGAGTTCCGCATGCTCGGCTCATCGATGTCAATCTCCGGCGCAAACGTGGTGCTCAACACCGCCGTGGCAGAGTCGCTGCGTAAATATGCCGACATTCTCGAAAATGCCGATAATTTTGAAACCAGCCTGCACGAGCTCATACGCAGCGTTATAAAAAAGCACAAGCGTATTATATTCAACGGCAACGGTTACGGCGATGAATGGATAAGCCAAGCTGCCTCTCGCGGACTTAAAAATTTCCGTACGACGGTAGACTGTGTGCCATACTATCTCGATATAAAGAATGTTGACCTCTTCGCACGCCACAGAGTGTATTCCGAGATCGAGCTTGCCGCACGATATAAGATGAAGCTTGATAACTACTGCAAGGTCATCCGCATCGAAGCGCAGACCATGCAGGAGATGGTTTGGCAGGATATACTGCCGGCAGCCAGCGCTTACTCAAAGAAGCTTTCGGACACGGCGCTTTCCAAGGCGCAGCTCGGGATAGACAACAGCTTTGAAAAGGAGCAGGCGGCAAAGGTAAGCGAGCTTATGAGCGAAACGGTAACGAACGTGAAGGCTCTTGCCGCAGCCGCAGAGAGCGCTGATGAGTATTCAGAAAACTATACGAGAGCGTCGGTGTTCCGTGATAAGGTGCTCCCTGCTCAGGAAGCGCTCAGACGAAGCGTTGACGGGCTTGAGCAGAACACCGCCAAGCAGTTTTGGCCGTATCCTACCTACGGCGACATTCTGTTCAGCGTGCAGTGAAAAGGGGAGAGAGCTTTGGATATCAGCAAAAAAACCGTAAAACGAATACTGCTTATAATAGCCTTCACTGTTATTTTGATATGGGCGGTGTATAACCACAAGCTGCTGTTTAAGTACATCGGCGAGCTGTATGCGCTCATTTCGCCGTTTGTTATCGGCCTGTGCATAGCATATGTCGTCAATGTCATCATGCGCCCTATAGAGCGGATGTGGATGAAGCTCCTCAGCAGGTTCAAGGGTAAGTGGGTCGAAAAGCTCAAGCGGCCGATATGCCTGCTGCTAAGCATATTGCTCATAATCGGCATAATACTCGCGGTCGTATTCCTCATTATCCCCGAGCTGAGCGAATCGGTATCCTCACTTGTCAGCATGATCCCGTCCTATGTCACCGAGATCGAAAGCTGGTGGGAGGCACTGTCCGAGCGCCTGGTCAAATATGGTGTTGACCTGCCGCAGTTTAACTTTAATCCCGATAAGCTAATAGACTTCCTGAAGGACGGCGGTACTGCGGTACTGAACACGACACTGTCGGCAACGACGTCAATTGTCACGGCAGTTATTAATTTCGTGCTTGCTCTCGCTTTTTCCATTTACGTCCTCGCGCAGAAGGAAACGCTCAAGCGCCAGTCGAAGAAGGTCATGTCAAGGCTGATGAAGCCCGAGAAAATGCAGAAGCTTCTCGATATGCTCGACCTTATAAACCGCACGTTTACAAATTTCATAACCGGTCAGCTCACGGAGGCGGTGATAATTGGTGTCCTGTGCTTTATAGGCATGTCGATCTTCCGTATGCCCTACGCTCCGGCGATATCCGTGCTTGTCGGCTTCACGGCGCTCATCCCCGTGTTCGGCGCATTTATCGGAACCGCGATCGGTGCATTCCTTATACTGCTGGTAAAGCCTATTCAGGCCGTGTGGTTCGTAGTGTTTATCATCGTCCTTCAGCAGTTTGAGGGCAACCTCATCTATCCCAAGGTCGTCGGCAAATCCGTCGGGCTTCCGGGCATATGGGTTCTCGTCGCCGTAACGATCGGCGGCAACGCCATGGGCGTTGTGGGCATGCTCATAAGCGTTCCGCTGTGCTCTGTGCTGTATGTTGTTGCGCGAAATGCAGTAAACGGCCGGCCGCTTGCGGAACGGTCGGAATAAAAATAACAGCCTGTCAAGGAGCCGCTGTTTTCGCAAGCTGAAAACGGCGGCTCCTTTGACAGGCTGTGAAAATACTACGTTCAAAGGCCGGACTTTTTCAATTATAATGTTTTTTCCTGAGCCTGATATTCAGAAGTACAATTGCAGACAGCACAAGGATAATTCCCACCGCGCTCATCGGTGTGAGCGCTTCATTGTAGACCGCAATTCCCACTACCGTTGCAACGACCGGCTCGACCGAGGCCATTATGGATGCCTTGCCGTTTTCAAGCCCCTCAAGGCCGCGTGTATACAGCAGATACGGCATAAAGCACGTCACAAGACCGGTAGCAAAGGCAAAGCCGAAGTTCGGCACCGTCTGCGTTATGATATCGAGATACTCCGTTCCGCCGATCATCGTAGCTCCGACTGCGGCAAGCAGGCAGGAGTAAAAGTTTATGGTCAGGCTTGAGTATCCGCGGTTTAGAGCAAAGCGGCTGAAAATGCTGTAGAGCGCGTAGCACACTCCGGCGGTGAGACCGAGCGCCAGACCGACGGGCGTTATCCTTGCGCCGCCTCCGCCAATGCCGGAGACAAGGCAGCAGCCGGCAAATGCCAGAACCATTGCAATGAGCTTTTGAGCCGTGAGCTTTTCCTTAAACAGCAGCGCCGAGAAAAGTATAACAAAGCACGGCGCAGTATACAGCAGTATCGCGGCCGCCGAAAGGCTCATATAATCCATGGCTTTAAAATAGCACACGCCGAAGATGAGCAGCGAAACTATCCCGCTGCCGATGAATATCCACACATCCTTCAGGTGTATTTTAAACGCACTGCGGTCGCTTACGAGAAGAACGACACCGAAAAGCACAGCGGCAAAGCTGCATCTTACCGCGATGCAGCCTATCGCGGATACGCCCATCACATCGAGCGTGCGGCGGAAAAAGCCCATGAAGCCCCACAGTGATCCTGCGAGGATAACGCTTACAACATATTTGTTCTTCATCAGCCCAAACCTCCTATCCACGAGGCCAGCGGCACATAAATGACCGGCAGGACTATCGCCGGGAGCAGATTCGGAACATTGACCTTGTGGTCGGTAACACCGATCATATTAAGCCCCATTCCGATAAATATTGCGCCGCCGACAGCGCTCATCTCAGTTATGACCTCGGTGCTCAGAAAAGGTGAGAGCGAGCCCGCGAGCAAAATGAGGACTCCTTCCCAAATGAGCACCGGAACGAGCGACAGAGCAACGCCGACGCCCATTGCCGCCGACATTGCCGCGGCTGAAACTGCGTCGATGACCGTCTTGGTGTACAGCACGCTGTAATTCCCCCGCAGTCCGGCATCGAGTGAGCCCATTATGGCCATGGCTCCGACCGTGAACATGACCGATGCGCTTATAACGCCGTCGGCAAAGCGACCCTCGGCAAACTTTTTACCCTCAAACAGCTTGGCTACCCTTACACCCATGCCGTCTATGAACTCGTCGATCTTCAGAGCCTGTCCGATCACCGCGCCGATTGCAAGGCAGAGAACAAGGCACATGGTATTTGATGAGCCGATTATACCCTGCACTCCGACCGAAACGACGACCAGCCCCATCGCGGTCATCAGGCAGTCGACAAGCTTGTGATTTATCTTTGATCTGAGCAGCGTTCCGGCCGTTCCGCCGATGAGTATGCCCAAAGCATTAACTATTGCAGCAATCATACGATAACCTTCTCTTTGCCGAATTACCAGCCTATTTTAATAACTTCATTTTCAATAGTCAACACTCATTTTTATGTGATTGACAAAAAAATAAGTAGTGTGCTATTATTGCAAATGTCAAGCGAATATTTGCGGGTATGATGGAATTGGCAGACATGCGAGATTTAGGTTCTCGTGCTTACGGCGTGCAGGTTCGACCCCTGTTACCCGCACCAAAACAATATAATCCGAACCAAATCTTCTTAATCGGAGATGGGTTCGGATTATTTGTTTTCTTTGAGAAGTTCGAGGATACGCATTTCAGAAACGGCGTGGTAAAGCGTCCCGAATCCAAGCCCAGAGGGCCGAGAAAACCTAAGATATAGAGGCATATCTGAACGCCGTCACGGAGTACAAGCCCTGCGAAAACTGAACAAACGCACAAAAGGGGATGGCGGTCTGCCATCCCCTTTGCCATGCTGTTTTAGGAGCATATATCCCTTGGATTTGTCTTATATCTATCGTCAGGCGGCGTTCTCGCCGTTGCTGTCCTTGTCCGTTTTTGCCCCGTCCCGTGCCGCCTTCCATTCGGCAAATTCACGCTGACCTTCCTCGCTTTCGTAGTAGGCGAGGATATCCGGCAGCAGAATTCGGGCGATGTTCTCGATCTCATGCTGCGGGATGCCGCTGTTGTTGGTGAGCTTTTTCCGCCTGCTCAAGTTGCACCTCCGAAAAAGTATTTTGCCGCAGCTTTCTCCCGCGCGGCGGAGGAGTGGCGTCTTGAGCGTCTTTTGCCGTCTGCTGCATATTTATTCCTTTTATAACCTACAACACCAGATGCCCGATAGATGTGTGTTGACTGCATTAGCTTTTTCAATGCCCATGCTGTGATTCTTGGTCTAAGGCCGGTTGAAATCGCCGCTCCCGCATGATATGATAAATCTGGAAAAGCTTTTTTTCCTGTCCACGCAATGAACGGCGATTTTTGTTGTCTATATAGGTGAAAGGCC
>URAL01000005.1 GCA_900545805.1 uncultured Eubacteriales bacterium | reverse complement strand
ACAGTCACCACTCTGTGATGACTGTTTTTGATGGTGCGGAATGTAATTATAGGATTTCAGACTACCGACTTAGGCCATACCAAATCGAAGCCCAGCGCAGCGGGTTCGGTTTGGAAAGGAGGAGCAGCGGCGTGAGTGCGCTCTGACTTATAAAATAAGTCGGAGCAAGCGATACAAAGCTTGCTCCGACGTGGTCCGAGTGACTGGAGTTGAACCAGCGGCCGGCCGACGCTGCGCGTTCGGCAGGCCGAGCGGCGGATTTAATTTGCAAGAGGCCGCCGGTTCAAGTGCTGTAAGCATGCAAAAAAACAGCCATCACTCTGTGATGACTGTTTTCATTGGTCCGAGTGACTGGAGTTGAACCAGCGGCCTCTTGAACCCCATTCAAGCGCGCTACCATCTGCGCTACACCCGGATTTCCAACGCCCGATTATATTAACACAATTACAGACCGATTGCAATACTTATTTTAAAAAAATTATGGTTTTCCGTAAATTCCGCGCCGTACATTTATCCTCATATGAGCAATTTTGTACACAAAAAACGAGATATCTATTGCTTAGAGCCAATGTTTGGACTATAATAATCAGAGCAAGAAATCTGCAAAGAAAACAAGAGTAATAAGAGGAGGAACCTACTATGAAATGCCCTCGCTGCGGACATGAAATGACTCTCGATACCCACCGCAAGTATGCACTGAACATGTGCTACGAGTGCGGCTACATCGAAGGCAGACTCAATGACGGCCCCGGTGCCGGCGCAAGCAACTACGCTCGTCTGAGAGCTATGAACTTCAACGAGGCTGTCGCCTTTATCTCCGGCGGTCTCGACATCGAAGAGAGCAAGGTCGCCAACTGGCTCGACAACAAGGAATAAGCAGACTGCACCCCGGATTTTTCCGAGGTGCTGTTTTTTTGTCTCCGTGTCAATAGAGCGAGCGCAAGCGAAAATGATAAAAAGGGCACACAAGCGATACGGCAAACGTTGACAGATTTCACCCGGCACTGTGCATGAGCAAGCCGAAGCTAATGCATGATCGCTGCACGAGCTCTGCCCGAAAGGTCAGAAAGCTTTCCGGTGTCTAATCTATCACACTAAAACGAGGCCTGGCGCTTATTAACGCCAGGCCTCGTGAGGTTCTCGGTTTTTATTATGCTCAGGAGCTGTCGGGCTTTAAGACACTCTCCTGTTGCACTTAGCCCGGCAATTCACACTTATTGGCTCATCAGTGGCAGCCGCATCCGCAGCCGCAGTCCTCTCCGTCCTCGTGACTGTGGTCGCCGCAGCCGGAGCAGCCGGAGCAGCCACCGCCGCCGCAGCCGCCTTCGTCGGAAAGGAAGGGAAGCTGCCCGCGCATGAGAAGCTCCGCCGCATCGTCGGAGTTGCCGCAGAAGCCTGCGAACGCAACGATGCCGTAGGCCGCCAGCGCCGCTCTCGCGTGAACGCCGATGTTGCCGACGATGACGGCGTCAACATTCAGGCTGTCCATGAGATCGGCAACGGCCTGATGCCCGGATTCCTTGACCTCGACTATCTCCTTGGAGATGATCTCGGTATTGTCGTCATTTGTCTTGTAGATGGCGAACATCTCGGCGTGGCCGAAGTGCTCGAATATTTCGTTGTCCTTGTAAGATACTGCGATTATCATTTGCTGTCTCCTTTTTCTATAAAGTCTGCCAGAGCGTCAAGAGCGTCGGCGCTTATACTTTCAATTTCGCCCGCGTCGACCATCGTTGAAATGACGGGGTCGATGGGCAGGCGCGCTGTGTGCCCGATGCCGAATTCCTTTGCAACGGCATCGACCCTGCTCGCACCGAATATCTCGTGCTCCTTGCCGCAGTCGGGGCATTTGAAGTAGCTCATGTTCTCGACGATGCCGAGCACCGGAATGTTCATAAGCTTTGCCATGTTAACGGCCTTGGCCACGATCATGGACACCAGCTCCTGAGGCGAGGTGACGATAATGATGCCGTCGATGGGCAGTGACTGGAAAACGGTGAGTGGAACGTCGCCCGTTCCTGGAGGCATATCGACAAACATGTAGTCGACGTCATTCCACAGCACATCGCTCCAGAACTGCGTAACTACGCCGGCGATTACAGGACCTCGCCACACGACGGGATCTGTCTCGTTGTCGAGGATGAGGTTTACGGACATAATCTGCGTGCCCTTGTTTGAGTAGCAGGGGATGAGCAGCTCTTCCGTGCCGCGGGCATGCTCGCGGATGCCGAAGGCCTTAGGGATCGACGGGCCCGTAATATCCGCATCCAGAACGGCCGCCTGATAGCCGCGGCTCTGCATTTTGCTTGCCAGAAGGCCGGTGACAAGGCTCTTGCCGACGCCGCCCTTGCCGCTTACGACGGCAATGACCTTTTTGACGCTTGCCGCCGGATTGAGCTTCGCTCTCAGATCCTGAGTTTCGCGCTCGCCGCAGTTTTCCTGACAGGTCGAGCAATCATGTGTACATTCGCTCATTACAATTAACTCCTAATATCAAATATTACGTAATTTCATTATAATACTACTGCACTGTTTTGTCCAGTCGGCGGATAAGATACATTGCCGCAAACCCCGTAAACACACCGGTCACTATGGCCGAAGCCAGAAGAACGGGCGCATACAGAAACAGTGAGGCCGTTTTTGTTATGAGCACCGCCGCACACAGCTGACCGAGATTGTGCGCCACAGCCCCTAATACGCTGACCACCCAAAGAAGCTTTCCCGAAAACGGCCTGAGCGTCAGGCACATGACGGCATATGCCAGAGCACCGCCGGCAATACTGAATATGAATGCCGATACGCCGCCTGTGAACACGCTGCCCATTGCGATGCGTACAAGCAGGATAAGCCCCGCCTCGCGCCGCCCGAGCATTACCATGGCGATGAGCGTGACGATATTGGCAAGACCGAGCTTTACGCCCGGAACGGGGATCGGAGCCGGTATCTGCGCTTCAATGACGAAAACGATCAGCGAGGCGGCCGTGAACATTGCCATGAGCGCGAGCCTTCTCGTCTTAGGCATCTATATCGTCCCCCTCGATCTCTATTGTGAGTCTGTGGGGCAGACACACGATCGGAACGCCGGCCTGGCTGACCTTGCCCTGATCCATGCAGATATGGTCGCGGCAGTCGGCCTCTGTTACGCTTATACCATCGTGCTCTATGTGTAATTTATTATACCCAAACTCCGTCTTGATTTCCATGTCATATGCAACAGCGACGGTGTCAAGGTTGATTTTTTCATATATTTCGCCGTCGACGCGTATGACGGCGACTGCACCGTGCCCGCCGCTGCCCTTGAGCAGCAGGAAAGCCGCCGCGCATATAACGAGCACTGCGGCAAATATCACTATCCATGTTTTCGAGCTTTTCATATTCATGAACCTATTGTAAATAAATCCGGCTTGCTTGTCAATGCAGTACATTTATGATATTATTAATCAATATCCGTGAGCTTGCAATACTATCAAATTCAAAAGAGGTGAAATGCTTGGCGGACATGATCGTCACTGTAGCTTCTTATATACTTCCGCTGTTTGCGATAATCGTTCTCATTCGCTGCATGCGCAGCATGCTCGGCAACAAATCGCAGACCGAGATATGGGGATATATCCACAAGGATGACGGCGTTGCGCTTATAAACCATTGGGAGAATCTCATCGGCCGCTCGAAATCGGCGGATATATGCCTGCCGTATGCCTCGGTCAGCCGTGTGCACGCGGTGCTTATCCGCAGTCCTAAGGGCGTGTGGCGTATATTCGACATCTTCTCCAAGGGCGGAGTCTGGGTCAACGGCGAAAAGGTGCAGGGTGTGGGCACCGTCGTGCGCGACGGCGACGTTTTGAACCTTGCCGGAAACAGCGTGCGCTTTCGAGATATAAGCGAAAAGCAGCGCGACGCTATCGAAGCGCGCAGAACTCAGAGCTGGAAGCGTGTTCACCCGGCGGTGACGCTGTTTTTCCTGACGGTTTTTCAGGCGATACTTCTGCTTGAGCACCTGTGCACGGCCGAAAGCGAGTATGCGGCCGGCATACTGCTCGGCTTTGTGCTGCTCGTGCTGCTCGAGTGGTTTTGCTATTTTGCCATGCGCAGCATACGCCGCACGGGCTTTGAGGTCGAAACTCTGGCCTTTTTCCTGTCTTCTATCGGTCTTTCTGTTATAGCCTCGTCCGTACCGGACGAGATGTTCCGGCAGATGATAATCGTCTTCGCGGGCGTCGTTGCGTTTTTTGCCCTCGGCTGGTGGCTGCGCGATCTTGACAGAACGAAGACCATGCGCCTGCCGCTGGCGATACTGTCGGTGCTCATTCTCGCCGCGGTGCTCGTTCTCGGAACGGAGCAGTACGGCGCGAAAAACTGGATACGCATAGGGACGCTGTCCGTCCAGCCCTCGGAATTTGTAAAGGTCGCGTTTATCTATGTCGGCGCTGCTACGCTCGACAGGCTGTTCAGCACCAAAAACCTTATTCTTTTTATCGCGTTTTCGGCACTGTGCGTTATATTTCTCGCCTTCAGCAGCGATTTCGGCACGGCGCTTATATTTTTCGTAACCTTCCTCGTGATATCCTTCATGCGCTCGGGCTCGATAGCAACTGTCGCCCTTGCCGTGACGGGAGCGGGCATGGCAGGCTTTCTGATGCTTAAAATGAAAGCTCACGTCGCTCGACGCTTTGCTACATGGGGACATATCTGGGACGCCGAGAATATCTGGGACGGCGGCTATCAGCAGACCCACGCACTCTCGGCCGGCGCATCCGGCGGACTTTTCGGCAAGGGTGCGGGCAACGGCTGGCTCAAGAGTACCTTTGCCGGAAATACAGACACGGTATTCGGTGTCATGTGCGAGGAGCTCGGGCTCATAGTAGCCATATGCGCCGTGCTTGCGATACTGGCGCTTGCGTTTTTTGCCGTGCGCAACTCCGGCCACGGCCGCAGCGCGTATTATTCCATAGCAGCCTGCGCGACGGCGAGCATGTTTATGGTGCAGGTCGCGCTGAACGTGTTCGGCTCTGTTGATATCCTGCCGTTTACAGGCGTAACATTCCCGTTCGTGTCACGCGGCGGCACGTCTGTTCTTGCGTGCTGGATGCTGCTTGCGTTCATAAAGGCCGGTGACACGCGCAAGGGCGCAAGCTTCGTAGTGCGTCCGCCGGAGGCAAAAACTAAAAAGCAGCAGCGCGAAAGTGCCGCGCCGAGGGAGGAGACGGCATGAAAAAAGTATCACTGCGCGCCTTTTCCGCACTGCTTATGGCGTTTCTCATCGTCATCGGGCTTTTCGTGTACATCGGACGGTATATAAAGGACGGTGAAATGTGGGCGCTTTACTTTGACCAGTCCACCTCAGGCAGCACGTATACGCTGACAGACTGCAACGGCACTGTGCTTGCCAAAATGGGAGGCGGCGAAAAAAGCTATGCGGAAAACGCTAATACGCGCATCGCCTGCTACCACGTTACCGGAGACTACACCGGCAATGTCGGCACGGGTGCGCTCAGCTCCTTTAAAAGCAAGCTCTCGGGCTTTAATCTCATAACCGGTATCGAGGAGCAGGAGGACGTAAATCTTCAGCTCACCGTTGATGCGGACTTGAATCTCAAGGCCTATGAGGCATTAAACGGCCGTAAGGGTGCGGTCATGATCTATAACTACAAGACCGGCGAGGTACTGTGCATGGTATCATCGCCATCGATAGACCCTCTCAACCCTCCGGAGACGCTGCCTGACGGGGCGTATATCAACCGCTGCATAAGCGCGTCGTTCACGCCGGGCTCCGTGTTTAAGCTCGTAACGCTCACTGCGGCGCTTGAAAGCATTGATAATATCTACCACCGCACATTCAGCTGCGCGGGCTCGGTCGATGTAAAGGGCGTCAAGATTAACTGCACGGGAGTCCACGGTCAGCAGACTATTGAGCAGGCGCTTTCAAATTCCTGCAACTGCGCCTTTGCCGAGATATCTCTCGAGCTCGGTCCGGATATCATCGCACAGTATGCCGAAAAGCTCGGCATAACCACCTCTCTTAAGCTTGACAGCATATCGACTCAGGCCGGAAATTATGATAAGGACAGCTCCATGAGCGCGGCCATGGCCTGGTCAGGCATCGGCCAGTATAACGACCTTGTCTGCCCCTACGCCATGATGCGTCTTGCCGGAGCATATGCAAACGGCGGCACGGTCGTCGAGCCATCGCTCCTCGGCCAATCTGTCAAAACGACGCAGCTTCTCTCGTCTGACACAGCGCAGAAGGTAGCGTCGATGATGAACTACAACGTCGTGTATCACTACGGGCAGGAGCGCTTCCCGGGACTTAATATCTCCGCCAAGACCGGCACGGCTGAGGTCGGCGACGGCAAGGCAGCGCACGGCTGGTTCGTCGGCTTTCTAAACGACGAGGAGCACCCCTATGCCTTCGCCTGCATCGTCGAAAATGGCGGCAGCGGACTCGGAGCTGCCGGCGGCGTTATAAACACAGTGCTTCAGGCGGCGGTAAGCTGATTTAGGAGAAATATAATGACAGACATATCCGTCAACGGACTTGTAAAGTCCTTTGAATTGGGTAAAAATATACTTGACGGGCTCAGCTTCGACATTGCCGAAGGTGAACGCGTCGGCATACTCGGACACAACGGATGCGGCAAAACAACGCTGTTTCGCATTTTGACCGGCGAGATCGACTATGACGAGGGCACAGTGGCAATAGCCTCTGGAAAGCGCCTTGGGCTCATATCTCAGATTCCCGTCTACCCCGACGGCTGGACGACCGAGGATGTTTTGAAGGATGCACACCGTGAGCTTTATGCCATAAGTGCGAAGCTCGACGAGCTTGCTGAAAGAATGGAGACCGATCAATCGGACAAGCTGCTTTCGGAATACGACAGGCTCTCGGCCGACTTTGCCCGTCTCGGCGGCTTTGATATGGACACTGACCGCAGCCGCGTGGCAAACGGACTGGATATACCGCAGAGCATGCGCGAGCAGCCCTTCGACCAGCTCTCCGGCGGCGAGCGGACGAGGGTAAACCTTGCCCGTCTTATCCTTGAAAAAACGGACATACTGCTGCTCGACGAGCCGACGAACCATCTCGATCTGCGTGCTACCGAATGGCTTGAGGACTATCTCCGGCATTTTAAGGGCACGGTGCTTTTAATAAGCCATGACCGCTATTTTATAGACAAGACAGCTCAGCGCTGCATTGAGATAAGCGAGGGCAAGGCCGAGCTTTACAGCGGCGGATACAGCTTTTATGTTGTCGAGCGGCAGAAGCGCTTTGAGGAAAAGCTCAGGAAATATGAAAAGGATCAGGCCAAGATAGAGCAGCTCACCCGCGCTGCCGAGCAGATGCATCTGTGGGCGTTCATGGGCAACGATAAGCTGCATAAGCGCGCGTTTTCCATGGAAAAGCGCATAGCAAAGCTCGAGCAGACCGTAAAGCCGACCGAGGCAAAAAAGCTCTCGGCGAAGTTTTCTTCGGCGGATTTCCACGCCGACGAGGTGCTCGTGTGCCACAATGTGTCTAAGGCCTTCGGGGCGAAAAAGCTCTTTGAGGGGCTTGAGCTCACGGTCTCCGGCGGCGAGCGCATTGCGCTTATCGGCGATAACGGAACGGGAAAGAGCACGCTCGTCAAAATGATAATGCAGCAGGAGCCGCCCGACGCAGGATACATAAAATTCGGCCCCTCCGTGCGCCCGGCGTACCTGCCGCAGATAATACACTTTACTGACGAGGAACGTTCGCTTCTCGACACGATGCTGTACGACTGCCGCTGCTCTCCGCAGGAGGCGCGCAACAGGCTGGCAGCGTTCGGCTTCCGCGGCGAGGATGTGTTTACGCCCGTAGGCGCACTCTCCGGCGGAGAAAAGAGCAGACTCAGGCTGTGCATGCTCATGGGCAGCGACATCAATCTGCTTATCCTCGACGAGCCGACGAACCATTTGGATATCGCCAGCCGCGAATGGATGGAGGACGCCGTATCGGATTATTCCGAGGCGCTGCTGTTCGTCTCGCATGACCGCTATTTTATCGAAAAATTCGCAACGCGCATCTGGTATCTCGACGGCGGCAGACTTCTCGATTATCGCGGAACATACGGGCAGATGCGCGAGTATCTCAAGCGTCAGGAGGTCTTTATGCGCACGGCCAAGGCCGAGGCGAAGGCTTTAAAGCCCGAAAAATGCGCGAAGAAACCGTCTGTGAATAAGGAAAAACGCCTTGCAAGGCTTGAGCGCGAGATCGCGGCGCTTGAAAAGCAGGTGAGCGATATAGAGATGCTTGAGCAGGAAAACTCAAGCGACTATCAAAAGCTCATGGAGCTCGGCGCACAGAAGGATGAACTCAACGAAAGGCTCCTTGAAAAATATGGTGAGTGGGAGGATATATCGGATGAATAAAAAATATATTCTGCCCGGAGTGCTGGTGCTCGCAGGACTCATACTGCGCTTTTTCTTCACCGGCGTCGGCTATATCGCCTACGCGCTGTTTTTTGCGGCGGCGCTCGTTGCGATAATGCGCTTTTGCCCGAAAGCATGGATAAAGCGCACGGTGTGCGTCCTTACGGCGATAGGGCTTATATATCTCATTGCGGTCGAGGTGCCGATAATCGATGCGGCCTCCGGCGAAGGCGACAGGGAATATGACTACATAATCGTACTGGGAGCTGCGGTGCACGGCGATACGCCCTCTCTCTCGCTCGTCGAGCGTGTGCGGGCGGCGCGTGACTATATGAAGGAGCATCCCGATACCGTTGCCATAGTCAGCGGCGGTCAGGGCGCTGATGAAAACATAAGCGAGGCCGAGGCTATGTCGGAGTGGCTTACGGAAAACGGCATCGACAAAAGCCGCATCATTTTGGAGGATAAGGCGACCTCAACGCTTGAAAACCTCGAATACAGCTTTGATATAATTCGCTCTCGCGGCGACGATCCCGACGAAAGCACCGCCGTTGTTACGAGCGAATACCATATATACAGGGCAAAGCTGCTGGCAAGGTCGCTTGATGTGAGCGTCGGCTCTGTGGCCGCGCACACGACCTACGCGCCCATCATGCTCAATTACTTTCTGCGAGAGGCCTTCGGCGTAACCTACCAGTGGATATTCGGCTGAATTGAATGAATATAGTATAATTCCTCCCGAACAGGCATAGTAATGTACAAAGCCTTACGGGAGGGATCTTTTTTGAAAAAACTATTGGGCAAAATCAAGAATCGCAAGGCGGCAGCGTCGGCAGTCGCGCTTGTGCTGCTCACGGCGGTGATATTCTGGACGACAAACAGCCCTGCGGTGGTCGGAGTCTCGGCCTCCGACAGGCAGCTTCCGATCTACTGCGTCCGGCGCGACGATAAAACGGTGGCGCTGTCCTTCGACGCGGCCTGGGGCAACGAGGATACGCAGGAGCTCATAGATATACTCAATAAATACAACATACACGCAACGTTCTTCGTCGTCGGCCAGTGGGCCGATAAATACCCTGAGTCCGTCAAGGCGCTCAGCGACGCGGGAAACGAGGTAATGAGCCACTCGGATGATCACGCGCACTTCGCGCAGCTGACGGCGGAAGAGATAAGGTCAAACATCTCTGCCTCGAACGAGAAGATAAAAAAAATAACCGGCACGGAGCCGACGCTGTTCCGCTGTCCCTACGGCGAGTATAACGACACTGTCATCAGCACGGTAAACTCCATGGGCATGAGCGCCATACAATGGGATGTAGACAGTCTCGACTGGAAGGGCATATCGGCAGGCGATATATCCGACAGGGTTCTCAAAAACGTGAAGTCCGGCAGCATCGTGCTGTTCCACAACGCCGCCGAGAACACTCCGGAGGCTCTGCCCGGCATAATTGAAGGGCTAATTGCCGACGGATACAAGATCGTACCCGTATCGCAGATTCTGCTTACCGGAGACTACACGATCGACAATACCGGCATGCAGTGCCAAGCAAAGGCAAATAGCAATGCGAACGCCGATGCATAAAAATAGGTTCCAAAATAAATGTTGGCAGTCCTCTTGAAAGCAGAATATCTACACCCGGCATTTTAAATGGGCAAGTGAAAAATATGGATGCAGCAACAAAGCAAATGTGCTGAAGCGGGTTTTGCTTTTGCGTCCGGAATTCTAATGCCTTCAGAAACAGAATGCTTCACTGCGCTCAGGCTGTTTTGCTCTACCCCGGCCATTGACGCGACTCATGGTAAAAATCCCGTCCTCTCGGACGGGATTTTTCGAGACTGTCAAAAAACCTATGCTGTTGAGTAAATTCAACCGCGCAGCGGGGGAGCTTGAGGGGTAGCGAAGCGGCGGCGCGGGAGTGAATGACATGCCGGTGGCATGTCAGAGCCGCGCCGTGACCGAGCCGCAGCGAGAAAAGGCCCGCCTCAAGTTGGATTATAGCCATCAAAAATGCCTGAGCTATCAGGCTTTTTGACGAGCGAAGCGAGATTTTTCGTGAAGCGTAAGCTTCACAAAAAATGTGGCGTTTATAGCGTGCAAAAAAGTCACAGACTTTTTTGACACGCTGAAAAATCCCGTCCTCTCGGACGGGATTTTTCATGTTTATTTATTACTGCCTTGCTTCGATGTACTCGACGATCTTGCCGACGGTGGCCAGCTCTGCTGCGTCCTCATCGGGGATCTGAACGCCGAACTCGTCCTCAACGGACATGATGAGCTCAACAACGTCAAGCGAATCCGCACCGAGATCATCGACGATATTGGTATCGGCGGAAATGCTGCCTGCGGATACTTCAAACTGCTGTGCAAGGATCTGCTGAATTTTTTCAAGTATCATTTTACTTCCTCCAATATACGGGGCTTATGCCCATTCACGGCTCTTCGGCTTATTGCCGGTGTTCTGCGGGCGGTCGTAGGATACGACGACGCGGCGGTTGGGCTCGGTGCCGGTCGAGCTTGTGCTTACGCCCTCATAATCCTGAAGGGCGGCGTGGATGATGTGACGCTCGTAGCTGTTCATCGGCTCAAGCGCCATGCTGCGCTTATACTTTATTACCTTGGCCGCCATCTTCTCTGCAAGGCGGACGAGCGATTCCTCGCGCTTTGCACGGTAGCTCTCGGCATCAACGCAGATATGCATATGCTTGTCGCTGCCGCGATTAATGACGTAATTAGTCAGGTGCTGGATCGCGTCAAGGGTCTCGCCTCTACGGCCGATGACCGCGCCCATGTTGGAGCCTGAGAGGTTTACGACGATACTCTTGCCGTCGCGGCGGGTGATCTCGATATCGGCCTTGACGTCCATGCGCTTGAGAAGTCCGTCAAGGAAGGCTCTTATTTCGGCAAATTCGCCGTTATCGGCGGTCATTGCCGCCTTTTCGGGAGCCTTTGTCTCAACGACGGGAGCAGCCTCGGTCTCGGTCTCGTCGGGAGCTTCATACTCGACACGCACGACTGCCGGAGAAGCGCCTATACCCAGAAATCCGGACTTTGCACGCTCGACGACTGTTACGGAAACATCGTCTCTCTCAAGTCCGAGCTCCTTCAGGGCTGCGGCGATGGCTTCATCCTCGGTGCGGCCTGTGGTTTCCAAAGACTTTATCATGTTTCACTATTCTCCTGTGACTGTTCAGGCTCTGCCTCGGTCTGAGCCGCGGTCTCTTCAACCGCTTCCCCGGACTTTGCCGCTGATGCCGTTTCGTCGGCATAGCGGTCAGGATCATACGCTCTGCCTCTTGCATAGCGGCGCTTGCCGACCTGAGAGGGATTCTCGGGCGTTTCTATGCCGAGCTTTTCAAGGCGCAATGCGCGCTCCGCTCTTTCGTTCGCGGCGATGCGCTCTGCGTCTGCCTGCTTCTGCTGAGCCTGCATTTTCTTTTTGCTGGTGTTATTGTTGCGGGTCGTTGCGCCCTCGGCCTTGAGCTGCTCATGCTCCTCATGGCGGCGTGCGCGCTCGGCATCCCTCTCCTTCTGCGCCGCGATGCGCTCTGCGTCCTCGATGTCGAGCTTGCGCTTATAGTGCTTTGTGAGCACAAGGTCACGCACTATGCCGAAGCAGCTGTTTGCAATCCAGTAAACGCCGAGAGCCGCAGGCATGATAAAGCAGATCCAGATGGACATGATGGGCATCATGAGGTTCATGGTCTTCATGCTCACTGCCGCCTGTCCTGCCTGGGGAGGATTGGTCGCCTGGCTGATCTTCATCGACACCCAGGAAAGAAACGCCGCGATCAGGGGGATCAGGAACAGCCCGATATTGGAGAGGATATCGGCGCCCGAAAAATCATAGGTCCAGATCTTCCAGTCGGGGATAGAGCCGAGGTTCATGCCGAGGAAGCTGTAGTCAATGTCAAGAAGCTTTCCGCTGAAATTGCCGAGAGCATTTGTGACCGCATCCCAGTTCTTGTGGATGGCATCGGCTACGCCGATCTGGTCATAGGTACCCTGCTTTGTGGCAACAAAGCCAGCATTCTGGGTAGCCCACTCGGTGAGCTTTTTGACGCTCTCGTCGCTCAGGCCCATCATATAGCCGAGAGGCTGACGGATTACGCCGTACAGCGCGATGAGTATCGGGAAGGGGATCAGCGACCACAGGCAGCCGGAGGTGGGACTTGCGCCCTGCTCCTTGTATAGCTTCATGACCTCCTGCTGATACTTCTGCTGATTGCCCTTATGCTTTTTCTCCAGCTCCTTGAGCTGAGGCTGGATTCGGGTGGTCTTCATCATTCCCTTTTTGCTCTTTGCCATAAACGGCAGGAGGATCAGATTGACCACGAGAGCAAAGAGGATAACGGCGAGACCGTAGCTGTCGGTCCAGTTATAAAGAACCTCCAGCAGTCTGGCAAACGGCCAGACTATAATATCCCATAGTGACATAAGTTTCTCCTTGTATTCCGATCCTCGTCAGGGAACGGGATCGAAGAAATCGTGTTCGCCGAGGTGAAACGGATGACACCTCGACAGCCGCTTAAGGGCGAGCCAGCCGCCCTTCAAAGCCCCGTATTTTTCGATGGCTTCAACGGCATACTGTGAGCAGGTAGGGATAAATCTGCACCTCGGCGGGAACGCCGGGGAAACGTATTTCTGATAAATACGGATAAGCGCAAGCAGAAGCTTTTTCATATTTCTTAGCCTCTTAAGATTCCAAGCTCGGCGCAGGCATGCAGAAACGCCTGCTCCATTTTGGCATATTCCGCCTCAATGCAGCGGCTTCGCGCCACAATGACAATATCGACACTGTCCTTGAGCTTATATGAATTAAGTCTGTATATTTCTCTCAGTCTGCGGCGGATTCGATTGCGCACGACGGCCTTGCCCAGCTTTGTGGACACAGTGTAACCTACGCGGCGGTCACCACGCTGCGTTTTCAGAGCATACACGACCATATAGGGCGTAACGGCTGTTTTTCCTTTATTATAAAGCCGTTTGAACTCATAATTCTTTTTCAGAGTTGACCTGAAATCCAATTATTTCACCCTTGCTTTCCGTTTTTTCAGCAAACACCTTAAGGGCGGAGTTTAGCCGCCCTAAAAATTTATTTGCTTTCCCTGCCCGGAGCCGCCAAATCAGGCGCTCAGCTTTGCTCTGCCCTTTGCTCTGCGGCGGGCGAGAACCTTGCGGCCGTTTGCGGTGGCCATTCTTTTGCGGAAGCCGTGCTCTTTCTTGCGCTGGCGCTTCTTGGGCTGGTAGGTACGCAGCATATTCATGCACTCCTTTCAGAATAATACTCAACATTGAGCCGAAGCTCAAAGTAGTTGACAAAACAATAAACCTCCGATGCACACAGGCATCGGAGATTTATTATATACGATATGCTTTTGCTGTGTCAAGGATTTTTTATTTATAGCTGACGAGAGCCGAACACCTACCGTCAGCTATAGTCTGCTACTCGGTTTTTGCGGGGAAGAACGAGCCCGGGTAGCCTGGACGCGTCCTGCCCCGCCGAAACCGGTATTTGTGGGTTTTTTATGCCTTGAGCCTGAGGTCCTCGCCGCGCAGATACTTGCCGAGGGGCTTCCAGAGCAGTGCGCCGATGATGAGGATGGCGACCATGTCGATGAGCATGTACGCACCGTTATACAATGCCGAGTAGATCCACGGGGTGGTCATGGTCATGTTGAAGAACTTCTCCGGCATGTAGGACGCCCAGATGGTGGCGCCGACGACATAGTGGACGAGGAAGCGTGCGACGCAGCCGACGACCGTGCCGGTGAAGAAGCCGTTTTTCGTGCCCTTGAACAGTCCGGCAAGGCCGAGAGCGGTGTAAGCGATGAAGTAATCTCCAAGCATGGACTGCCAGCCGAGAGCTATGCCGCCCTCGAGCATGAACTGAATGACGCCGTAGACAAAGCCGGCGGGCAGAGACGGTCCGATGCCCCAGCGGACGCAGAAGATGATGATCGGCAGCATTGCCAGGTCAAACGAGCCGCCCTGAGGCATTTTCCAGATCGGAACAAGGCTCAGCACAGTTGCCGCGGCGATAAGTATCGCGCCTTCGCAGATGGCGCGAAGCGTGAGGTTGGATTTTTTCATTTTGCTATTCCTCCTAAGAAATAAGAAAACCGCACTGCAAAAGCAATACGGTCATAGGAAAACGATTGATATAAAGATTTTCGTTTCCTACGCCGGCATTACCCGGATCAGGTTCGAGGGTCTCGGAAATTCGATTCTTTCCGTCTCAGCCGAGAAAACTCAGCACCCCTTTTGCACTGTCATCTTAATATCTTAATGCGCATTTGTCAAGTCCTGCTTACATAGTCGGCAAAAAATTTCTGCTTCGGCAGCCAGGAAAGCAGCGGAAGCCCGGCAATGAACATAACTGCGGCCTCACCGAGCGCGACCTGACCGGCAAAAACTGCGAACGCGCCGAAGTTCTTGACTGGATTGAGCCCCGCGATAACGACGGTCAGCATCGCGCCGACTATAAGCCCGTTGCACACGACGGGCATGAGGCAGGCAAGCACCTTTTTATTTCGCTTTCCGCACCACGCGATGCACAGGCAGGCCATAAGCGTTGCAAGCGAACCGAAGATGATGTCCGGAAGCCCGGCGGCGCTTGCGATATTCGCTATCGCACAGCCGAAAAACAGTCCCCAGGTCGTGCAGGGCATGAAAAACGGCAGTATGCACAGCACCTCGGATATCCTGCACTGCACCGGGCCGTAGCTTATCGGTGCAAGCACTATAGTCAAGACGGCGTATAAAGCGCCGACGATCGCGGCGGTCACTATTCTTCTTGTAGTCTTATTCATTGCTGCTCCTATTGAGTGAAAATACGCATCCGCAGTACTCCTGACGGTACAGGCCGTATTTTTCGGAAAGAATTATCGAACGGTGGTTGCCCTCGCGTTTTTTGAACTCCGACGGCAGCCAGCTTACATTATACTTTTGTGCGGCCTCACGACCGATTGCATTTATGACTACGGCGTCCTTGCGTGAGGAGACCGTCAGGGTCGTGCAGAACCAGTCAAAGCCGCGCTCGGCGGCTATGCGTGCGGTCTCCTCAAGGCGGATGCGGAAGCATTCAAGGCATCTTCCGCCCTCCTCGGGTTCATTCTCAAGCCCCTTTATGCGCGAAAAATAATCCTCGCTGCGCCACGGCTCGACAAGGATCGACGCCGTCACGCCGTCTCCGTCAAGGCAGGCTATGAGCTGCTTTTGCGTCTCAAGGCGTTTTTCGTACTCCGCCTCCGGCCACAGATTGGGGTTATACCATAAAACCGTTACGTCAAAGTGCTGCGTCAGCAGCTCGATAACCGAGCTTGAGCACGGGCCGCAGCAGCTGTGCAGCAATATGCTCGGCCTGGTCTCGCCGAAGCCTGCGACTATCTTATCGTATTTTCTGAAAAAGTTTTCTCTGTTCATTTTCCGCGCCTCTTTCAAAAACGCAGTACATTATATATACAAGCAAACTGTATGTCAACCGAATTTGACTTGCATTTTACTTGTATTCGGCATGATTTTCATGTACAATCATCACAGGCACGGTATTTTAACGAAACAGGAGGAAAAACATGAGAAAAGCCACACATTTCCGGCGCGGCGCATCACTGCTGCTTGCTGTTATAATGGTATGCACGCTTATAACGCCTGCGCTGGCCGCTCAGGACTCACCGTCCGACGGCATCGATCTGAAGATCGCCGTCATGAGCGATACGCACTACCTCTCCCCTACAATGGTAAAGGATACCCAGGACTACACGGACGCCCTCAACAGCGACCGCAAGTTCTTCAGCGAGAGCAGCTATGTCAATCTCAAGCTGCTTGAGGCCGTAAGAGAGGACAAGCCCGACGTGCTGCTTGTTTCCGGCGACCTTACAAAGGACGGCGAGCTTGAGGGCCATAAGGAGTTTTCCGCACGCCTTCAGCAGCTGCAGAAGGACATTCCCGGCCTTAAGGTCTACGTCATAAACGGCAACCACGACGTGCGCAACGAAAATGCAATGAACTTCAACACCGCCGACGGCAAGGCCGTTCCGGCAACGCGCACCGAGCCCAAGGATTTCGCCTCGGCCTATGATTTTGTCTACTCCGACAAGAGCGTGATTGCGCGCTACACTCCCCCCGAGGGCAAGCAATCCGGCCAGCTTTCCTATGTCGCAAAGCCCTGCGAGGGCCTGACCCTCATTGCGCTCGACACCTGCTGCTACAGCGCTGACAACACCTCGGACAAGGAAAACGAGCATGAGACACGCGGCGCAATGAGCCCTGAGCTCGTCGCGTGGGCGACAGAGCAGATAAAGGCTGCCAAGGCCGGGGGCGACCGTGTTATCGGTCTTTCGCACCACGGCTTCGTTCCTCATTTCTCGATGGAGCCCGACATTCTCAAGATGTACCTCATCGAGGGCTATGACAAGATAGCGGCTCAGCTTGCAGACGCGGGCCTTGAAATGATCTTCACCGGCCACATGCACGCAAACGACATCGCGTCCATGACCACCAAGAACGGCAACACCCTGTACGATATCGAGACCGGCTCGAACCTCACCTACCCCTCGCCGCTGCGCTTTGTGCAGCTGCGCGAGGTGTCCGGCAGCCTCGTTGCCGCGGTGAATACCTTGACCCATATCGGCCCCGTAAGCTTCTATAACGCCGAGACCGGCAAGCATCAGACCATCGACGACGTTACCGAGTACGGCAGGGAGCGCGGCTTCTCGGCCGATATGCTCAATCACGTCGCCGGAAGCTTCATAGGCGGCATGCTCAAGAAGCTCAACCCCGTTGAAACGAGCGTTTCGACCTGGATAAGCAACCGCATCGTTGCGAACATTCAGGGCATCATCACCGAGGGCGTTAACATCCCCGTCACCGATGACAAGACCCTGCTCGACGCTGTAAACTACATCTATCAGAGCCACCTCGGCGGCGAGGACGACGGCAACTACCCCGTCTGGGTGCAGGCCGGCCTTGACAAGATCAAAAACGGCGAGATCCTCGATCAGCTGCTTGCCATCGTCAAGAAATACGCCTTCGGCGACGCGGCCTCTGCCATGAAGTTTGATAACTTCTTCACGAAAGCCGTCAAAGCGAAGATAAACGACTACATTTATAAAATAGCCGACTCAATGGGCAACGACTCAAACTTCCCCTCGGATAACGACGCGCTGATCGTCTTAAACGGCGGACTGAACACCACGAACGTCAAGCTCTCGTGCGGCTCGAACACCGTCAGCGCACCGGCAATCGTCAACGGCGATGTGTGCACCGTGTTCCCGACGCGCATCATGATGCGCGAGCTCGGCGCAAGCGGCAAGACCGTTTCCGTCGATGTATCCGAAACCGGCCTCGGCACGGTGAACATTTGGGAGCGCGGCGTTTCCGCACTGTCCGCGGCTAATAAGATAAGCTTCGTCACCTCCATGGGCGCTGCCGGCTTTGACAGCAAAGACCTCGCAGGCAGCGGCGACGTGAGCGTGCGTCTCGCCTCACCCGAGCCCAACGCCGCGCAGAAGCGCGCCCTCGGCGAGAAGCTCGGCAGCGCTCAGACCTTCATCGTTTCGGCGACAGCCGGCGGCAAGGACATAAGCAAGAGCTGCACGCTCACCGTTCCCGTAAGCGGCAGCGGCTTTGCGGCAGCCTCGATAGCCGCCGACGGCACGATAAAGGCCACCGGCAGCAGCGCAAGCGGCGGCAGGCTTACCTGCACCGTTACGACCGGCGTTATGGCCGCGGTCACTCCGTTCCCGTTTACCGACGTTGCAACAGGCGCATGGTACTTCGGCGACGTGTACTACGCGTTCAATAACGCGCTGTTTGCCGGAACCTCCGCAAGCACCTTCGAGCCGGAGCTCACGATGACCCGCGGCATGCTCGTCACCGTCCTGTGGCGCATGGAGGGAAGCCCCAAGGCAGCAGCCTCCTCGTTTGCCGACGCCGGCGGCAGCTGGTACAGCGGCGCCGTCGACTGGGCCGCGGCAAACGGCATCGTAAAGGGCTACAGCGACAAGGTCTTCGCTCCCAACGACACCATCACGCGTGAGCAGATGGCGGCGGTGCTTTACCGCTACGCCTCCTTCAAGGGCATTGACGTCTCGGCAGCCAAGGATCTCGGCGGCTTTGCAGACTCTGCAAGCGTTTCCGCCTACGCAAAGGACGCAATGTCCTGGGCGGTTGCCGAGGGCATCATAAACGGCGCGGACGGCAAGCTCCTGCCCGCAGGCGGCGCGACCCGTGCGCAGGTCGCGGCGATACTCCACCGCTACATCGAAAACTGCCTGTTCTGATAATCATAAGAGTAAAGCTCCGTATGCAGTGCATACGGAGCTTGTTTTATTTGTCCTCGGAGTCGTTTTTATCTTTGTCCTTCAGCTCGTCTTTGAGCTGCTGTATCCTTTCGCACACGACCGATGTGCAGACGACGACCACGCCCGACAGCAGGATAATCCCGCCATAGATTGGGTACAGATACGATTCGGAAGCTCCGCCGCCTATAACAGGGCTGAGTATCACGCCCCACAATCCTCCGAGCGGCCAGCAGATCAAAAGGAACATCGCTATTACGGTAATTATCGCTTTTTTCATATCAGTTTCCTCTTCAGCACAGTTTACTCATTTTATATAACATTATAACACCCCCCCCCATTTTTGTCAACAGCAAAACCGCCCGTGAGGAAACCTCACGGGCGGTGGTTTTTTGCTTTATGACAGCAGGACGGAGTCGGTCTCCTCCTGGACGCCGGCCTTTTCGGCAAAGCGCTCGAGGAGATCTGCCTTGGTAAGGCGGCTTTTTTCCTCACCGGAGATGTCGAGGACGATGCGGCCTCTGTCCATCATTATAAGGCGGTTGCCGTGGCGTATGGCGTCGCTCATGTTGTGCGTTATCATGAGCGCGGTGAGCTTATTTTCGCTGATTATCTTATCGGAAAGCTCAAGTACCTTTTTGGCCGTGCCGGGGTCAAGTGCGGCGGTGTGCTCATCCAGAAGCAGCAGCTTCGGGGTCTGAAGCGACGCCATCAGCAGCGTCAGCGCCTGGCGCTGACCGCCGGAGAGCAGGCCGACCTTCGCGGTGAGTCTGTCCTCAAGGCCGAGGCCGAGGGTTGCGAGCTTTTCGCGGTATGCCTCTCGCTCGGCGTTCGTCACTCCCCATTTGAGGCCGCGCTTTTTGCCGCGGCGCAGAGCCAGCGCGAGGTTTTCCTCGATCTGCATGTTGGGCGCGGTGCCCATCATGGGGTCCTGGAACACGCGGCCGATGTATTTTGCGCGCTTATACTCCGGCATACCGGTGACGTCCTCGCCGTCGATGAGGATAGCGCCGGAATCGACCGGCCACACGCCGGCGACGGCGTTCAGGAGCGTCGATTTGCCCGCGCCGTTGCCGCCGATGACGGTTACGAAGTCGCCGCCGCCGAGGCTCAGGCTGAGGTTCGTCAGTGCGTGCTTTTCGTTTATGGTCCCGGGGTTAAAGGTCTTTGAAACGTTTTTTATCTCCAGCATTACGCATCGCTCCTTTCGCTAAGCGCTCTTTTCTTCGAGCGCGAAAACGAGCTTTTTGACCGCGCCTTGAGCTGCGGTATCGCAAGGAATATCGCAACGATAATGGCAGTGAACAGCTTCAGATCGTTCGGGTCGAGCTTCAGCCACAGTATGACTACCATGACTGCATAGTAAACAATGCCGCCGAAGATTACAAAGCCGAGCCTTACCGCGAAATTGCAGCCCTTGCTGAATATTGCGTCGCACAGTATCTCGCCTATGACAATGGCCGCAAGGCCGATGACGATGGCGCCGCGGCCCATGCTTACGTCGGCCGTGCCCTGAAACTGCGTCATAAGTCCGCCGGCAAGGGCAACGATGCCGTTGGAGATGCCGAGGCCTATGACCTTCATGGTCTCAATATGAATGCCCTGAGCGCGGCTCATTGCAGGGTTATTGCCGGTTGCGCGCAGCGCACTGCCCTGCTCGGTTCCGAAGTACCAGTAGGAAAGAGCGACAATGACTGCCGCTATGACAAGTCCTATGAGTATCGCCTGCGTGATGTGCAGCGAGGATACAAGAAAGCCGTTGCCGTTTTCCCAGAACATCCCGAACTTCTGCACGCTGGCCGTCTGATTGGCCTTGGTCATGATGCGCAGGTTTATCGAATACAGCGCAAACTGTGTCAGGATACCGGCGAGAATGGCCGGGATGCCGAGCTTTGTATGCAGAAAGCCTGTACACAGGCCGGTGAGCACACCGACAATTATCGCAATCAGCAGTGCCGCCCACGCGGGCATACCTGCCAGCAGGAGCATTACCGTTACGGCTCCGCCCGTGGCAAACGAGCCGTCAACGGTCATATCGGGGATGTCCAGCAGGCGGAAGGTTATAAACACTCCCAAGGCCATGAGACCCCATATTATGCCCTGCGCGACTGCGGCCGGCATTCTCGATATCAGGTTTGTCACGCTCAAGGCGGACAGGTATACGGACATTGTCATTTTTCAGACCTCGTTTCGGTTTGTTGGTTGTTTATCAGTCGATAGCGGTGTAATCGGAGGGAACGCTGATGCCGAGCTGCTCGCAGAGATCGGCATTGTACTTCTTGACGGGGTTCTGGTAGTACTCGATGGGCATGGTGGCAATATCACCCTCACCGGTGAGGATCTTTGCGGCCATCTTGCCGGTTGTAACGCCGAGCTCATAGTAGTCGATGGACAGAGTTGCGATGCCGCAGCCCTTTGCTATGCCTTCCTCGCCCGTAATGATGGGGGTCTTCTTGGGCAGAGCTACGTTGTTTATGGCCTCGGCGCAGGAGGCGGCGGTGTTGTCTGTGGGGATGTACAGAGCGTCGCACTCGTCGCATGCGGTCGCGGTCACGGTGGCGACATCGTTGGAGTCTGCAAAGGTGTAGACCTTAACGGTGATGCCCTTGTCCTCAAGAGCGGCCTTGACTATATCCACCTGGTATACGGAGTTTGCCTCGGCCGAGCAGTAGAGGATGCCGACGGTCTTTGCGTCGGGCAGAAGCTCGGAGAACATTGCGGCCTGCTGATCGAGCGGCGCAAGGTCGGAGGTGCCGGAAACGTTGCCGCCGACGGTACCGGAGAAGTTCTTTATATCGAGCGCAACGCCGTACTCGGTGACGGCAGTGCCGAGGATGGGGATGGACTGAGTCGCGGAGACGGCCGCCTGAAGCGCCGGAGTCGCGTTTGCGAGGATGAGGTCAACGCCATCGGAAACAAAGCCGTTGCAGATGGTGCCGCAGGTCGGGATATCGTTTGCGGCGTTCTGCTCAACAAACTCGACCTTGTCGCCGAGCTCCTCCTTCAGAGCATCCTTAAAGCCCTGGGTCGCCGCATCGAGCGCCTGGTGCTGCACCAGCTGGCATATGCCGACGGTGTAGGTATCCTTGGCGGTATCGCCGCCGTTATCGCTTCCGCATGCTGCAAAGCTCAGACACATTGCGGCTGCCATTACTAAAGCCGTTATTTTCTTTTTCATGTCGATTTCTCCTTTTTTGATTTAAAGCGTTGAAAAGTTGCTTAAAAAAACAGGGTGCCGCCGGAATGGCAGCACCCTGAGATTTCCCGTATCAGAAAACAGCTTCGGGGTGTTCACACCGGTCGGACAATTTCAAAGCAGCAAAATATCGGTCTGCATAGCAGACCTGAATAAAGCCGAAATAGGAGTAAGCAGACACTGCGCGTCTGCCGGTGTTTATCGTGTTTTTCGCTGCGCAGATGCTCATTGCCGTATCTCCCTTCATAAAATCATCCGGCGCGGGCCGCCGTGTTTTCATGTCGAAATAATAGCGCTTTAAATGGGAAAAGTCAACCGTCAATTGCAACAAAATCTGTTTATTTTTGAGCGCAGATACATACATTTGGCACAATGCGTACAGAGATACTATAATATAAATAATTAAATCAAGCCTGTACCTTCCAGTGAAAATAATTTGCGAAAAAATTTTGCTTTGGGGCTTGACAAGCTAAAATCAGGTGCTATAATTGCAGCATCAAACCTGTGACGAAGAGTAGTAGCTTTGATAAACCGGCGTTAAGAGAACCGTGGGTGGTGAGATCGCGGTCGGCGGCGCAGAGTGAATGGACTTCGGAGGGCGGCTTGAAAAAGCGGAAGGCTTGAGTAGATGCCGACGGGATCCCTCCCGTTATCAATCGGGGTGCGTATGATGGTACGCATAAGCGAGCGGACGAATTCTTCGTCAATTTGGGTGGTATCGCAGGAGCGCA
Organism: uncultured Eubacteriales bacterium; assembly: GCA_900545805.1. Taxonomy (GTDB): domain Bacteria; phylum Bacillota; class Clostridia; order Oscillospirales; family Oscillospiraceae; genus F23-B02. The sequence continues at coordinate 35,978 of URAL01000005.1, read as the reverse complement.
GCTCTTGTCCCATTGTTGGGATAGGAGGCTGCTTTTTTTGTTTTACAGGCAAGCTCCCCTCCATCTGCACCCAAGCTGAAAAAAACATTTTTGGAGGAAAAAACAATGAAAAACAGCATCATCAAAAAGGCACTCGCGCTCGTATGCGCTCTGGCAATGGTATTTACCCTGTGCGCCTGCGGCAGTCAGACCAAGGACGGCGACAGCGACAGCGCAAAGGTCTATAAGGTCGGCATCTGCAACTATGTTGACGATGCGTCCCTAAATCAGATAGTCGAGAACATCCAGGCCCGGCTCAAGGCCATCGGCGAGGAAAAGGGCGTCACCTTTGATATTAAGTACGATAACTGCAATGCCGACGCGACCGTTATGGAGCAGATAATCTCCAACTTCATTGCCGAGGACGTTGACCTCATGATCGGCGTTGCGACCCCCGTTGCGATGCGCATGCAGGCATTGACCGAGGATAATGAGATCCCCGTTGTGTTCTCCGCGGTTTCCGACCCCGTCGGCGCAGAGCTCGTTGAGAGCCTCGACAAGCCGGGCGCAAACGTCACCGGCACCAGCGACTACCTCGACGCGGACGCTATCATGAACCTCATCTTCGCAAACGACCCCGACGCAAAGAAGATCGGCCTGCTGTACGACGTCGGTCAGGACTCCTCCACCGCTTCCATCGCGGCGGCGAAGAAATTTCTCGCAGACAAGGGCGTTGAGGTAGTCGAGCACACCGGCTCCACCGCAGACGAGGTCATGCTCGCAGCCGAGGCAATGGTAGCAGACGGCGTTGACGCCGTGTTCACTCCGACCGACAACTCCATCATGAAGGCAGAGCTCGCGATCTACGAAACCCTCGCAAAGGCAGGCATCCCTCACTACGCCGGCGCTGACTCCTTCGCACTCAACGGCGCATTCCTCGGCTACGGCGTAGACTACGCAAACCTCGGCGTCGAGACCGCAAACATGGCGGCGGATATCCTTCTTAACGGCGCAGACACAGCGACCATGGCAGTCAAGACCTTCGATAACGGCACCGCGACCATCAACACCGAGATCTGCTCCGAGCTCGGCTACGACTACGACACCGTCGCAAAGGCCTTCGAGCCCTACTGCACCAAGATAAACACCATCACCACCGCTGAGAGCTTCGGCGACGTTCAGCAGTAAACAACAGTCTCCATACAGGAAAGAGGAAACAACATGGATATTGCAACGATACTGAGTCTCGGGCAGACAGCGCTTGAGCTGGGACTTATCTGCTCGCTGACGGTGCTCGCACTGTATTTGAGCTACAGTATGCTCAACGTGTGCGACCTTTCAACCGACGGCTGCTTCACCCTCGGCGCCGCAGTCGGCGCGATAGTCGTGCTCTCGGGGCATCCGTATCTTGCGATACCCGCCGCGATGGCTGCCGGCGTATGCTCGGGCTTTGTGACCGCCTTATTGCAGACAAAGCTCGGCGTTGACAGTCTGCTGGCCGGCATCATCGTGAACACCGGACTTTATTCAATAAACATCGCCATCATGGGAGGCTCGTCGCTTCTGAACATGAACAAGGCAGATACCGTGTTTACGCTCATGAAGGAGCTTCTCAAGGGTACTGCTTTCGCAAAGCAGTACAAGCTTGCGGTCGCGCTTATCGCTGTTATCGTCATTCTCGTCCTGCTGACCCTGTTTCTCAAAACGCGTCTCGGCCTTGCGATACGCGCAACTGGCAATAATCCCGACATGGTGCGCTCATCGTCCATAAATACCGCGTTCACGACCATAATCGGCCTGTGCATCGCAGGCTCGTTCACGGCGCTGTCCGGCTGTCTGCTGGCTCAGTCGCAGAAAGCCGTCGATATAAACATCGGCACCGGCATGGTCACCATCGCGCTGGCCTCCCTGCTCATCGGCGGCGTTATCATGGGCAGGGGCGGCATCTTCACACGAGCTGTGGGCGTTGTGCTCGGCTCTGTACTGTTCAGGCTGGTGTACACCGTTGCGCTGCGCTTCGATATGCCGGCGTTCATGCTCAAGCTCATCTCCTCGATCATCGTCGTGCTTGCGATATCGATACCGTATCTCAAAAAGCAGATGCCCATGATAAAGCGCCGGCTCGGCCTTAAAGCACAGAAGGGCGGTGTTTGATATGCTCAGGCTCAATAGCATCAGCAAGACCTTTAATCCCGGAACTGTCAACGAAAAGACCGCCCTGAGCGGACTTTCGCTCGATGTGCGCGACGGCGACTTCATCACCATCATCGGCGCAAACGGCGCGGGAAAATCGACGCTTTTTAACGCCGTTGCCGGCAGCTTCTTCACCGACAGCGGCAGCATAGAGCTAGACGGAAAGGATATCACCTTCATGCCCGAGCACAAGCGCGCACGCAGCATCGGCCGTCTGTTCCAGGATCCCATGCGCGGCAGCGCACCCGGCATGAGCATCGAGGAAAACCTCGCAATGGCGGCAAAAAGCGGCGGCTGGTTTTCGCACATAACCAAGTCCGATCGCGCCATGTTCCGCGAAAGGCTCGCGCTTTTGGATATGGGGCTTGAGGATCGGTTAACGCAGCCTGTCGGCCTGCTCTCCGGCGGCCAGCGTCAGGCACTTACTCTGCTGATGGCTACGATAGTTCCGCCGAAGCTCCTACTTCTGGACGAGCACACGGCGGCGCTCGACCCCGGTACGGCGGAAAAGGTACTGGAGCTTACGAAAAGCATCGTCGCAGACAGCAGGATCACCTGCATGATGATAACGCACAACATGCAGTCGGCGCTCGATCTCGGAAACCGCACGCTTATGATGGATAAGGGAAACATCATCATGGACGTGTCAGGCACCGAGCGTGAGGGCATGACCGTGCAGGACTTCCTCGACCGCTTCAGGGCCGGCTCCGGCAAGGCGCTCGACAACGACCGCATACTGCTCAACTGAAAAATCGAAAGAGAGAGCACAGGCATTTAGCCTGTGCTCTCTCTTTTTTAGTGGCGCACCATCACACCTACGGATATGATTTTACTTACGACTATAGCCGTAGGGGCGACCATTGGTCGCCCGCCTGCCGCGGTTTCGTCGGCAGTTTCGACACCGGTCTGACGCAATATGCGTATTAGTACGGTGTCCGTGCGCTTCTAAAGAAACTTGTCTGTTCGCCCCAAAATATAATCCACGCTCACGCCGTAGAAATCGGCAAGCTTTATGAGCGCGGCGCTGGGAATATCGAGCTCGCCGCTTTCATAGCGCGTATATGTCGTCTGACTAACATTCAGTATTTCTGCTATTTCACGCTGTCTGAGGTCTTTGTCCTCGCGCATATCGCGCAGTCGCCTGTAAATCATCGCCTGTCGGTTCTCCCAAGGATGTAATCAACACTGACATTATAGAAATCGGCAAGAGCGCACAACACCTGCGGCGGCACCATTCGCTGGCCGCTTTCATAATAGGCATACGTCCGCTGCGGAACGTTTATGGCCTCCCCCACCTGCTTCTGCGTGAGGTCTGCATCTTCTCTGAGATCTCGAATACGCTGATATCTTTGCAATCCAATCACCGATTCAAGTATAGTTTGAACAAATTGGTCTATTGTATTTTTGAACATTTTGTTCTAAACTATGCTCAGGAGGTGATATTATGCCGAACTACGAAGAGATGTATCATACAATGATGCGCGCCGCCGAAGAGGCCCTGCGGATGATAATCGAGGCGCAGAGAAAATGTGAGGGAATGTACATCGAACAGGAAAATGAGGAAAAATAGCAAAAGAGAGCGCAGGCAAGCCTACGCTCTCTTAAATGTATTTTGTGGGTAATTTAAATTTTTACGCGAGTTTGATTTTTGCAGCGCGCTTTTTGCCGTACATAATTATGCCGACGAGGTAAACGACTGCACAGACAGTGCCGACGATGTAGGCCGCTGTCCAGGACATGTTGAAGCCGATCTGAGCGTTCATTATGTAGGTTACGGTGGCCGTTGTTACCGGCTGCCTGTAATCTCTCCTCCGCTCAGGAAAATTTGTCCCTCTGCTCTTCTCATCAGCATAAAACGTGTATTTGCCGCGTTCCTGAAGATTTGTGATATAGCGCCGTATAACCTGCTCGCTCACATCATGGATGCGGTCTATCCTCAGTTCCACCTCACACCAGCGTTCAAAAAGGCGCAAAGTGTGCTCATAGCTGTCCAGCGTTCGCCGCCGAAGATCACGGCTGCGGCAGTAGATCATAAACTCATCAATGCAATAATCCAAACTGAAATTGCTCATAAAAGCACTCCCCATCGCTTGGTTTAGGATACCCAACTGACAGGGAGTGTTCGTTGCTATGAGATCAATGATAGGTTGCTATACGGCTGGGAAATTCATAGTTCGTTCAGCTTATCAGTCGCTTCCACACCATATTCCTCCATCCCGGCAAAGCATTGAGCCGCCGGCGTTTTCAGCGCATTGCGCCCTGCTTCTGACGCAGGGAAAGACAGTCGGCAATCATTGCGATGAATTCTGAATTGGTGGGCTTGCCTTTGATATTCGACACGGTATAGCCGAAGAACTTCTGCAAAACCTCTATATCTCCGCGATCCCACGCGACCTCGATGGCATGGCGGATGGCCCGCTCGACGCGTGACGGGGTCGTGCCGAACTTTTTGGCTACCTCGGGATACAGAACCTTTGTCACGGCATTTATTATATCCATGTCGTTTATCGTAAGTATTATCGCTTCGCGCAGGTACTGATAACCCTTGATATGCGCCGGAACGCCGATCTCATGTATAATCTCGGTGACGGCCGCCTCAAGATTTGCATCACCCGTGCGGGACGGGGTGAGCAGCTCCTCCTGCGTCGGGCATGCGCTTATCTGACGTATGCGGTCGAGCAGCAGGCTGACGTCGCAGGGCTCGGGCACAAAGTATGCCGCTCCCAGGGCGCTGCACTGGCGCACAATCTCACTGCGGTAAAGATGCGTGACGACGATTGCCTTGGTTCCCGGACATGCCTCCGGCAAATGCCGCAGCACCTCGATGCCGTCCAGCTTCAGCAGAACCAGATCCATGACCAGGACATCCGGCCGCTGCTCGGCGGCAAGCGAGAGCGCATCGACTCCGTTGTCCGTGCCGCCGACACATTCCATGTCGTCCTCCAGCGACAGAACATCGGTCAGCAGACGTCGAAAGTCCTCGTCGATGTCTGCTATCAGAACTCGTGTTTTGGTTTCCATAACTATTCTCCTCCAGCAAATTACATGAACAGCACTGTCCTTACCTTTTAAAGCAAAACAGCCGCTTTTATGGTATAAACTTACCATATCCGAAACGTTTTGGCACACGAACCGTGTCGATGATTTGAAATATTTGTTGACATAATTCGACGAAATTGGTTTGGATACCGGCAGATTTCGTTGTTTTTATCCCAACTATGTAATATTTTGTCGAAGCCCGGATGTAAAAACACCCTGCGCTATGCACAGGGTGAAAAATTCACTTAAACACAAAATACATTGTGACAAACCAGCTCAGGAGAGCGAATACCATCGCTGCTACCGCCATTTTAAAGCTATGGTCATTCTCATTTTCCCGATAAGTGCAGGCAGCCTCGGAGGCGCCGCGCAGGTATGCCTTGTAAAGAGCCATGAAGTGATGACTATCCTGTCGGCCGGCGGCATGAGCCTGCTCCGCCGTTATCTTTGATATTGACAGCATATCACATCATCCTTTACTCTCTTTGTTCAGCATCCTCTATTTTACCATACTATATCCAAATTTCAAGTATATAATTGCTGGAAATTATGATAATTTATCATAAATTTTTCATTTATTCCGTTATTTGAATTAATTATACTTAAACAAAAGCATTCCGCCGCACATTACAGCAAGTCCGACGTATTTATTCCAGCCGAAGTCTATCCTCTCGCTGCCCATGATGCCGAAGGCATCGATGAGTGCGGCAACGAGAAGCTGGGAAATAAGAATTATCGATATCGCTACTGTCGTGCCGAGACTCTTTATGCTCAGCATGACGGTAAGCGTTATGACAATCCCAAGCACACCGCCGAGCCAATACAGCTTGTTTACGCTGCCGAGCGCCGTGAAGCTGCCCTGCCGCCAAAACATGAGTGCTGCAAGTGACAGCACGAAGGCCGTGCCCTGTACGAAGGCGTTTGCCTCCATGTTCCCTATCCCCTCGCCCAGGCGTGTATTCATAACGCCCTGCACACTCATCGCCATACCGGCGATCACGCTGAACACTATACCAAGCAGCATGTATGTCTCCTCCAACTTTTTTCTTCGCAACCTATTGATATCGCCGCCGAAATGTGATAAACTCCGTAATACGCGAACAAATGTCATTCCTACGCAGACAGGAGGGCTTGAAAATGGCAAACGCAAAACCCAAATATTATCTCGTCGAGGCAACGGCGCTGCCCGAGGTATTCGTCAAGGTCACGGAAGCGAAGTCGCTTATCGAGACGGGCGAGGCACGTACGGTCGCCGAGGCTGTCGAGCGCGTCGACCTGAGCCGAAGCGCATTTTATAAATACAAGGACTGCATCACTCCGTTCCGCGACATGAAGCGCGACGCTATCATGACCTTCCACATAAAGCTGCATGATAAGCCGGGCAAGCTTTCCTCGGTACTGTCTATCTTTACCGAATCGGGCGCGAATATACTGACTATCAATCAATCTATCCCGGCAAACGGCGTCGCGCTCGTGACAATATCGATAGCTCCGGAAAACCTCGTTATCAGCAGCGACGAGCTCATGGCAAGGCTTAGCACAGTTCCCGGCGTTGTCAGCATCGAGCTTATGGCAGGCTGAGGCACAGCTGAATACTATGAAGTAGGGCTATACCCTACTTCTTTTTTTATTTTAAATTTATGGTGATGAAATGCTTATTGTTCAAAAATTCGGCGGCAGCTCGCTTGCCGGGGTCGAAAGGCTCAGGTGCGCCGCCGCTATAATATCCGACTGCGCAATGGCGGGAAACGATGTAGTCGCCGTCGTTTCCGCACGAGGAAATACGACAGATGAGCTTTTAGCCGACGCAAAGCGCATAAGCAGCTGCCCGAGGGCGCGTGAGCTCGACGCGCTTTTATCCACCGGCGAGACCGGCTCGGCCGCGATGACGGCGATGCAGCTTGCCGATATGGGGCACGACAGCGTATCACTCAGCGGCGCTCAGGCGGGGATACGCACGGACAGCGTTCACGGGCAGGCGCGCATAACGGGTATCGACACCGGACGCATACTGCGTGAGCTCTGCGCAGGACGCATCGTCATCGTTGCGGGTTTTCAGGGCTTCGGAGAAAATGGCGACACAACGACTCTCGGCCGCGGCGGCTCGGACACGACTGCCGTCGAGCTCGCGGCGGCACTGAACGCCGATCGCTGCGAGATCTACTCCGATGTCGACGGAATATATACTGCCGACCCCCGGCTTGTGACCGGGGCGCTGAGGCTCGAGCGCATCGACTACGCCGATATGCTCGCCCTTGCGCTGCACGGCTCGCAGGTTCTGCACTCACGCAGTGTGGCGGCCGCGATGCGCAGCGGCGTGAGTGTGCATCTGCTGTCAAGCTTTACCCGACGCGAGGGTACGGTCATGGGTTCCTTCTCCGATCGCCCCGAGCTGTGCGGCGTAACACGCGACAAGGCGCGCAGCACCGTGAGCATCGTAGGCCGCGGCGCCGACGCAAACACACTCGCCGAGGCCGTGGGCATTCTTGCACACAGCGACATCATCGTTACATCAACCGAGCTTTTTGACGGCGGCTGCTCGATACGCGTTTCGCCCGATAAGCTGCTTCCTGCGCTGGAGCTCACACACAGGCGATTTTTCCGCTGATTTGGTGCTCTGCTTGTTTTTACAAGCAGTTCAGCATCGTTTAGAGTAAAATTTGCGTGTTTTGGATGCTGTTTATGCGCATTTTTACACATTTTAATTTGCATCCGGCGGGCGTTTATTATATTCTTTAACATTATAACGAACGAAACAGGAGATGATATTATGGACGTCAAGCAGTTTGAGAAAATACGCAGCGGAAATCCGTTCATGCCGCTCAACGATATCGTACACGAGCTTGTTTTTCAGGATATCATAAGCTTCGCAGTTATGCCCGGCAGCCGCATCAGCGAAAGCAGCATCGCGCAGGAGCTCGGAATAAGCCGCTCCCCGGTCAAGGCGGCGCTCGAAAAGCTCGCGGCGAACAATTATATAAAGATACAGAACAGCCGCTACTATGTTGCGGAGTTTAATAAAAAAGAATATGACGAAATCTGCGATTTTACGCTTATGATAGAGTCCTACGCCGCGGGCGAGGCCGCGCTGAACATCACAAAGCAGCAGCTCGACGAGCTGTACGAGATGGCGCACAGGCTTCAGGATGTCTATGATGAGGCCTTTCATAAGGGCAAGGATTTCGTGTTCAAAAAGCTGCTTGAGCAGGAGATAAACTTTCACTTTGCCGTTGTAAAGGCCTCCGGCAACAGTCTGATAACCGATATCTACGATCAGATGAAGTACCGGCTGTTTCGCTGCCGCAGCTATCTGCTGTTCTCGCGCCCCGAGGGCTTTTACGACACGGTCGACAACGATCACGTGTTCATCTGCGATATCCTCAAGTTCGGCGACCGCGACATGGCCGCCGCCGCGATACGCCGCCACCTCGGCGTTTCCCGCTCCGGCATCGAGAGATACAATCTGCTTGAGCTGACGAATAAGAAATAAAAAAACGAGAAAAAGAGTGCAGATTTTTGGTCTGCACTCTTTTCATTCCTATCGCGTCATATCGACCGTGATCACTTCCCCCGTCAGGGCATTGAGGGTGACGAAATATGTGGCTGTCCAGCCGTTTCCGATATCGACGTTTGCGATATCGACCTGCCAGTTGATGCCGTCGGCGTTTGCTTGCATATACGCCGAAACTTCTGCGTTTTCAGCGTCGCCGTCTATCGCGGCGAGGGCAAGCTCCGCCGCCTTTTCGCGGCTTATCGCGCTTTTCGCTGCGCTCTGCCAGTCACCGGGGTCATCATCGGTGCGAATTAAAGTCTCAAGCTCGCCGCCGTCGCTGAGCTTGACCGCTATTTTTCTGCCGCCGTACAGGTCATCGGCGAGCTTCTGCCAAAGCTCGACCGTCCAGCCGCTGCCGTTATAGCGGCATTTTGCGTCGAAGCCGCCGAGCTCCGTGCCAGGGAGGGCTGCGGACGCTATCTTCTGCGCTGCATCAATCGCCGCGCTTTCCGAAACGGGGCTTTCAGTTTTCGCTGCGTCACCCGTGAGCATCACGGCCTTGAGCTCACCGCTGCCCGATTCGAACAGGTAGAGATATTTATCCGACTTTTCCGACGTGAGTTCGGTTTTCAGCATGTCCTCATACGCCGAGTCCTCGCTCAGCGGCCTCGTCTGTCCGTCGCTGAGCGTCTGCGCAAGCTCTGCCGGCATAAGCGTCCGCATCTCCTTCCCGGCGTTTGACGCGCCGAGGGCTATGCCGGTTATCGCCAGCGCCGCGATGACCGCAAGCACGGTCGGGATATTCTTTTTCATGTCTGCCGCCTCCTTAAATTTTTCGTTTGATAGTTTGACGGCAGCAAAAATCAAATGTTCCCGTTTCTTTCTGAGGCGCATTTAAGCTGTACCAATACGATTATTGCGTCAGCACGACCGGAAGCCGCGGAGAAAGTCATAAAAAACGGGCGGCCAATGGCCGCCCCTACGATATTGATTTAAGTTCCGACTATGACCGTAGGGGCGATCATCGATCGCCCGCCGTACCGGTTTTGCCGGCAGTATCGACACCGGACTGCCGCAGCAATCGTATCCGCAGCAGCATCGTGCGCCTCTAAAAACTAACGTATCTCCTGCTCAAGACTGTCGAACTCCGGAGTTGAGAAAAACTCGGCCAGCGTTATATCCAGCCCGTCGCAAATCATTTTTATCGTCAAAAGCTTCGGATTGCAGCTCTTGCCGTAGAGGATATTCTTGATGCTCGACGGCGGCAGCGCGCACACCGTTGCGAGCTTGTTGATGCTCATATTACGCTCGTCACACAGGCGGAGTATTCTCGTTTTCACCGCGTCTATCGTCTGCATATTCAGCCTCCGTAATACACTTTTTGTATTAGGATAGCCAAATTGAGTGGACATTTTAGGCTATGCGTGCTACTATTAGGCTATGTATAGACTAAATGAGGTGAATTTATGGTTGAGTATGAAAAAATGTATGCCGTTTTGTGCGGCGCGGTCGACACGGCTCTGGAGCTCATTGAGCAAAACTCCGACACCCGGCAGGTGGCCGAAACGCTTCAGGTGGCGCTGAACAAAGCCGAAAGCATGTACATTGAGGGACAATGAGAAAAAGAGCGCAGATCAAAAATCTGCACTCTTTTTTTATTCATTTTCACCTCATCCGTCGGCTGCGCCGACACCTTCCCCTAAAAGGGGAAGGCAAGGAGCGCAGCACCGCAGCGCGAGGCAAAAACGGTTTTCTCCGCACTCTCGACACCGGGCTGCCGCAAAAGCTGTATCCGCAGCAGCGTCAATTCGCCTCTAAATTTCCACTCTCGTACATCAGCGCCGTGAGGGCGACGACGGGGGCGGTCTCGCATCGCAGGATGCGCGCACCCATGGCGCAAATGTGCATGCCGACCTTGCGCGCCATGTCGGCCTCATAGGGCTCAAAGCCGCCCTCGGGGCCGGTTATTATCGCGGCCGAGCCGAGCTTTTCCGCTCCCGCAAGAGCTGTGCGCAGACCCTCGCGCTCGCCGGTCTCGTACATGAAAAATACCGCTTCCTGCTGCTTGGCGGCGTCGAGCGCCTCGACGTAGGTATCGAGCCAGCGCACCTCCGGGATAATGCCGCGCCCGGACTGCTTGGCCGCCTCCTCGCTTATCCTGTTCCAGCGTTCGAGCTTTTTCGTGACGCCCTCGGTGCGCTGCACGACGCGCTCGCTGCGGAAAAAGCATATCTCGTGCGCACCGGCCTCGACGCACTTCTGGATAATATAATCGGTCTTGTCGCCCTTGGGCAGACCGCACAGCACGCGCACCGACACCGTGGGCTCTGCCGCGCACTGCGTGACCTCGATGATCTCGGCCTCGGCCTCGTCCTTATCCGAGCGCACAAGGCGGCACTTATAGTCCGTGCCCTTGCCGTCGCAGATCGTCATCTCCTCGCCGGGGCGCAGGCGAAGCACCTTTATATGTTCTGCGTCGCGGCCGCGGATGATCGCCCGGCCGCCGAGCAGATTTGTTCCGAGCGCAAAAAATCTGGGCATGATAAACACCTCGCAAAAATGTGTTTTTCATTATCTCACACCGCTGACATTTTTTCAAGAGCATGCATATAATGCACCGGTGAAGTCTATGGAATTTGATAATTTTGAAAGCGTATGGCAGCGCGTGACCGCGCAGGCTGAGGAGCATCCTCTCCCCGCGCAGCCCGAAAATAAGCGCGAGGAAAAGCTGTGCGTCATAAAGCGCAGCAAAAAAAGCTGCGCCGTGCGCTTTGCCGCCGGTCAGTGAGCCGCCATGCCGAAACGCCTCCCGTTCTGCGCTGGAGGCGTTTTTTACAGAGAAATGTTGACAAACAGGACAATGTAGTATATTGTGATTTTATTGTCTGATGTTGGTCGGACGGCAATTTTTAAGGAGGCGAACATATGGCAGACGTAATAAGAGGCATTTGGTCAATTTTCGCTTTTTTCCCGCTCTATCTCGGCATATTTCTCGTACCCGCAACGTTTTACGGGGTGCTTGAGTGCATAAAAAACGCCGTACAGGGCAAAAGCGTCAGCGAGTATAAGAAGGCCTTCATTTGGACATCGATCGGACTTCTCTGTGTGCTCGCCCCGTCGCTGGTGGTGCTTGTATAGGAAGAAAAAAGCTCCCAAATGGGAGCTTTTTTACTTGACATTTAGCCGGGCATCGTAAAAATATCCTTCTTCTGAATGCAACAATCTCAATGTTATCCCCAAACTGCTGTATGTTGAATTCTCAATATCGTGTTCTCCATAAAACCACCATTCGTCTAGGAAGATGCCACCTGCTTTCATGTACATCGTTGAGTTATCGCTTAAATACCCGATATCACTATCAAATGTATCGAAGGAGTACGAAACTGTGACCTTAAGCGGATAGCTGCTTGTGTCTATTGATTCAATTGTCAATGCTTTTCTGTAAAATGTTGTTTCTCCAATATAGGAGCCTGTGTACTTCTCAACATCGAGTACACCGCCATCAAATACAGCTATAGCATTTGCGTTGTACTCCACATCTACCACATCACTGTCTTCGCAGCTGAGCAGGTTCCAAATTTCACTGTCGCGCAAATATTGATATGCGCACGGTTTCGCCATATCAACTACACCTAACCACGTGTCAAAATAATAATGGATAATGGCATTATCTATGTGCGCATACTCATCATAATTATGCTCGATCTCGCGCCGTAGAAATGTTCCTGCCGAAGTATTTTTGAATGCTGATTTAAGGATGTTATCACCTTTAAGCAACTTATCCTTGTCTGCATCGACCTGTCCTTCCGGAACACCTAAAATCGAGGATTCACTTTCCTCGGGTTCCTCATTGTTGTAATCTTCGTCGACGGCAGCGCTTTCTTCCTGCTCGTCATCTACCGGATTATTACTCTTGGGTGAAGCAAGAACAATGATGCAAATAACGATCAGGGCGATCACGCCTATTATCAAGCACATTTCTCTCTTCTTTAATTTCATCTTATCCTCCCTTATATTTGTTTAAACATGTCACTTTGTACATATTATCAGATTTAATATGATAATGCAAGACATTTATCGTATATATTGGCGTATTATCGCCCGTCTTGTCAGATATAATATGACAAAAAGGGTGGTAATCACATGTACGAGGACGATTTTCCGCGGCGTTTGGCGCAGCTGAGAGGCTTAAAAGGCGTTTCGGCAAGAGACATGAGCCTCTCGATCGGCCAAAACCCGGGCTATATAAACACTATCGAAAACGGCAAAGCTTTTCCGACGATGCAGAGCTTTTTCTATATATGTGAGTTTCTCGGCGTAACGCCGCAGGAGTTTTTTGACACAGGCGCTGCCGACCCGTCCGAGCTCAGGGATCTGTTCGGGCTTATAAAAAGTCTGCCGCCCGACAAAACGGACGCTCTGCTGACCATAGTCAAAGGGCTTATGAAATAAACGAAAAACCGCAGCTAAAGATCAGCGATCCTAAGCTGCGGTTTTTATTGCTATAAATATTTAAGCCATCACCTGCACTCGAAGCAGTACCACTCCTCCTCGTGACGGTGGGCGATGATCTCAAGTCCGGCCGAGCGCAGGGCGGCGGCGACCTCGTCCTCTCGGCCGTCTATGATGCCGGAGGTGATGAAAACTCCGCCCGGCGCCATGAAGGCGCGCACGAACGGCGCAAGGGGGATTATCACGTCCGAGACGATGTTCGCAAGCACGATATCATAGCCCGTGCCGAGCATTTTGCGAAGCTTTGCGTCGCCGATTATATCGCCGGCATAGACCTTCATTTTGTTTGTCCCGATGCCGTTGAGCGCCGCGTTTTCCATGACGGTGTCGGGCGCTTTGGGGTCGATGTCGCAGGCAGTGCAGAAGTCGCTGCCGAGAACGAGCGCACCGATGCCGAGTATGCCGCTGCCGCAGCCGAGGTCGAGAGCCCTCTTGCCCGCGCCCGCGTATTTTTCGAGCGCCGTGAGGCACATGCGCGTCGTCGCGTGTGAGCCCGTGCCGAACAGGAGACCGGGGTCGAGGCGCAGGGGCACCCTGCCCTCATCGGAGCAGTCTATCCACTCCGGCACGACAAGGAGCTTTTCGCCGATCTCAAGCGGCTCGTAGTACTGCTTCCAGTTATTTTCCCAGTCCGCGTCGCACACGGAAGCCGTTTTTACCTCGAACTCCGCCCTGACGGCGGCGAGTAGCACTGCGCCCTTGTCGTTATCCTCGACGTAGAATTTCACGCGCGATACTCCCCTGTAGCTGTCCTCAAGAGCGGAATCGACATAGTCCCAGTACTGGCGGTTATTATCCAGAAAGGCCTTGAAATCGTCCTCGTTTTCGATGACGAAGCCGTCTATGCCGAGGGCAGTGAGCCTGTCGCATACCTCGTCGGTGTTTTTGCATTCTATCGTGACTTCCGTGTAGTTCATCCTAATACCTCAAAACTGCCCCGCTTTTGAGCGGGGCAGCAACTATTTAATTCTTATTCAGAGTCGTCGCTTATAAGACCGTAGCCGCCGTTCTTGCGGCGATAGACTACTGAGATCGCGCCGTCCTCCTGCTCGTTGCGGAACACGAAGAACTCATGCTCCAGAAGGTTCATCTGAAGGATCGCCTCCTCCGGGGACATGGGCTTGATGGGGAAGCGTTTGCTGCGCACGATCTTGAATTCCTCATCCTCATCGTCCTCAGCGGGAGCAAACGAGGGTCTCGCCTCCTTCTCGAGCGCGCCTTCTCTCAGGCGTTTTTCAAGACGGGTCTTGTTCTTGCGAATCTGGCGTTCAATGGCCGCGACGCCGGAATCAACGGAAGCGTACATATCGTTTGTAAGCTCGCTTGCCCTGTAATACAGGCCGTTGTTGGAAACCGTGATCTCAGCCAGGAATCTGCCGCGCTCCATGCTGAACGTGATGCTTGCGCTGCTTTCGGTCTTAAAGAAGCGGTCGAGCTTGCCAACCTTGCGCTCAGTATAGGCTCTGAGCTCTTCGGAGGTGCCCATCTTTTTTTCGGTAAACGTAAATTTCATATGTGCCGGCTCCTTTCTGCTTTGCAGGATATATCCTGCTTGATTGTATTATAGCACACGCTCACACAAATTGAAAGGTGCTTTGTTAAATTTGCCTTAAAATTTAAAAATATGTTCCCGATTTTTATTCAACACTGATATAGCAATTGGGAAGCGCAGCCTTGAGCGACTGTAGCTGATCTGCGCTGATGCTGTTTCCGCCGAGCCAAAGCTGCTTGAGATTTTTAAGCGAGGTGAGCGCGGAGACATCGCTTATGCGGTTGTTTGAAAGGTCGAGCGTCTCAAGCGTTTTGAGCTGAGACAGCGGCGACAGGCGCGAGATGGAGTTATTTGAAAGGTCGAGATGCTTCACATTTGAAAAGCCGGAGACCTTTGAAATATCGCTCAGTCCGAGTCCGTTTGCCTCAACCGTTTCTGCGTCGCAGGCAAAGCTTTTGCCGCCGAGGACTATCTCTCGCTTCAGCTCCGAGTGGCTTATCGTGCAGCCGGAGAGCTTCTTTTGAAGCGTGGTCACCGCGGCCTCACTGAGCTCGGAGTTATCCTTTATGCTGAGCTTTTTAAGATTTTTGAGCCCGTAGAGCTCCTCAAGAGACGCATCCTTCAGGCCGGTATCATCCATCCACAGGGTCTTGAGGTTCGTGAGCCTTCCGACAGCGGCGATGCCGCCGAGCTCGTTGGAGCTCAAATTGAGCTCTGTAAGGCTCGTCAGATCCTGAAGCGCGGCAACGGACTTTATCCTGTTGCCCGCAAGATTGAGATAAGTGAGCTTGGAAACGCTCATCAGCGGGCTTATATCGCTTATCCTGTTGTTTGAAAGATCGAGCTCGGCAAGCTCCGGTATGTCGACCAGCGCAGAGATATCCGAGATGGAGTTATCCGAAAGATCAAGCTTTTTGAGCTTCGTGCAGACCGACAGGAGCGATATATCGTGCACATCGCAGCCGGACAGGTCAAGCTCAGTCACGTTATTGTCGAAGGTCTTGCCGCCGAGCTTTATCTCGATAACATCCTCCTTCGCATCGTCACTGTAGATGATGCAGTCAGGCAGCTCCTCCTTGAGCTTTTTAAGCTGCGACTGCTTTATGTCCATATCCCCGATGGTGAGCATCGAAAGGCTGTCAAGCCCGTAAAGCGGGCTGAAATCCTTAATCTCGTTGCCGTCAAGGTGGAGCGTTCTGATTGAGGATAGCTTCTTGAGGGGGCTTATGTCACTTATCTTATTGTTTGAAAGATCGAGCGAGCTGAGCTTTTTAAGCGATGACAGGAAGTCAAGCTCGCTTATCTTATTATCCGAAAGCTTCAGACTCGTAAGCTCTGTGAGCTTTGCGATATCCTTGAGCGCGGCAGAGCCCGCGCCCTTGCCCGAGAGATCGAGCACCGTTGTTTCAACATCGTACTGCTCTCCGCAGATAACGACTATCTTGCCGCTGTCATAGTCCTCCTTGGCTTTTTTGAGCCGTTCGATCTCGGTTTTTATCTTCTCATCGCCGCTCGTGGAGCTTTCCAGGATGGCGATGGCATTGACATAGTCGTACTTTGCCTCGTAGCAGCGGCTCATAAGCAGCAGGCACTCATCGGTCTTTTTTATCTCCATGACCTCGCGAAGCTTGCTGAGGGCATTGTCGTAATCTCCTGAGTAGTAATACTCCTGCGCCCGGCTGAAGGCTTTATCATAGTCCTTTTCAGCGTCCCCTGTTTTCAGAAGCAGAATCAGCGCAAGCATCGCTGCCAGCGCCGCAACGATGGCCACGCATATGATTATAAGCTTCTTTTTCCTTTTATGCTCGCGGTGCTCGGCCTGCTCACGGATGATCTCCTCGGCTCTTGAGCCTGGCTCGTCGGGAAGCCCGGACTCGTCATACTCGGGCTCGCCGTCTTCATTCTGCGGCGTGAGCTCATAGCCCTCGGTCTCGCGAAGGATCTCCTCAAGCTCGGGATCGAAGATGCTCTTATAGCCCTCATTTACCGTGTCCAAAACGGTTTTTTCCTCATCGAGCTTATGCAGCTGCTGCTCGATATCGCTTTTTTTGACCACAACGGTTTTTTCTTCATTCGGGTCTTTTCTTATTGTGTCACTCATTCTCGTCACCCCCCTGTGAAAGCGCGTCGGGCACGATCTCTCCCTCTGGCGGCTCCTCACTGCTGACGAGAAGATCTATGGTCTGCTGCTCGACACTGCCGGCCTTTTCCGCGGCAAAATCGCGCCTTTTCATGGCAAAGCAGGTGCACAGCAGAGCCGCCATTATGCACAGCACCGATATCTCCGGCAGAAGCTCGGAGAGCTCCACGGCCTTGCCCGCCGGTGCGATCATGTCCCTGTCCAGATAAATATGTACTATAAGCGGCAGTCCGAACAGCGGCGCAAGCAGCCATTTTGTCCGGATGACGCCGAACACCGTCGCCGTGTAAATAAACGCGACGGCAAGATAAAGGCATATGCACAATATCGTGTGCAGTATGCTGTCAAAGCCGAAGGCTTTTATGATAAAAAACATTACGCCCAGCAAAACCGGTATGAACGTCAGGCTGAAAAGACGCCTGCCGGCATACAGTATCAGGACAATAAACAGCAGGCTGCATAGTATCGGCAGAGCAATCTGGAATATGATGAAGCTGCTATTCTGATTTGACCAGAAGCCCCAGTAGCCGAGAAAACGGCACAGCACCGAAAGCATCATGAATATCACCGCGAGCTTTACGAAAAAGTTGCTTTTGCTCACCGAATATCTTATCTTGTCGTTTTCTATCTCCATTTTTCGTCTCCGATCAGAACGCCCAGTTTCCGTTTTTGAATATCTGTATCCTGTCTCCGCTCTCCGTCTCGCCGACAATGTCAAGATCCTCCGAGCCTATCATGAAATCCTCGTGGATCATGGAGGAGTTTATGCCCATATCGCGGCACTGTTCGAGTGTATAGCTCTCGAAATCCTTTATGCAGCTTGTAAATCCGTCGCCGAGCGCAAGGTGGCAGGCGGCGTTTTCGTCAAACAGCGTGTTGTAAAACATGATACCGCTGTTTCTTATCGGGCTGTCATAGGGCACGAGCGCGCACTCGCCGAGCATTTTCGAGCCCTCGTCCATATTAACAAGCGTTTTGAGCGCCTCCTCGCCTTTTTCGGCCTTCACCCCGGCAACGACGCCGTTTTCAAAGCGGATGCTGAAGTTTTCGATCATCGTTCCTCGATATGACAGAGGTCGCGTGGAATATACGATGCCCTCGGCCTGTCCCTTCATGGGGCTTGTGAAGACCTCCTCGCTGGGGATATTGGGATTGAAGGTCACGCTCGTGCCGAGCGTATCCTCAGCTCCGGCGAGAAACTGCGCCTGCGGGATGAGGCCGACGGTCAGGTCTGTGCCGTTTGAGCTTTTATAGTGCAGCCTGCGCAGAGACAGTGAGTTTAAATATGCACATCTTCTCTTGAGATCGGCGTTGTGCTCGCGCCAGGCCTCCATCCCGTCGCCGTCGGCGCGTGAGGTGTACAGTATAGCCTGCCACAGCCTTTCGACGGCCTCGGTTTCATTCAGCTCCGGAAAGACCTTCCTTGCCCACGCCTTTCCCGGCACGGCCGCTATGACCCACTGGTACCTGTTCTCCATCGAGTCGCGGATGGGCTTTATGACCGGCCAGCGCAGCTGCACGCTCCTGCCCCATTTTTCCTGATCGAGCTCATCAAGGCCCGAAGGGTCGGCAGATTCGATGTAGATCATGGCCGGCAGTGTTTTTGCCCTGTGCAGGAGCTTTTCCTTCTCCCAGCCCGTGATCTCGCCGAGACGCTCGACGGTCTGGTACTTCACATGCTTGAGCTTGAGCGGCTGATGCGTCCACTCGACCCTGACCTCGGCGGCGCCGGCAAGGTAGCACTGCTCAACGAGCATTTCCACAAACTCCGGCTGATCGAGCTCGGCGGAGATTATAACATCCTGCCCCTCCTGTACATTAGCGCCGACCTTGACGATAAGCTCGGCATAGTTTTCAAGCTTTTCCGTGTCCATATATAAAAACATCTGCCTTTTGTATAAGAATAATCAAAGTTATTTTATCACACGGCTCGCGCAATTACTACACATTTATATTCTCCATGTGAAAATTTTTCGGGCGAATTCATATTGAGTTAACAAGTTTCTTATAGTATACTTAATCATTAAAATCTCAAATATTAAGGTGACGGCATGGTATCGAAAGCTCAGTGGAGGACAATTGCGATCGTCCTCGCAGTTGTTCTGCTGCTTGCCTCGTTCATGACGGGGCTTACCGGCATTGCGGACAATATAAATCCCGTGGGTGAGCTGCGTGAAGACTACGCGGCGTTCAAGAAAAACCTCGACGCACTCAGGGATAACAACAAGGCTCTTAAAGACGGCAAAGCCGAATATGACGAAAAGAAGGCTGCCTATGATGAGCTTTTTGCGGCCTATAACGAAAAGTATGCGCAGTACGAAGCTGCCGACAGGAAATACAACGAGGATGTTTTGAGCTACAACCGGCAGCTCATAGCCTACAACGTCGGAAAAAATCAGCTCAGCAGCAGCGGCGCGCAGAGCGCCATATCCTCCGGCCGCGCTCAGCTCAATTCCGGCTGGGAGGCTTACAATCAGGGCAAGGCGGCCTACGATCAGCTCACCTCGGCAATAAGCGAGCTTGAAAAAAAGCTCGTTCCGCACAGGCTTGCGCTGAAGATAGTCGGCAGCAGGGCCGGCATTGACCTTACAGACAGTTATTTGGCCGACATGAAAGCGCAGCTCGACTCGGCTTATGCCCGGCTTCAGCAGGGCGAATCGGGTCTGTCGCAGGCACAGCAGCAGGTGGATTCCGCACAGGCGCAGCTGTCGAGTATGCAGAGCGAGATAGCGTCGGGTCCGGCAAAGCTTGATGCCGACGGGCAGTCCGTCGCCGCGGCGAAGGCCGAGCTTGATAAGGAAAAGGAAACGCTCGACGCGAAGGCCGAGGAGCTATCCGTTTATGAGGATCTGTCCGAAAAGGTCGAGCGCAGCCGCGAAACCCTCATTGACGAGGGCTACGGCACGCCCGAAAATACAACCGCTGAGCTTTTAAGCTCCGCAAAAAAGCACGAAAGCTCGCTGCATTGGGCATATCTCAAGTCTCTCATTTCGTTTATCGTGACCTACGCCGCGCATCTTCTGGCCGTCGCCGCGGCGACCGCAGCGCTCATTCTGCTAGGCAAAAATCAGAATGTGCGCTCGTTTAAGCTTGCCGCCTTGGGCGCCGCTCTGGGCGCTGTAAGCGTTATCGCCTCGCTTATCTACGGCAGCGCAGACACGCTGGCCTTTGCCGCAGCCGTCCTCGCCGCTGTAGGTGTCGGACTTTCGCTGAATATCGAAAACAAATAGCAAAAAGCTCAGGCTGTAAGCCTGAGCTTTTTCATTTAATTCCAAAGCCTTTCGGGATATATGCCGCGAGCCTTCATATCGGCTATCGCGGCCTTTACGGAATCAAGATCCTCGCGGTAGGTCATGCCGTACCAGGTTTCATTGCAGTCAAGTATGCTCACCGTCGCAAGGCCCTCACGAAGCTGCTCGTTTGCAACAAATGGCAGAAAGTATTCGCACCTGAGCGGATTCACCGGCAGGCTCTTATCCAAAAACGCCGGGAAGCGGGCGTACAGCTCGTCGAGCATCATAGTTGAAAAGCCCCAGAAGTTCATGGACACTGTCGCGTCGCCGGAAAGTGGCACGAAGTGCTCTCCATCCTCGGTATAGGCAGCGTTCTCGCCGCGCTTTTCGATGTGCGTGCGCTCTGTAATATCGACAAGATATCCGTTTTCCGTATCGCACACGCCGCGCGCGACCGAGCCGTTTTCAGTGACGGTATTGCGCAGCTTATAGCCAACCATGGCGTACTCTCCCGGTTTCCTGTCGCCGCTTAAGAAATCGTACATTGCCCTGTACGCGCCCGCGCCGTAAAAATCGTCTGCGTTTATGACGGCAAAGGGGCCTTCTACGACTCCTCGGCAGCACATAACGGCGTGGCCCGTGCCCCAGGGCTTTTCGCGGCCTGCGGGAACGGTATAGCCCTCCGGCAGAACATCGAGCTGCTGATAGACGTATTTTACATCAAAATACTTTTCCATGCGCGTGCCTATGGCGGCCCTGAAGCTGTCCTCTATCTCGCGCTTTATAATGAACACGATATTGCGAAAGCCCGCACGACAGGCGTCAAACAGCGAAAAATCGATTATCGCGTGCCCCTCGGCGTCGATGGCGGTGATCTGCTTTAATCCGCCGAAGCGGCTGCCCATTCCGGCCGCCATTATAACAAGCGTCGGCTCTCTCATATCACTTACCGTTAAGATCAAGCTCGTTTATACCCATTGCGACGGAGATGCCGCGGACAGCCTCAAAGGTCTTTTCCTGAGCTATCTCCATGCCGGCGTTCATCGCATCCTCGGTAAACTCCTTAACGTCGTCGGGAAGCTTTATGACCGTCTCGGTCGTTATATCGAACACGAAGTATTTCTCCTCGGGATCATGGATCTTTATGTTAAGATACAAAAACGCAAAGCCGCTCCACTCCTCGGGAAGCTTAACGGATACCTTGCCGGTCTGCGTGAGCTGAAGCTCCGCGCCGATACTCGTGTCGAGTCTGCTGGTAAGGCTCACGGTCTTAAAATCAATGTAATCAACCTTCATTTTTCAGTTTACCTTTCAATTAGTTCTCTTTTTGCCGACGAAAAACGCCGCCATAAGTCCCGGCCCGCAGTTTGAGCCGATCGTGGTTCCGATATAGGTGTAAAACACGTCGCGGAAGCCGAACTTCTCCTTTATCTCCTCGCCGAAGCGCTCTGCCTCCTCGGCAATGTCCGAATGGCAGATATAAAGCGTCTGATCCTCAGGATCGATGCACAGATCGCCTATTATTCTGTGTATGCGCTCAATGGTGCGCTTTTTGCCGCGCTCCTTGGCCTGAACGATGAGATGTCCGTCAAGGTCGAGATTCAGTATCGGCCAGATGTTCAGCGCATGGGCTATCGTCATGCCCGTGCGGCTTACTCTTCCGCTGCGGTAGAGATAGGTGAGGTCTCCCGTGGTGTAATAGGTATTTATATTGCCCTTGACCCTTTCAAGCTCCGCCTGGCAGTCATCGGCGCTGCTGCCGCAGTCGCGCAAATCGGCGGCAAGTATGGCAAGCATACCGTAGCCTACTGAGGCGAGGGTCGAGTCTATGACCCTTATGTCCGCATCGGGGTTATCTGCCCTGAGCATGTCCGCCGCCGAAACTGCATTTGCCCATGTTCCGGATATTCCGCTGCCGAGTGCTATATGTATGATGGGCTTCTTCTCCTTAAGAAGCGGCGTCCAGAATTCAGCAAACTGATACGGCGTGACCTGGCTAGTTTTCGGACAGTCGCCCGTTCGCATGCCGTCGTAAAAGTCCTTGAGGTCTTTTGGATCCATAGTATCGGTGAAGCTCTTGTCCCCTATGGCATAGCTCATTTTGAGCGGTATTATGCCCCGACTGCTGCAAAAGCTCAGCGGCAGATCGCAGCCGGAATCCGTCGTTACCGTAAAGCTGCCCATTTCCCTGTTCCTCCTCTGTCTTATCTACATTACTGTAAGAAGCTCTATTTTTCTTCCGCTGGAGCTTATGAGTCCCTCCTCGCGCATGAGGCGCAGCTCGCGCATGAGGCTCGTGCGGTCAACGCAGAGATAATTTGCAAGCTGCGACAGGCTAAGCTCCGTTTCAAAGCTGCGGCTCCCCGTCTTCTCGGCAAGATACTCAAAATAGCTTATCAGCTTCTGCCGGACGGTCTTTTTGCTTATCATATTGATCCTCAGCGCCATCATCTGCGCCTTTCTCGCCGAAAGTCCGAAAAGATTCTTAGTTATTCTTGTGTGATGCTCGCAGGCGTTGGGGCATCTTCCGTAGAGCGTGCTCATCTTGAAGAACATGACGCTGCAGTCGGAGTCTGCCTCCGCGACATAGCCCAGGCCGCTGTACGGCATGGTGAACACCTCGCCGAAAATATCGTTGACTCCGTAGTTTTCAAGCAGCGTGTATTCACCCTCGCTGTCGACGCAGTAAAGATGCGCCTTGCCCGACAGCAGAACGCACAGGCTTTTTATCTCCGGTTCAAAAACGAGTATGGTGTCGCCCTTTTTAAATTTGCGCACCTCGGGGCGAAAGCAGCTCATCATCGCGTCGATGCTCGCGCAGGTCACGCCCTTAAAAAGCTCAACATTCTGAAGCTCCATAAGCAAATTCACCTCTATAGACGATTTTTAAATAATTATATCACACAATTGTGGTATATGCTACAACTATTTTGCGCAAAAACGTATAAAATCATATTACAAAATACAAATTTGGGAGGTTAAACATGCATTGCACGAGAAAAGTTACTGCCGATCTGACTTGGATCGGAGCCGATGACCGCCGTCTTGCCTGCTTTGAGGGCGTTTACGGCGTTCCCGACGGAGTTTCCTACAACGCGTATCTCTTAAACGACGAAAAGACAGTTTTGTTTGACACGGTAGACAAGGCCGTAAGCCGCACCTTCTTTGAAAACCTTGCCCATGCTCTGGGCGGCAGAAGACTGGACTATCTCGTTATCTCGCACATGGAGCCCGATCACGCGGCCACCATCGAGGAGCTGACGCTGCGCCACCCCGAGGTGACCATCGTCTGCAACGAGAAGATAAAGACCATGCTCGGTCAGTTCTTCTCACTGTCCGACAGCCTTAAATATAACATCGTCGCCGAGGGCGACAAGCTCAGCACCGGCAGGCATGAGTTTACCTTCGTCATGGCTCCGATGGTGCACTGGCCGGAGGTCATGATGACCTATGACCTTACCGACAAGATGCTTTTCTCGGCCGACGCTTTCGGTACCTTCGGTGCACTCAACGGGCATCTGTTCAATGACGAGGTCGATTTCTTCGCCGACTACGTTGACGAGGCACGGCGCTATTATACCAACATTGTCGGTAAATACGGCGCACAGGTGCAGGCCGTTCTGAAAAAGGCGGCGGGGCTCGAGCTCAACTACGTCTGCCCCCTGCACGGCTTTGTATGGCGCAGTCATTTCGGCGATTTCCTCGACAAATACCTCAGGTGGAGCTCCTACACTCCCGAGGAGGACGGCGTGCTGATCGCCTATGCATCGGTTTACGGTCACACGGAGAACACCGTTAACATCCTCGCCTGCAAGCTCGTCGAGCGCGGCGTCAAGGTCAGGGTGTACGACACCTCCGTCACTCCGGCATCCTATATCCTCTCCGACGCGTTCAGATACAGCCACCTTGTTTTCGCCTCGACGACGTACAATGCCGGTATCTTCGTCACAATGGAAAATCTCGTGCACGATATTGCAAACCACAACCTTCAGGGCCGCAAGATAGCCATACTTGAAAACGGCTCCTGGGCGGCAACCAGCGGCAAGCTTATGAAGGATGTCCTCGGCAAGCTGCGCGGCACCGAGTTCATCGGTCAGACCGTTTCGCTCAAGTCCGATATCACCGAGGCTCAGCTTTCGGAGCTCGACGCGCTCGCCGACGAGATCGCCGCAGATATCCGCCCCGTGCTGCCTGTGTTTGAAGCTCCGGCGGAGGCCATAGGCAATGTGCTCGATGTTGACACAAAGGTGTTCAACAAGTTCAGCTACGGCGTTGAGGTGCTCACTACCCGTGTTGACGGCACGGACTACGGCTGCATCATAAACACCGCCGGTCAGGTCGCCTCCTGCGATCCCAAGAAGATAACCATCTCCGTCATCAAAAAGAACAACACCTGTGACATGGTCGCAAAGGCAGGAAAGTTCAA
The DNA here is from genome assembly GCA_900545805.1 of uncultured Eubacteriales bacterium. Classification (GTDB taxonomy): domain Bacteria; phylum Bacillota; class Clostridia; order Oscillospirales; family Oscillospiraceae; genus F23-B02. Next base: position 11,471 of record URAL01000005.1, on the reverse strand, counting down.
CATCTCGATCCTCACGGAGGACACGCCCTACAGCGTATTCCAGCACTTCGGCTTCCAGAGCGGACGCGATGTTGACAAATTCGCCGGCTGTGAGCACGATGACCGCATGGCAAACGGCATCCGCTATATCCCCAAGTACACAAACGCCGTCCTCTCCTGCGAGATCATTGACGTTGTTGACGTTGAAACTCAGGTGCTGTACGTTGCAAACGTCGTAGAAGCCAAGGTCCTGTCCGACGCGCCCAGCTGCACCTATGCGTACTACCATGCGCACATCAAGCCAAAGAAGAACCCCGCTCCCGCACCGGTCGAGGGTTACCTCTGCAAGGTCTGCGGCTACTTCCACGAGGGAAGCGAGCTGCCCGACGACTTTGTCTGCCCTCTGTGCAAGCACGGCAAGGAGGACTTCGAGCATGTCGTTCCCGAGGTAAAGGAGCCTGTCAAGGGCTACGTCTGCACCGTGTGCGACCATTTCGAGCCCTGCGACGGCGAGCTGCCCGACGATTACGTTTGTCCGATCTGTAACCACGGCAAGGAGGATTTCGAGCCTGCCGTCAGATGATCAGATAATAAATACACTCAATGCAAAAAATCCCGTCCGAAAGACGGGATTTTTTGTTAAGATTCCTGTTCACTTGAAGATAATAATAAGCGCCGTGCAGACGATGCCTATGACGAGCATAGCGGCAAGGCCTGTTTTGCTCGGCTTTTTCACCTGAAGCGGAACAACAAACAGCACGCCGTTAGCCAAAAGCAGCAGCGTGTACGCTATCGGGAAGGCTCCGGCCAGAAATCCGCGGAAGCAGAACAGCAGCGGCACCGTCAGCGCCGAGGAGGTTATCGGAACGCCGAGATAATGCCTGCGCTTTTCGTTCGTCTGCTTCTGTCGGGTCTCCTCGGTTACGTTAAAATACGCAAGCCTTATGAGCCCCGCAAGCGCGAACAGCGCCATTATCGCTATCTGCCACCATTCCCTCGCGCCGATGCAGACGCCGATGACAAAGGGCAGAGCGCCGAAGCACACTATGTCGCTGAGCGAATCGAGCTGTATGCCGAAGCGCTTTTCCTCGTCCGTACGGTCTTTTTTCGTCCGTGCGACTATACCGTCGAACATATCGCAGAAGCCCGAGAACATAAGGCATATGACCGCAGGGATAATCTTTCCCTGTATGGCAAGACCCATTCCGGTGACTGACGACAGCATACCGATGAAGGTGAGCCACACCGTGTAATTATAATAGCCTATCAAAAATAACATCTCCAATTTACACTCTCAACTGTATGAGGAGTATACCATACAGTCGCGTCCGGTTCAAGCTTTATTTCGACAAGATGTTCACAAATCATTGAAAACCCTATGCAATTTTTCTTTTTGATGTTATACTGACTTAGGAGAGAACTTCATCCGGAGGGAATTAAAATGGAATTTAGCGATGTTAAGTATTCGCAATACCTGCAAATATTGCGTGAAGAGCTCCTGCCGGCAATGGGCTGCACGGAGCCTATCGCAATGGCCTATGCGGCAGCAAGGGCGCGTCAGACGCTCGGAAAAATGCCCGATAAGATCGATATCGTCATAAGCGGAAACATAATTAAAAACGTAAAAAGCGTCGTCGTTCCGAACACGGGCGGGCTCAAGGGCATTGCTGCGGCTGTAGCTGCCGGAACCGTCGTCGGCGACGCGGACAGGCAGCTTGAGGTGCTGTCCTATGTAAAGCCCGAGGAAATACCGAAGATAGCAGAGTTCATGGACAAATGCCAGATGACCGTTATTAAATCCGACAGCGGAAAGCTTCTGGATATCGACCTGCACATGTACAGCGGCACGGATAGCGTACGCCTTCGCATCTGCGATAATCACACAAATATCGTGCTCATAGAGAAAAACGGCGAGGTGCTGTTTAAAAAGGACCCGGATGACGGCGAGAGCGGCGAGACTGACCGCAGCGTTCTCAACGTGCGCGATATCCTCGATTTTGCGCAGTCCGTGCGCCTTGAGGACGTAAGCGATATGCTCGGCCGGCAGATAGAGTATAACCTCGCCATAAGTGAGGAGGGGCTGCGCGGAAACTACGGCGCGTCGATCGGCAAAACTCTTCTCGAAACGCGCGGCAACGACGTGCGCGTACGCGCACGCGCCCAGGCCGCGGCGGGCTCGGACGCAAGGATGAGCGGCTGCGAGCTGCCCGTCGTCATCGTCTCCGGCAGCGGAAATCAGGGCATGACTGCTTCCCTGCCCGTCATTGTGTACGCGCTGGACATCCATGCAGACCGTGAGCAGCTTCTGCGTGCGCTCGTCGTTTCAAACCTCATAACCATACATCAGAAAACGCCCATCGGCAGGCTCAGCGCCTTTTGCGGCGCGGTGTCGGCAGGCTGCGGCGCGGCGGCCGGCGTCGCCTGGCTCTTAGACGGCACATATGAGGCCGTTTCCGCGACGATAACCAACACCCTCGGCATGATATCCGGCACGGTCTGCGACGGGGCAAAGCCCTCGTGCGCAACGAAGATAGCCTCTGCCGTTGAGGCCGGACTTCTCGGCTTTGACCTGTATGAGAGCGGCAAGGCGCTGCACGGCGGCGACGGAATACTCAAGGGTGACGTTGAAAAGACAATTGAATCAGTAGGCCAGCTTGCCCGCGAGGGTATGCGCGAAACCGATGAGGAAATACTCGACATAATGCTCGACGAATAAGCTATCAAAAAAAGACCGCCCCAAAGGCCGGCTGAGATAAGAAAGCATACGGTTTTGAGCGGCTCTTTTCCGCTCATGCTTCATAAAAAATCTCGGTAATACACAAAGTATTGCCGAGATTTTGTTATTTTGCCTGAACAAAAAACAGCTCGCTCAAAACTGCGCAGCACCTGAAAAGTCAGAGCGTGTGATTTCTTGTCTCAACCGGCCTAAAGCGGCCTTTTTTGCTTATTTACCATACTTTTTCGGTTTCGCGTTTTTCTGATACAGTATGGCAAGACCCTTGAGCAGCAGATCCGGCTCATGGCGTATCTCGTGGCGGCAGTACGGTAGGATGCCGCCGGCCAGGCCGCCGGTCGCGACTATCGTTGCCGCATGTCCGAGCTCCCCCTCCATGCGGTCGATCATGCCGTCTATCATCGAAGCGGTTCCGAACACCGCGCCGGACTTCATGCTGTCAACAGTGTTGGTCGCAATGCACTTTTTCGGAGCCTCTATCGAAATGTTCGGCAGCAGGCTCGTGCCCTGTGAGAGCGCCTCGAACGATAGGTTCACGCCCGGCACGATGGCGCCGCCGATATACGCGCCCTCGCTGTCGATGGCGACGATGGTCGTGGCCGTGCCCATATCAACGATGATGATCGGGGGCTCGTACAGCGACACCGCACCGACTGCGCCCGTTATGAGGTCCCCTGCGAGCGTACCCGGGTCGTCTATCTTGACGTTCACTCCCGTTTTTATGCCGGCGCCGACTATCATGCACTCAAGCCCCGTGAGCTTGCGCACCGCCGAGCGTATCGCACGGTTTACCTGCGGCACGACTGAGGACATAATGGCGCCCTCAAAGCTCATATAGTCCACTCCGTCGAACGCGAAGCTCTGCCGCATTTTAAGCGCGTAGTCGTTTGGCAGATCGCTCGTATTTGTCGCAAGGCGGCTGCGGCTGATGACCGCTCCGTTTTCAACACAGCCGAGAACCACATTTGTATTTCCGACATCTATCGTCAGTATCATGATTTTTTACCTCACTGCATTTTCCTGCCGGCGCGGATTATACGCGCTATACCGGCGGTAAGCAGCACGTTAACGCCTAGCTCCACGAGGAAGTTTATGCCCGTCAGACCTACAATGATATACAAAAGCATGTTCTGACCGCCGGCCCAGCCGTTTAACGTGTCAAAGAAAAATACCAGCATGCCCACGACGAACAATCCGGTATTTACAACAGGGCAAACAATGCCGGACGCCAGGACAGCCTTCCTGTCGTTATTCTTTGCTATCGCCTCGTAGCACAGACCCGCAGCGTAGCCCGCCGCCGCGCCCTTTACAAGGCAGATGAGTACGCACGCAACGGGATTTATGCTCATCAGCAGCATGACCGTGCCGCCGTCCCAGCCCAAAAGGCCGGTTATGAGCACCACCAGACCGAATACGCCGCCGAGATACGCACCCGCGCCCTTGCCGTAGATCGCCGTTCCGATTATTATCGGCGCAAGGGCCAGCGTTATCGAAAACGGGCCGAAGCGCACGAAGGTGCACAGCACCTGAAGCACCACGATGATCGCGGTGAAGATTGCAAGGCCGGTCATGCGACGGGTCTTACCCATCTGTTTGCCGTTATTCATTTTTACCTCCTGCTGTCGCCCCGGTCCGTGCCGGGTGCGGCGCTGTTTTTACAGGCATGTGCCTGTTTCGCGTAAATAGTACAATATGTGCGCCGCATTGTCAATATATCTTTCCCGATTTTCGCGCACAATACGGTTTGCAAGAGCGCGGCACATATGATAAAATAATCGCAGCGATCAAGTGTTATAATGGGAGAAATGTTATGGAAAAGAAATGCTGGTATAAGGAAATGGCGGTTTATCAGATATGGTGCCGCAGCTTCTGCGACGGCAACGGAGACGGCATCGGCGACCTGTGGGGCGTTTTGTCGAAGCTCGACTACATCGCCTCGCTGAACGTTGACGGCATATGGTTCTCGCCGCTGTACCCCTCCCCGAACGCCGACTACGGCTATGACATATCCGACTATAAAAGCATCCACCCCGACTTCGGAAATCTTGAGGTATTCAGGCAGGTTCTCGACGGGGCGCACGAGCGCGGTCTGCGCGTTTTCATGGATCTTGTCATTAACCACTCCTCCGATGAGCACGAGTGGTTCAGGCAAAGCCGCAGGAGCCGTGACAACCCCTACCGCGACTATTACTACTGGCGCCCCGGCAAGGGCAAAAAACGCCCGCCGAACAACTGGGACAGTCTTTTTGAGGGCAGAGCCTGGGAGTATGACAGGCAGACCGGCGAGTGGTATATGCACATATTCTCGAAAAAGCAGCCGGATCTTAATATGGCAAACCCAAAGGTGCGCGAGGAGGTCAAGGACATCATGCGCTTCTGGCTCGACATGGGTGTTGACGGCTTCCGTGAGGACGTCATAACCTACATTGCCAAGGCCGACGGCCTGCCCAGCGCGAAGGTGAAGCTCCCTGCGGCAACAGGCATGCAGTATTACACCAATCTGCCGAAGGTTCACGATTATCTTGCCGAATTCAAGCGCGACGTTCTTGATTTCTATGACTGCTTCACCGTCGGCGAGGGGCCGCGCATGGAGCCCGAGGTCGCCCTGAGCTATGTACGCGAGGGCAGTGACAAGGTGCTGGACATGATGATCAACTTTTCCCACATGGAGGCCGACTGCTTCATAACAGACTTCATGCAGCGTCCGTTTAACCTTATAAAGCTCAAAAAGGCCTTCACAAAATGGCAGATGCAGATGTACGGCAAGGGCTGGAACGCGCTTTACATGGAAAACCACGATCATCCGCGCATCATAAGCCGATACGGCAGCGAAAAATATCGCGTTGAAAGCGGCAAGAGCATCGCAGCGAGCTATCTGTTCCAGCGCGGCACACCCTTTGTCTATCAGGGTCAGGAGATCGGCATGGTAAACACCCCGCTTGACAGTCTCGACAAGTACAAGGATATCATGGTCAAAAACAACGCCCGTATCGCACGCTCGCTCGGCTTGTCAAAAGAGGCTGTTCTGAAGCTCGCGCAGAAGGCCTCACGCGATAACGCAAGAACCTGCATGCAGTGGTCGGACGCGCCCAATGCGGGCTTCACAAGCGGCAGACCGTGGTTTGTCGTAAACGGAAACTATAAGGACATTAACGTTGAAAGCCAGCTCGACGATCCGAACAGCATCCTTAATTTCTATCGCGACGCATTGCAGTTCCGGCGCGATAACCCCGTCGTCATATACGGCGACTACCTTGAGCATCTGCCCAAGAGCAGGGAGCTTTACGTCTACGAGCGGAACCTCGCCGGAAAGAAGCTGCTGGTCATATGCTCGTACTCGGAAAAATGCGTGCGCTTCGACGCTCCGGAGGGCATCACGCTCGACGAAGCAAAGCAGGTCTTCGGCAACTACGACAACAACTTCGTGATATCAAACGGCTTTACAACAAGGCCGTATGAAATGAGGGTGTATCTGTTTTGATGAGAAAATCAAACCGTGCGATAACGGATTTTGAGGAGATAAGGGCGCTTATTGATAAGTGCGACACCATACGTCTCGGCTTTGCCGACGGGCAGGAGGCCTACATCGTGCCGCTTTCCTTCGGCTACGAGGCAGAAAACGGCGAATTTACGTTCTACGTTCACGGAGCGAAGGCCGGCCGCCGCCACGAGCTTGCGGCGAAAAACAGCCGCGTGTGCGTTGAGGCCGACATGTGCCTGCGCTTTGTCGATCAGACGGCAGACTACAAAAGCTTCATCGGCAGCGGCGAGATAAGTCAGATTCACGGCGAGGAAGCCGTAAAGGGGCTAACTCTTTTGTGCCGACACTGCGGCTTTGACGGAATGGACTGTCCGGAGGCGGTAATAAATGCCACCTGCGTTGAAAAAATCGTCGTCCGCGAATTCTCCGCAAAGCAGAGGTTTAAATAATATTCTATTGAATTATAAAAGAAAAAACATGACTGACGCAGCTTCCGGCGGAGGCTGCGTTCTTCATTTATTGAGCAGCTCCATAAGCTCGCCCCAGAGCTCCACGATGCGAAAGCGCAGCTCGTAGCCGTCGGCCTCGGTTATGAGGCCGCGCTCCGGCTCGCTCATGGCATCAAGCGCCTTGTTCTGCTCGGCAGCCGATACGCACAGCGGCGGAAATACGACGCACCACCAGTTATGCCCCTTTCCTTCGCCGAGAATGACGCGCAGAGACTGATACTGCCCCGCCGGAAGCGTAAAGCCTTCGTACTCACGCGTCGGGTAATACTCCTGCCCGAGCGTGACGGAAACACTGCGTCCCCCGGCGCAAGCCTCCGCCGCCGCCTTTATGCTTGTAAGCTCCCCGTTTATTATCCTCTGTGCCTCCTCGGGGCTCTCGGCCTTATCCAGCACCGGGGTGAGATATTCAAGCACATTATCGCGTACGCGCAGCTTGAGCTCCTGCTCAGCCGTTTCATCAGAGGCAGCTATAACGTGCAGCCGCACGAGCGACGAGCTTATGTCCCGCTGCCGTCCCTGCGCCCACGTGCCGACACACAGCGACACGCACAGAGCGCACAGTGCCGCGAGCTCCCAGGTCTTGAGTTTGTATTCCTTCATAAAAAAACCGCCTTTACTATGTAATCACGATCGCAATTACAGTATCGGCGGTGTTTTTTGATTTTAAACATCAATTCGCGGCATTATTTTTGTCGGCGCGACACAGCGCCATTCGCGGTGCAGAGCTCTTACAGATCTCTCGACGGCCTTTTCATCGTCATACAGGCCGAATACGGCCGAGCCTGTGCCGGTCATGACAGCACCCAGTGCGCCGCAGTCGAGCATCTTGCTTTTTATTGCGGCGATCTCGTTGTGCCGGCGGTCGGGCACGTCCTCAAAGACGTTGTACATCCGCCGTGCGATCTTCGGCAGGTCCCCCTCGCGCAGAAGCTCGATTATTCCCTGCGTGTCCGGGTGACAGCGCAGCTTCACGGCATCGAGCCGCCTGAACAGCTCCGGCGTGGAGACGGAAAAATCGGGCTTGCATACAACAACGCCGCACTCGGGCATGGACGGCAGCGGTGACAGCAGCTCTCCCCTGCCGGAGGCGAGCTGAGTTCCGCCGCACACGCAGAAGGCAACGTCCGAGCCGATGTGCGCGGCCAGCTGCTCAAGGCGCACACGGTCAAGCCCGGCTCCGCACAGCTTGTTCAAGGCGCGCAGCACTGCCGCCGCATCGCTTGAACCGCCCGCCATGCCCGCTCCGACAGGGATGCGCTTTTGCATTTTTATGTGCGCGCCCATGTTCCCTATCCCGGTCTCGGCAAAGAAAACATTTGCCGCACGCACGGCGAGGTTGCGCTCATCGCAGGGCACGAATCTGAGATTGCTCTCGGCGCGGCTGGCTCTGCCGGGCGTGAGTGCAACGGTGATATCGTCGCACAGCGTGATGGTCTGCATGACCATCAGCATGTCGTGATATCCGTCCGGGCGCTTTCCCGTAATATCAAGCGAGATGTTTATTTTTGCATAGGCTTTTTCGTTAATGCAGGTCATTTTTCAAAGAGAATTGACATCAGTGCGATACCGGCATCTACATATGGGCCCTTTTCGCCGCTTTTCTCGGTGTACGGCAGACCTGCCTTGGTATCGACGCGGCTGTCATAGAGCATGTACGGCACGGGGTCGCCGTCGTGACCGCGTGTGGACGTCAGCGTCTTGTGGTCGGATAAAAACAGCAGTCGGTAATCCCAGCCGCGAGAGCGCATTGCCGCGTCCAGCGGACGGATGAGGCGCGTGTCGAGCCAGCCGATGGCCTCAAGCTTGCCCTCAAGATCGCCGTTATGCGTGCACTCGTCGGGAGCCTCGACATGGACTGCCGCGAAGTCGTGAGCTTCGAGTATCTCAAGCGCGGCGGCAAGCTTGTTTTCGTAATTTGTATCCTTCTCGCCGGTAGCGCCCTCCGGGCAGACAAAGCTCAGGCCCGTAAGCGCGGCTATACCGTGGCACAGAGGCACAGCAGAGACGACAACGCCGTCGTGCCCGGTCTCGGCCTTGAAGTTGGGAAGCTTCACAGCGGTGCCCTCGGCCCAGAACCACACGCCGTTTGCGGGCATTTTCCCCTCGGCACGGAGCTTTTCGTTCAGCGGGTGATGCTCAAGGATGCGGTTTGCAGCCTCCATGAGTCCGCGCAGAACCTTTGCGTTTTCGCAGCCGGCGGGCAGGATAGCGCCGATCTTCTCGCCTAGATGATCGTGCGGCGGCGCAAGGCGGATGCCCTTTATATCGGCCTGCGACTGCACGGCGATGTGGCGGAACGAGTGTCCGAGGTTTACCTTCATACCGGCTTTCTCGGCAAGGGGCGCAAACTCCGGGTCGTTAAACAGGGCGGTGACTATCTCGTCGGAGACCGCGCCGTCTATGGAGCCTGCCGAGTGCGAGAGGATGCGCTTTTCCTCAAAGGGCATGTCTCCCTCCTCATAGGTGACCATGTTGCAGCGGTATGCAACGTCTCCGGCATTGAGCTTTATGCCCGTCGCCGCGGCCTCGAGCGGAGCGCGGCCTGTATAGTAAAGCTTCGGGTCGCAGCCGAAGATGGACATAATCGCCGTGTCGCTTCCGGCGGGCAGACCGTGCGGAACGTTCAGAACGCTGCCTACCTCGCCGCGTGCGGCAAGCTCGTCAATAAAGGGCTTTTTTGCATATTCAAGCGGAGTCAGACCGCCGAGCTCAGGGACCGGGTTGTCGGCTATACCGTCACCTATTATGAGAATGTACTTCATCGTTATCACTCCTTGCTTCGGAATTTGGAATATGAATCATTATAAAATATCATCAACGATTTGAAAAGCACAATATTGCATTTTTCGCGCTGTTATGAGAAAATGTCAGTCATAATCTTACGGGGGAGAGCGCTATGAGCAGGAAAGTCAAAAAAAGTGATGTTAACAGGTTTGCCGGGTTTGCGAAAAAATATCCCCTTGCGGCGCTGATCATCGTCGTCATCGCGGCGGCGGTGCTTATCTTTCAGCGTGTATCGGAAAACGATCCCACGGTCACCGTACCGATGGACGGACTGTATGTCCACTATATCGACGTCGGCCAGGGCGACTCGGAGCTTATCTGCTGCGGCGGGCAGTATATGCTCATTGACGCGGGCACACCCTCGTCCGGTGATACGGTCGTGGAGTACATACGGGATCTCGGCATAAAAAAGCTCGACTACGTCGTGTGCACGCACGGTCACGCCGACCACTGCGGCGGCCTCGACGCCGCTGTCGAGAGCTTCGATGTTGACACGGTATTTACATCGCCGTATGCGGGCGACGCGGCGTCCTATCTGCGCTTTGTCGAAACGGTCGAGAGCGCACAGCTCACGCTTGAGGTGCCCGATGCGGGCGCAAGGTACCGCTTGGGCGATGCAGAATTTGAGTTTATCGGACCGCTTTCAGACCACAAGGACGTAAACGACGACAGCCTTGTTATGAGGCTTACTTACGGCGATACAAGCTTTCTCTTCACAGGCGACATGACCGCCAAGGCCGAAAAGGAGCTCATTGCAGACGGTGCAGATGTAAAATGCGACGTACTCAAGGTCGGACACCACGGCTCGTCCGGCTCAAGCTGCTATCAGTTCTTATATGAGGCAGAGCCGAAGCTCGCCGTCATTTCATGCGGCAGGGATAACGACTACGGCCACCCGCACGAGGAGACGCTCAGCCGCCTCAGGGACGCCGGAGTCACGGTATACAGAACAGATGAGCTCGGCAGCATCGTCATATTCAGCGACGGCATGACCGTGGAAAGGAGGGCCGCATGAGGGATAAAAGCTATTCAAAGGCGATAGCCGCGGCGATCGTCACGCAAGTTTTCTGGGGTCTGAGCTTTCTGGCATCGAGCATCGGACAGGAAACGGCCTCGCCGTTCGTGCTGATGAGCTATCGCTTCAATATTGCGCTGATCGCGCTCACTATCCCCGTGCTTCTGGGCAGGCAGAAGCTCAGGCTGCGCGGCAAAAGCATAAAGCCCCTGCTGCTGCTCGGCTCGATGGAGCCGTGCTTGTATTTCATCGGCGAGCAGTACGGGCTTAAATACTCAAGCTCCGCCTTCTCCGGCATCATGATCGCAGTCATTCCCATCGTCACGATAATTTTCGCTGCTGTATTTCTGAAGGAGCGGCCGAGCAAAAAGCAGTGGCTGTTCAGCGCGCTGTCCATCCTCGGCATCATCGTGATAACTCTCGTTGAAAACAGCGGCGGTTCGATAACCTTCAAGGGCTTTGCGCTTTTATGCCTTGCCGTCGTCACGGGCTCGGCGTACAGCGTCATATCCTGCGGCGTGTCCGGCAGATTTTCGGTGTTTGAGCGGACGTATTTCATGCAGATCATGGGCGCTGTGTTCTTCACTACGCTCGCGCTCATTGAAAACGGCGGCAGCGTCGCGGCCATACTCGCACCGGCGACGAACCTCCGTTTCCTGCTTGCTGTACTGTTTCTTGCTCTGGGCGCGTCGGTGGCGGGATATTCGATGTTTAACTACGCCGTATCGCACGCGCCGATGGCAAACGTCATCGTATTCATGAATCTCGCGACCGTCGTTTCGGTAGCCGCCGGTATAATCGTCCTTCACGAAAGGCTCGCCCCCGTCTCGCTCGTCGCGATGGTCGTCGTCCTCATCGGCATATGGGGCGTTCAAAAATACCCGCCGAAGGAAAGCCTCGAGGACTGAAAAATGCGCCACATTTTTTGTGAAAATAAATTTTCACGAAAAATCTCGCTACGCTCGTCAA
>URAL01000004.1 GCA_900545805.1 uncultured Eubacteriales bacterium | reverse complement strand
CTATAATCCAACTTGAGGCGGGCCTTGCCCCCTCAAGCTCCCCTGCTGCGCGGTTATCTTTCCTCGACAGCATGGGGTTTTTTGACAGTCTGAAAAAGCGGCATCTTAACAGATACCGCTTTATATTTACCTTTTATATATTTACCTTTTATTCTTAATTCTTATTTGTCCTTATCAAGCAGCGCACGGACATCGTCCGCCGAGCCGACGGTCAGGACCTCGCCGTCTCCGAAGTCTGCATAGACCGCCTGTCCGTCAAGATAAATGAGCACCGTGCTGCCGTCGGGAAGCGATACCGCATAATCAGGCTCGCCTGCGGAGTCAATATCCCCACGCGCCGGGGAAACCGGCTCGAGCAGTGCCGAGAGCTTATTTGCCGTATCCTCATCCGTCACGTCGGCCCTCGAGAATGTAAGCTGCTTTTGCTCTTCGCTGCCGTTATTCGCTCTGCTGCTGTCAAGCTCACCGTCGTCGGGCGGAGTGACGCTGACGGAATACACATCGTCTGGCGCATGATCCGCATCATTGTTTAAGGAAAGAATGCCGCTTTTCGCTCCGGCGAAGATGACCAGCGCGATGCAGGCCGCGGCCGAGAGGTATTTTATCCATACTATGCCCGTTTTTCTCTTCGGCTCTGCGCCTATGCCGCTCATTATCTTATCGTGCAGTCCCTCGGGCAGGGGCTCGGGCTCGCGCATTTGCTCCGATATCGCGCAGAACGCGTCGTACACGCTCCTGCACTCGGGGCAGCCGGCAATGTGCTCGCGCACGAGGCTGCGCTGCGCGTCGCTGAGTTCGCCGTCGAGAAGGCAGCTTATCATTTCTCTGCACTTTTCGCAATCTGTCATGCCTTGCCGCCTCCCTTCGTTTCTTTTGACGCAAGCTCATCGGAAATGTTCCCGCTTTTGAGCAGATATGCGCACAATCTTTTTCGGGCGCGGAAAATGCGCGACTTGACCGTGCCCTCCTCAAGCGAGAGCGCCGCGCCTATTTCGGCATAGCTCATGCCGCCGATCTCGCGCATGACGAGTATCTGCCGCTGCTTGTCCGGCAGTAGCTTGAGCCCCTCCGAGAGCGACTGCATGCCGAGCCTTTTCATGAGCTGATCCTCCGGATCGGCGGCGGGGTCGGGAATATCGAGCTGAACGTCCTCGTCTGCGTCATCGACGACGGTGAGCGAGAGCTGCGGCCGCCGGCTTTTCGAGCGCAGAAAATCAAGGCAGACGTTCGTCGTTATCCTGTAAAGCCACACGGAAAATTTGCTGTCGCCTCTGAATGAGGACAGGCTGTTATACGCCTTTATAAACGCCTCCTGCGTCATGTCGGCGGCATCCTCACGGTCGGACACCATGCGCACAGCGAGGCTATACACCGTTTTTTCGTAGCGCAAAACGAGCTCCTCAAAGGCGTTTGCGTCGCCGTCGAGCACCCTTTCGATTATCTCTTTTTCGGAAATTCGGTTCATACCAGTTCTCGTTTAATACCGTCGACTATTCTTTCAAGCTCCTCGAGCGTTTCTACCCTAACCAGCTGCTGCTTAAAGTATCCGGCATATGCCACACCCTTGAGATACCAGGGTATCTGATGGCGCGCCTCAAGGCAGGCAAGGCGTTCACCGAATTTTTCGGCGTACATCCTCGTGTGCCGCAGCGCAAGCTCCATGCGCTCACCTAACGGCGGCTTTTCCGGTATCCCGTCGCCGGCAATAAGCGCGTTTGCCTCGGCGAAAAGCCATGGGTCGCCGAATATGCCGCGGCCTATCATCGCAAGCTCGCAGCCGGTGTAGCGCAGGATATGCTCCGCGTCCTGCGCCGAGAAGATATCGCCGTTTGCGATAACCGGAACAGAAACCGCCCTTTTCACTTCCCGGATGATGTCCCAGTCTGCTCGACCGGAGTACATCTGTGCTCTCGTTCTGCCGTGGACGGCTATCGCAGAGGCCCCCGCCTGCTGCATGACCCTCGCAAACTCCACGGCGTTCACACTGCCGCCGTCAAAGCCCTTGCGGATCTTCACCGTCACCGGCACATTCACGGATGAGACGACCGCCTGCACTATTTTCCCCGCAAGCTCGGGGTCGCGCATGAGCGCCGCGCCGTCCCCGCTTTTTACGATCTTGCCGACGGGGCAGCCCATGTTTATATCCAGTATATCCGCGCCGGAATACTCGATCGCCACGGGCGCTGCCTCGGCCATGAATTCCGGTTCATGCCCGAAAACTTGCGCGGCAAACGGACGGCAGCCGGGGAGGTTATACAGAAGGCTGCGCGTTTTTTTGTCGCCGTAGCACAGTGCCTTAGCGCTGACCATCTCGGTCGTCGTGAGCGCGGCTCCGAGCTCGGTGCAAATCGCACGGAAGGCAAAATCCGTAACTCCCGCCATCGGAGCGAGCGTTACCCGGCCCCGTATCTCGACATTGCCTATCTTCACCATAATATATCCAGCCCCACCGGGCAGTGATCCGAGCCGAGTATCTCGGGCAGTATGTACGCATCCTTTATCTTTTCGCGCAGACGCTCGGACACGACGAAGTAGTCGATGCGCCAGCCGACGTTGCGCGATCTTGCCGCCGCACGGTAGCTCCACCAGGAGTACGCGTCGCGCTTATCCGGGTAAAGCGTGCGGAAGCTGTCGATAAATCCGGCGTTTAAAAGCTCCGTGAATTTGCCGCGCTCTTCATCTGAAAAGCCGGGGTTAAAGTGATTCGTGTCCGGATTTTTGAGGTCTATCTCCTCGTGCGCAACATTCATATCGCCGCAGACTATTACGGGCTTTTCCTTGTCAAGCTCCACAAGATACGCACGAAGGTCATCCTCCCAGCTCATACGGTAGTCGATGCGCTTCAAGGAATCCTGTGAGTTCGGCGTGTAAACGCAAACAAGATAAAAATCCTCGTACTCGAGCGTGACGGCTCTGCCCTCTGTCTCGTGGCCGGGTATGTTGTATCTCACGCTCACGGGCGTGTGCTTTGTCAATATCGCCGTGCCGGAGTAGCCCTTCTTCTCGGCATAGCTCCAATAGCATTCATATCCGGGCAGGTCAAGCTCTATCTGTCCTTCCTGGAGCTTCGTCTCCTGCAGGCAGAAAAAGTCCGCATCCAGCGACCAGAATATATCCTCAAAGCCCTTTTTCACGACGGCGCGCAGGCCGTTGACGTTCCAGCTTATAAATCTCATTCGTTTATCCCCCTGGCATCGGAAAGCGCGGCAAAGCGCAGTCTGGATACCTCGCCCGACGCGCCGTTTTTTGTTTGAGCCGTTTTGACGGCGACAAGGCGGTTTATTTTAACGCCCATCTCGCGGAATTTGCACTCGTAATCGGTCATGACTCCGCCCTCGCCGTCTGCGTGCAGGTCATTTGTAACGCTGTGCAGCTCCCAGCCCTCGGCCTTTATCTGCTCGAGCGACCACTCGAAAAGCGGCAGGTTGTCCGTCTTGAAGCAGATCTCGCCGCCGACGGGCAGAAGGTCGGCGTATATCCTCAAAAAGCCCGGAGCTGTGAGCCTGTGCTTTGCATCGCGGCTTTTCGGCCACGGGTCACAGAAGTTTACGAAAATGCGATCGACCTCGCCGCTGGCGAACAGCTCGCGCAGCCTTAGCGCATCCATGGATATAAAGCGCACATTATCCGTTTTCGCCGCGCAGGCGCGCTCCATCGCAATGACCATCGCATCCTCTACCTTTTCAAGTGCGATCAGCTCGACCCCGGGGTTCTCCTGCGCCGTTGCGACCGTGAAGCGTCCCTTGCCGCAGCCTATCTCAAGCCACAGCGCCCTGCCGGGAAATTCATCGTGCCAGCGGCCGCGCAAAAGCCCGGGCTGCATTATCCGAACGGCGGCGCAGCTTTCCATGCGCGGCTGCAGGTTCGGCTTTTTTCTCATTCGCATTATCTATCACTCTCCGAAATATGTACCGTAACTTTAAAAATAACATAAATCAGACAAAACATCAATCTGAAAACGTGGTATTTTCGGCATAAAATCGGACATTTACTGACATTCACCCACTTGAAAATCGAAAAGACATATGATATAATTCATTAATCAATTAATTAACATCCTTTTTTGGTTTTTTAAGGAGATTCCCATATATGAAGCGTGTAAAAGTATCCAACAACGTTATTCGCCGCCTTCCGCGTTATCTCAGAAAGCTCGATGAGCTTACGGACGCAGGCGTAAGCCGCATATCGTCCGGCGAGCTGGGCCGCCAGCTCGGCCTCAC
The DNA here is from genome assembly GCA_900545805.1 of uncultured Eubacteriales bacterium. Taxonomy (GTDB): domain Bacteria; phylum Bacillota; class Clostridia; order Oscillospirales; family Oscillospiraceae; genus F23-B02. Next base: position 69,822 of record URAL01000004.1, on the reverse strand, counting down.
ACCTTCGCAGATACGTCAGGACTTCAGCTGCTTCGGCGAGTTCGGTCAGCAGGGCTACGGCTATAAGGTCACCGCACTGCGTGCGGAGATCGCCTCCATCCTCGGTATGGACAGGGGCTACAGCGCCATCCTCATCGGCGTCGGCAACCTCGGCCAGGCGCTTTTGTGCAACTTCTCGTTCAAGGCCTGGGGCTTTGACCTCAAGGCCGCCTTCGATGTTAAGCCGCAGCTTATCGGCACGGATTACGAGGGCGTAAAGATCCACGACATGGCGGAGCTTCCGCAGTATCTTGCCGATAACAAGATAGACGCGGCCGTTCTGTGTGTCCCAAAGGCTCACGCTATAGCGACCACCGAGCTTCTCACCTCGCACGGCATAAACGCCATCTGGAACTTCACGAACATTGAGCTCACCTCTCCCGAAAGCAGCACCATCGTTGAGAATATCCACTTCTCCGACTCGCTGCTGTCCCTGAGCTATTATATCTCCGAGGATAACGATGAGAAGGCCGCAAGAGCCGCAAGAATGAACAAGTGATCTTAACTACTTAAAAAGGCGGGGTTTCCCGCCTTTTTTATTTGGAGGAAGCAATATGTCAGATACGATAGCCGCCGTTTCCACAGGCTCGCAGGTCTGCGCGATAGGCATCGTGCGCCTGTCGGGCGGCACGGCGATAGACATTGCCGATAAGCTCTTTTCGCCAATGTCCGGCGGGAAAATGTCCGGAAGCGCCGACCGCAGACTCATCTACGGAAGGCTTCACGACGAGCGGGGCAGGCTTCTGGATATCTGCCTGTGCACGATAAGCCGTGCGCCGAACAGCTACACCGGCGAGGACACCGCGGAATTTCAGTGTCACGGCTCGCCCGTGGTTCTGCGCACCGTGCTCGATGCCGCGTTTTCCCTCGGCGCAAGGCAGGCGCTGCCCGGAGAATTTACGAAAAGGGCGTTTTTAAACGGCCGCATGGATCTTTCAAGCGCCGAGGCCGTCGCGGATATCATAGACGCCGAGACCGCCGAGGCCGCACGAAACGCGGCAGGTCAGCTCGCAGGCGCCGTCTCTCGGCGCATCGACGATATATACAATGTCCTGACCGACATAAGCTCGCATTATCACGCGGTGCTCGACTATCCCGACGAGGATATCGAGGACTTCACGCTTGAGCGCTACAGAGCGGACATAGCCCGCTGCACGCAGACGCTCGAAAGGCTCCGCGCAAGCTATGACAGCGGCAGGCTCATGAGCTCCGGCATCCCCGCCGCTATAGTCGGGAGACCGAACGCGGGAAAAAGCTCGCTTTTAAACGCCGTTCTGGGCTATGACCGCGCCATTGTCACCGATATCCCCGGCACGACACGCGATACCATTGAGGAAAAGCTCCTGCTCGGCGGCGTGCTGCTCAGACTCACCGACACCGCCGGCATCCGCGAAACGAGCGACGAGATCGAGCGACTGGGCGTTTCACGCTCGCGCCGGGCAATGGAGGCTGCCGAGCTCGTTTTAGCCGTCATCGACGGCAGCATTGAGCTCACCGGCGAGGATATCGAGCTCGTAAAATGCGCCGAGAGAGCTCCGCACGGCATCGTTATACTGTCAAAGCACGATCTCGGCACTGTTGCCGCCGTGCCGGAGACGCCGCTGCCCGTCGTTGAGATAAGCTCCGTTACCGGCGAGGGCCTGGAAGAGCTTGCCGGAACCGTGCGCAGGCTTTTCCCGATGCCCGCAGCTCCGGCGGGCGAGATACTCACCAATGCGCGGCAGCTTGACGCTGTCTCCCGTGCCCTTGAGTCCATGAAAGCGGCGGAGAATGCGATGGAAACAGGCTGCACGCCCGACATCGTCCTGACCGAAACGGAAACGGCAATGGCCGCTCTCGGCGAGCTCAGCGGCCGCACGGTGCGCGAGGAGGTCACGAACCGGATATTCGAGCGCTTCTGCGTAGGCAAATAAAAAACGCCCGACGGGTAACCGTCGGGCATTTTCAGCGTGCAAGAAAGTCTGCGACTTTTTTGCACGCTTCAAATACGCCTTTGCGCTTATTTCAGATTTTGCGCTTATTTCAGATACGGAAGCCCGGTCTGCGGGCGTGGATAGAACAGCACCCTGGGGCAGTCCTTGCCCGTGAGGGCCATCGCACGCTCAAGCGCCCTCTGCGGGTCCTTTTCAGGCTCCATGAGCATAGTCCTTGCCTCGTCGTCGGATACGTTCGGGCAGCTCAGAACGACCTTTGCGCCCTTGCGGTAGATCTTCGCAAGCAGCAGAACGTGATCCATCTGTATCTCGTAATGCTCAGTTGTCCAGCGCTCGATCTCGGGCAGCGTGCTGCCGGAGGCAAAGGCCCGCAGCATATCCGGCGAGTTCACGCCCTCGGCGCAGCCGCAGGTGAGCAGCGTCACTATATCGCCGTCAAGGATCTCCGTCAAGCCTATGAGCGCCTTTGCCGACTGATAGAAGTCTATATCCAGCGGCCGGCCGGGGCAGGTGACGATAACGTCGGGCTTATCAATTCCGACACCGAGATATTCACGGACGTATCTGACCGCCGCGCTGTGGCACTCTACAAGGCTGCCGGTGAACACAGCGGCTATTTTCATCTCGTTATTCAGGATGCAGTTTACGCCGAAGTCTATGCCGAACAGCTCAGCCGCCTCGATCATATCATCGCTCACGGGGTTGCCGTCTATCTTGCCGATGGCGGCGCGGGGATCGAGTATGCGCTCGGGGCGGTGGTTAATTCGTATCGTCTCCTCGGAGGCTATGCCCGGCAGCACGGACTTGCGCCCGCCGGAGAAGCCGGCAAACTCATGCGGCTCGACCTTGCCTATCTGCACATGGATATCGCACTCATACGCACGGCGGTTGACAGTGACGGGCGTGCCGTTTGTGCTGTCGCCGAGATAGATGAGATTATCCCTGTCAAACGGCGTGTGGTTTACGCACTCCACCCTGCCGTACAGCTCGCCGAGCGCGAGCCTCATCTCATCCTCCGTTGCCGGACGGTGAACGCCGATGGCGACGAAAAACGTGATGCCTTGAAGCTCGACGCCGCCTCTTACGAGCTCCTCGACGGCAGCCTTCGCCATGGGAGCCGTCGGTATTCCCCGTGTTGCGTCAGAAATCAGAATGCAGGCTGTTTTTGCGCCCTTTTCGCGCGTGATATCACATAAGCGCTTACCCGATACGGGCTCGGAAAAGGCCTTTTCTATAGCGCTGCTCTCGTCGATCGCGGGAAGCTGCCGTGTCTGAACCATGCCGGCGCAGTTTTTCTCCGGCAGGCGCAGCTCGATGCCGAGCATCGTGTCCTTATATACGCAGACGCCGTTTATTTTTTCTAATGAATACATTTGTTTTCCTCCAAAGAGCCGAAAAGCCGGAGGAGCCTGAGCCCCTCCGACCGTAAAATTATTTTGCCATCAAAGCTCGACGTCCTTGCCGCCGGTGAGATCCTCCTCGGGCTTCTCGATGCAGGCATGGTTGCCCTTGCCGGTGAAATCGCAGATGAAGTTGCGAAGCTCAAAGAGCGTTACCGGTACGAATGCAACGGGTATTGCCGCGTAAGCCCATGCATAGGGGATCCTGAGTGCGGGCGTCAGACGGAATCCGGCCTTCATGCAGTACTGTATGCCGATGATGACCATGAAAACGCAGATACCGACGATGATAAGCTGCGTAAGCTTGGTCAGGAAATTCTGTACCTTCTTCGGCATGTGCTCCTTGAAGACAACGATCGCGACATGCTCACGGCGCGCTGCAAGCACCGCAACGCTCATCATGCCGAACCATACGAGCATTATCTTCAAAAGCTCCTCCGACCATGTCAGCGAGTTGTTCAGAACATAGCGGAATATGATATGTGCCATGAGGATAACTATCATCGATACGAGCACAAGTATGAGCAGCACCTTCATTATCTTGAATACTACTTCGAGGGCTTTGTCAATTTTTTCAACCATTTGTCTTCTCCTTCCGGATGTGTCTTCAGCCGCCTCGGCGGTCAGACGTTAGAGAAATCAGAACTTGGAAATCTGTGCGAGAACGTCCTTAACGTCGTTCATGTACTGATCGACTGCGTCCTGGCCGATGTCCTTAGCAACGAGCTTGATAACGGCAGGCTGTGCAACCTTTGCCATCTCGGCTCTTGCGTCTGCGGATACTTCATTTATCTGCATGCCGTACTTGTCGGCGAGGTCGGCGAGGATGAGATCCTCACGCTCGAGGTTGCAGAAGCGGCTGAATTCCTGAGCGTAGATAGCGCCGGCCTGAACGACCTTCTGATATGCCTGGGGCAGGCTGTTGAAGAACTCGAGGTTGCAGACCAGAGGCATTGCGTCATAGATGTGGTTGGTCAGCGACAGGTACTTCTGGACCTCATAGAGCTTCTTATCGGTGACGTTTGCGATGGGGTTCTCCTGTGCGTCAACGACCTTCTGAGAAAGGGAGATGTACAGCTCAGAGAATGCTACGGGAGTGGGATTGGCGCCGAGTGCGGAGAAGGACTCCATGTGGTTGTTATTCTGCATGGTGCGCAGCTTAACGCCCTTGAAGTCGGCGATGCTGTTGATAGCGGAGACGTTGCTGGTGACCTGGCGCATGCCGTTTTCCATGTAAGCCATGCCCTTGAGGCCCTGAGCTTCCATCTTGTCGAGCAGATTGGTGCCGACATAGCTGTCGAGAACCATCCATGCCTCGGTGTAGGAATTGTAAACGAAGGGGATGTCCATTACCTCGAACTCGGGAACGTAGGATACGACCGGGGCGAAGGATGCGACCGCCATCTCGAGGTTGCCCTGAGCGACCTGCTCAAGAGTCTCCTCCTCGCCGCCGAGCTGACCGGAGGCGCAGACCTCTACCTGGACCTTGCCGTTGGTGTGGGACTCAACGTACTTCTCCATCTGATACAGACCGAGAGTTGCGGGGTAAGAGTCGGAGTTTTCGCATGCGATGCGGATGGTGTAGGTCTCGTCGCCTACATCGTCGTTGCCGGCGTTATTGCCGCCGTTGCCGCCGTTGCCGCAGGCGCACAGTGCGAACACCATGACCAGAGCAAGCAGCAGAGCAATGATTCTTTTTGACATTTTCATTTCTCCTTTTTATTTTTCGTTATTTTCAGTTAACTAACGACTATGAGAGGTAGCCCATCGATTCCGGCAGCCACAGCGCGATATCCGGGATGAACGTAACGAGTAGCAGTATCGCTATCGTCGTTATAAGGAATGGCAGGGCTTCTTTTGCCGTCTGCTCTATACGGACTCCGGCGATGGGGCTTGTAACGAACAGCGTTACGCCGAAGGGCGGGGTCGCAAGGCCGACGACGAGGTTGACGCAGAACACCAGACCGATGTGCAGGGGATTGATGCCGATCGCCCATGCGATGGGAGCGATGATCGGAGCGAGGATAACGGTGGATGCGTAGTCATCCATGAACATGCCGCAGATAAGCAGCAGGATGTTGACCAGCAGCAGGAACGCCCACTGCGGCATCTGGCTCAGAGGCTCGATGAGCAGGCTCATGACGCGCTCGTTTGCGATGCCCCATGCCATTGCGGTGCCCGCGCCGGCGAGGATGAGAACGAGGCCGGAGGTCGAGGCAGCTTCAACGATCATGTCGGGGATATCCTTGAGCTTTACAGAGCGGTTTACGAAGAATGCGATGATGGCGCTGTAGACAACGGCAACGCCGGAGGCCTCGGTGATGGAGAATATGCCGCTGAAGATACCGCCGAGGATGATGACCGGCAGGAACAGAGCGGGCAGAGCCTTGAGGGTGGCCTGGCCTTTTTCCTTCCAGGTGGATTTGCCGTAGGACGGGTAGCCGCGCTTGACGGCGGTGCGGTGTGCGATAACGCATTGCATGAGAGCTATAAGGATAGCCGGGGTTACGGCCGCCATAAACAGGCCCGCTATCGAAGTGTTGCCGACTGCCGTGCAGTACAGGATCATAAGCACGCTCGGAGGCATGATAGGTCCGAGCAGCGAGGCAGAGGACATGACCGCCGCCGAGTACGCCGGGGAGTAGCCCTCCTTCTTCATCATGGGGATGAGGAAGACGCCGAGGGATGCAGCCGAGGCGACAGCCAGGCCGACGATCGAGCCCATCAGCAGGGATGCGCCGATGGTGACGATGGCGATCGCGCCCTTGAAGTTGCCGAACCACACGTTGACGAATTTGACGAGCGATTCGAGCAGACCGCCGCGCAGCATCAGCTGACCGGTAAGTACGAAAAACGGTACCGCGAGGAACGAGAAGCTGTTCATGCCTCCGTACATTTTTATCGCGAGCTGGACAATGTTGAGGTCCGCCGAAAGCAGGTAGACCACTGTGGTGATAAGAAGGTTGTATGCAATGGGCAGACCGATTACCATCAGCGCCAGGAAGCATACTATCATCAGTATCAATGATGTTGACATAGCTTCTCTCCTTATAGGCTCTCTGAGATTTGTTTATTGCGGTGTATTTTGTGGGAACGATATACCTTGCGATATATCGCGTGTATGTTACCATTATAGCTATCCTGACGAAAAAATATATAACAATATTAACTTGAATTGCAACAATAATAATTTTAGTATTTTATGTACAGAATAATACCTCATTTTTTGTGCATAAATCCCTGTTGACATGCTCAAATTTATGACTAATTAACAAGCTTTTCTGAACTTTCTGTTGCAGGCATCGAAAAAATATAACTGCATTAACGAGAAAGGGCATTATTTGCTGCTTTGTTTGACTTTGCATTCATTTATCATTATAGTTAAAATATCATTGCGATATATCGCAGAGGCATACACACCTGGTTGGAGGAATGACATATGCAGAAAAAGATCAAAAACCGTGAGGCGCTGCTGTCCCACGGCGACATCGACGGAAGAAAGATCGTTCTGGACATCACCGAGAAAACGCTTCAGCACCTTGACGCCTACGAGCGCATCAAGAGCATCGCCCGCATGGAGGGCGACGTGCTGTGCATCGGCTCGCGCCGCTGGGATCTTAGCAAGAAGCGCAACGTATATCTGCTCGGTGCAGGCAAGGCCTGCAACCATATGGCCATGGCCATAGACGAGATACTCGGCGAGCACCTTACCCGCGGCATTGCCATAGTCAAGATAAAAGAGGACACCGATGTGTTCCGCCGCACCGACGTGTATGTCGGCGGTCACCCCCTGCCTAACGAGGAGGGTCTGCGCGCCTGCAAGGAGATCATAAAGCTCGTTGACAGCGCAAATGAGGATGATCTTTTTATAGTAGTTATAAGCGGCGGCTCCTCGGCGCTTATGAGCTGCCCCATCGAGGGCATCACCCTTCAAGACGAGATCGACACCACCGACGTCATGCTCAAGTCCGGAGCGGGCATATACGAAATAAACGCCATACGCCGTCACATTTCGGCCATGAACGGCGGCATGCTCGCCAAGCGCATCCGCTCCCGCGGCGCGGAGCTCATCGGCTTCGGAATCTCCGATGCGGTCGGCACCCCCGCCACCGGCGACATCGGCGAGCCGTACAAGAACTATAAGGGAACCCCCATGGGTCCGGATCAGACCACCCTCGAGGAGGCGCGCCAGGTCATCCGCGACTACGACGTCGCCGACCGTCTTCCCAAGAGCGTTGTTGATTATATAATGAATGCAGGCCCCGAGGGCGAGACCCCCAAGGCCTTCCCCGAAAATACCTACTTCCTGATAAACAGCCTGCCCGATTCCTGCCTGACGGCAAAGCGCATCTCCGAGGAGATGGGCATCCCCGCGATCATCCTCACATCATATCTCGAGGGCGAGGCAAAGGACGTCGGAACTGTGTTCGCGTCTCTCGCACGCGAGATACAGAACTACGGCAACCCCATAAAGCCGCCCTGTGTTCTGCTGTGCTCAGGCGAAGCGACCACCAAGATCCTTGATAACTCCGTCATCACAGGTCACGGCGGCCCCGGTCAGGAGCTGACGCTTTCCTACTCCATCTCCGGAAAGAAGGCGCCCGGCTGCGTCTGCCTGTCCATTGACTCCGAGGGCACCGACGGCACGACCGTAGTCGCCGGCGGCATGACCGACTCCACGAGCTACGACACCGCCTGCGAAAAGGGCATCGACGTTTTTGAGAATCTGCGCGGCCACGCCTGCTTTGAGGCGCTCGACGCAATGGGCGACGCAGTATTCACAGGCAATACCGGCACGAACCTGTGCGACTTTAATGTAATGTATGTTCCCGAGCTGCCTGCAAAGAAGCTCAAGGGCAGCCGCATAAAGAGCGTCCACGCACGCCAGATCATCGACTGCAAGTGCCGCCCGATGGTCGAGGTCGATGTTGTGACCGTTGACGGCTCTGTCGGCACTGCGGCAGCGCCCACCGGCTCCTCGGTCGGCATGCACGAGTCCTTCGTTCTGCGCGATAACGATCCGACAGAGTACGACGGCCTGTCGGTGCACAAGGCGGTTGCAAACGTAAACGATATCATAGGCCCCGCCCTCATCGTCATGGATACGCTTGACCTTGAGTCCATTGACCGCAAAATGATCGAGCTTGACGGCACGGAGAATAAGTCCAGGCTCGGCGGCAACGCCATCTACTCCGTCTCCGTCGCGGCCTACCGCGCAGCGGCGGCAAGCTTAAAGCGCCCGCTTTACGACTACATCGCAGGCGGCGATATAAAGACCGTTCCCATCCCCTCCTTCAACGTCCTCAATGGCGGCAATAACGCCGGCATAAAGCAGGCCTTCAACGAATTCATCGTCATGCCCTACCGTGCAAGCGATATCGAGCAGGCGGTCGAGATCGCCGTCAAGGTCTTTAAGCAGCTCGGAAACGTCATCCGCGAGTACACCGGCTCCGAGCCCCGCGTCGGCGGCTCCTACGGCTGGTGCGCGCCCTCGGAGGATCCGGAGGTCTGCCTGAAGCTTATCCAGAAAGCCATCGACGACTGCGGCTACACCGAGCAGTGCGCCTTCGCGCTCGACTGCGCGATGAGCGAAATGTACGACCGCGAGAGCAGGACCTATTACCTCAACGGCAAGCAGGTCACGACCGACGAGGTCATCGCCTATGTCAAGGCACTCACCGAAAAGCACAACTTCGTGTTCATCGAGGATATGCTCGACGAGGACGACTGGGACGGCTTCGTCAAGGCGCATAAGGAGATCACCCGCACGCTCATCATCGCCGACGACTTCACCGTCTCCAATCCCGAGCGCATCCGCAGGGCGTATGAGCTCGACAGCATCGACGGCTTTATACTCAAGCCCAATCAGGTAGGCACGATATCCGAGGCTCTGGAATCCCACCGCTTTGCCAGCGAGCACGGCCTGTTCTCGATAACCTCCGGCCGCAGCGGCGGCGTCGTCGGCGACGTCGTCATGGATCTCGCCGTCGGCCTTCAGATACCGTTTATCAAAAACGGCTGCCCGCGCTCCGGCGAAAGGATAGACAAGCTCAACTTCCTCATGCGCGTCAAGGATTCCTATCCCGGCTGCCACATGGCGAAGATCGACGACATCGTAAAATTCTGATATTGAAAAAGCTGCCGCAGAGAAATCTGCGGCAGCTTTTATACTTTGTTATTGGGTTATATAATACCAATACCGTTCTGGCTGACGGCGGCCTTGACGGCTAGCATGGAATAGTTCCAGTTGTTTTTCATCGCAAGCTCCGCGCCGAAGGGATCCTTTATGCGGAAGCTTTCGATCATGAGCCTGTGGTCGTTACAGGACGTGCCCATGGTGTTATCGCGGAAGAACATATAGTCCAGCCGCGCTATGCGCACCCACAGCGCCGAGCAGAACTCGTCGATATATTCATTTCCGGCTATCTCAAGTATCTTATCGTGAAAATTCCTGTCGGCCATGAGTATGCTCTCGGCATCCCTGTTATCCATGGCTTTCCCGAACTGCGCGTTGAGCGCTTCAAGCTCGGCTATATCGGCGCCCGTCGCCTTGTTCACGGCAAGGCGCACGGCAAGGCACTGGAGCGTCTGCATGGGCAGATAGTAGCTTTCTATATCGTCCAGCGCAAGATCCGCGACTATCGTAGCGCGGCCGGGATATGTATATATCAGCTTCTGCTGCTCGAGTATTTTGAGCACCTCGCGCACCGGCGTGCGGCTGACGTTGAAGTACTCGGCTATCTCTGTATCGGATATCTTTTCACCGGGCCTGAGCTGCATTACGGTTATCCAGTGCTGCATCGTTTCCAGTATATCGGCCTTCGTCGGCAGGCGGTTTTCATCGTTAGGATAGCTTGGAAGCGGCATATTTTGCCCTCCGTTTTGAATTATTTATTGCAATTATATCATTACAGGCTCAGCCCGTCAAATCATTCCTTGAAATATCGGCCGTCATATTGTATAATAAGTATTGGTAAGTATTATTTAGAACATACGGGAGGACAGGTGAATATGCTCTTCACCTCCAAGGTAAGCGCAGCCTACGGCGCGCTGACGCATTCGCAGAAGGTCGTCGCCAATTACGTCGACGAGAATTATGAGGACATTGCCTTTTCCACGCTTGAGGAGCTGGCCGAGAAGATCGGCGTAAGCACGACAACGGTCATCCGCTTTGCGCGCGCTCTTGACTATTCCGGCTTTTCTGAAATGCAGGACAGCATCAAAAAGGAGATACAGACCAAGGGCTCGCTGCCCGACAGACTCGAGCGAGCGGCGGTATCCTCCGGGAACGATCTGCTGGAGGAGGCGTTCTCGACCGATATAAAGAATATACAGCTCACTCTCGCCGGTCTGCACGGGGATGAGCTTGAAAAAGCCATTGATCTGATAAGCGGAGCAAAAAACATCTACGTTCTCGGCATGCGCAGCAGCTTTTCGCTGGCGCATTATATGGTGTCTCGTCTGGGGGAGATAAAGCGCAACGTGCATTTTATTCAGACGACGGGTCTTATCTACCCCGAGGAGATAGTGAATGCGCAGGACGGCGACGTGTGCATCGCGTACATTTTCCCGCGGTACTCGCGCGTCGGCATCAACATCCTCGCGTGGATGCGCAGCCGCGGCGTTAAGGTCGTGCTGTTTACGTCAAATAACGACCTGCCGGTCAAGGCCTACGGCGATGTGTGCTTTAACTGCTCGATAAAAAGCGTTTCGTGCAAAAACTCGCTGACGGCGCCCATGTGCCTGACAAACTATCTCGTCGCGGAGCTTGCCCTTAGAAACTACGAGGAGGCGCACGAGGTGCTCTCCCGAACAGAGGAGATACTCAGCACGGGATTTTATCTGGGAATATGAAAAAAAGCAGCCTTGGAGGCTGCTTTTTTCATTTATCCAGCGCTATTTTCATCAGCGCCTGCTTTATGCGGAATATCTGAGTCGCCTGGGCGACGTTGAAGTCGTCAAGCTGCTTATTGAGCTTGTCTATCGCGGCAAGCTGACCCTGCGTAAGCCCCGTCGCGCCGACTCCGGCCTCGGCCTCGCGGCTTATGATTATGCCGTCGGCGTCGAGCCGCGCCTGTTTAAGAATTTCCTCGGACTTCGCTTTTGCGTCCTTTATAATATCGTCGGCCCGCTCCTGTGCGCTCATGATAAGCTCGGCGACCCTGGCCTTGGAAAGGCCGATGTCGTCTATCTGCTGCCTCAGCTCGTTATTTTCCTCGATAAGCCCGGCAAAGGCCGCCCTGATCTCCTGCATCTTCGCATCGACCTTGTTGGCGTTATAATACTTCTGCTTTGCGATATCAAAGCTGATTCCGTCAAAAAACTCCATCGTCACTGCCATGTTCTGCCCTCCGAAATATGCACATAAAATAAATATAGCGCACTTGCGCAAAAATTTCAATGAGCTTTTTATGTTATAGCCCGGAGAATCCCTCATATTCTTCTTATAAGTATTGACAAATCGCAAATTTATTAATAAAATGTTAACAGCAATGTATCTTATTGATACATATTCGCAAAAATGTTTTGTTAAAGGGGAGAACAATGAAAAAATCAGCTCTTACCACCACCATCAGCATCCTGCTTATTGTCGCTTGCGTGTTCGCGCTGGCCGCCGCCGGCTTCGGCGTCAAGGACGGTCTTGCGATCAAGCAGTATAAGGAGGACGATGCAAAGGCGGCAGACGTTGTAGGCGAGCTTGAGAAGGCCATACAGGCGCTCAAGGAAAACGAGGCCGCCTATAACGAGGGCGTCGGAACCTATGCCAAAGGACTTAGCGACTATGCAGCCGGTCAGCAGGCCTATAACGAGGGCAAGGCAACGCTTGCTCAGGGCTATAAGGATTATAACGACGGCAAGGCGACGCTTGAGCAGGGCTACAGGGACTATGAGGCCGGCAAGAAGGCTCTTGAGGAGGGACGCCTGAAAATCGCCGAGGGGCAGAAGATGATCGATGAGAACACCGATGCATATAACGAGGGCAAGGCGCTTCTTTCGAAAATTGAACCTCTCATGCCGCTTCTGAACACATATGTCAAATTCCGTGACGGCAGTATCGCAAAGCTGCCCGGCTTTGACAGCGCTCAGGCATGGTTTGTCGGAAAGGTCGCGCCGCTTGCAGAGCGCATGGGGCTCAAAATTCCCGCGGACGTCACCGACTTCCCGGCATATATTCAGCGCATGGTGGCTGAGGGTCAGGCGATGCTTAAGCAGTATGAGGACGGTCTTAAGGAGCTTGAAGCAGGTAAGGCGGAGCTTGCAGCCGGCGAGCAGCAGCTTGCCGAGGCTGAAAAGCAGCTGGCTCAGGGCGAAAAGGATCTTGCCGAGGGCAAGAAGGCTCTCGAAAACGGCGAAAAAGAGCTTGCTGCGGGCGCAAAGGAGCTTGCTGACGGCGCGGCTCAGCTCGCGGCGGGCAAAAACGATCTTGAAGCCTTTGAGAACGGCATGGCTCTCGTCGACGAGTACACCATGACCTGCTATAAAAACGAACCAATCTACCGTCACAACGGCGAGATGGCAGTCCCCGGCCCCGAGCAGCGTCTCGGCGCCGACTTCGACTGGAAAAAGTACGATGAAAACGGGAAGCTCGTAACGCTCCGCAACGGCGAGCCGTATCTCGACCTTGATCAGTGCCTCGTGGTCTGCAAAAGCTTCCGCGAGTCTGTCAGCCACCATGTTGCCGACGTTACGCATGAGCTTTACATGCGCCTGGGTCTGTACATTGTTCTCGCCGTCGCCGCTATCCTCGGCATAATCGGCGGTATACTCGGTCTTCTGGGCAAGCGCGGCGCATTCGTGCTCGGCGTCATCACCGCGGTTCTGGCAGTCGGCTGCAACATCTTTGGCCTGCTGACCCGTTACCACGGCTACACCTATCCGCTCAAGGACGGAACCTACTCGGGAACTCTTCAGCTCATCGCGTTGATCACCTTCGCGCTTGTAGCGATCGTGTTCCTCATCGTGACCGCCTCGGCAAAGAACGAGGCCGCCAGGCAGGCGCAGCTTGAAGTCTGACAATCATCATATAAAGCAAATTTTGAGCTCTCTGAAATATTTCGGAGAGCTCGTTTTATTAATATCAATGGTTGCATAAAAATAAATATGTTATATACTATGGATATAATTAATATACGCTTAGCGTATGCACCCGGAGGCTGTTATGACTGACAGAAAACTTAACCTCACCATGCTGTGCGACTACTACGAGCTCACGATGGGCAACGGATATTTCGATCACGGCATGGACGGAAAGATAACCTATTTTGATGTTTTTTACCGCCAGAATCCCGACAAAGGCGGTTTTGCCATCGCTGCGGGGCTTGAGCAGGTAGTCGAATATATTCAGGATCTGCATTTTGACGATGAGGACATCGAGTATCTGCGCGGTAGGAGGATGTTCTCCGAGGAATTTCTCGAATACCTGCGCAATTTTAAGTTTGAGGGCGATATCTGGGCCGTACCGGAGGGTACTCCCGTGTTCCCGCGTGAGCCGCTTATGGTCGTGCGCGCACCGGCTATCCAGGCGCAGCTTATCGAGACCTATGTTCTGCTTGCGATAAATCATCAGAGCCTCATCGCAACCAAGGCAAACAGAGTCTGCCGCGCCGCCGAGGGCAGGATCGTTCTCGAATTCGGCTCACGCCGCGCACAGGGCATTGACGGCGCCGTCACCGGCGCGAGAGCGGCATATATCGGCGGCTGCGCGGGCACGGCCTGCGCCCTTTCCGATACGCGCTACGGTGTTCCCGCCGGCGGCACAATGGCGCACTCCTGGGTGCAGATGTTTGACTCGGAATATGAGGCCTTCAAGGCCTATTGCGAGACCTATCCGACCAACGCCACGCTGCTGGTCGATACCTATAACTCGCTCAAAAGCGGCGTTCCCAATGCCATACGTGCGTTCAACGAGGTCCTCAAGCCCCTGGGCATAACGAAATGCGGCATCCGCTTCGATTCGGGCGATATGGCCTATCTTACGCGCAAGGCGCGCGCAATGCTCGACGAGGCCGGCTGGCCGGAGTGTAAGATCACCGTATCGAACTCGCTCGATGAGCGCCTTATCACCGAGCTTCTGCTCCAGGGCGCGAAGATCGACTCCTTCGGCGTGGGTGAGCGCCTTATCACCTCGAAATCCGACCCCGTGTTCGGCGGCGTATACAAGCTGTGCGCCGTTGAGAACGATAAGGGTGAGATAATACCCAAGATAAAGATAAGCGAAAACGTCGGCAAGATAACAAACCCCGGCTTTAAAAAGGTCTACCGCTTCTTCGAGCGCGAGAACGGCATGGCCGAGGCCGACTATATCTGTATGCACGATGAAACGGTCGATGACACAAAGCCGCTGGAGATCTGCGATCCCGAGGCGCGCTGGAAGCGCAAGACGATGGAGAACTTCAGGGCTCAGGAGCTGCTCGTTCCCATATTCGAAAAGGGCAGGCTCGTGTATGAGCTCCCGGCGCTCGACGATATCCGCCGCCGCTGCGCATACGAGGTGTCCACGCTCTGGCCGGAGGTCAAGCGCTTTGACTTCCCCCACCAGTACTATGTCGATCTGTCCGAAAAGCTCATGGCTCTCAAGGACGAGATGCTCGAAGCAAAGAGGTAATGTAAATGGATTCTGCAAAACGACGCGAGCACATCATGCGCGAGCTCAGAGGCGCCGAGCGCCCCGTAAGCGCGACAAAATTTGCAAAGGAGCTGTCCGTCAGCCGGCAGATAATCGTCGGCGATGTCGCGCTGCTGCGCGCATCCGGTGAAAAGATCCTCGCCACGCCGCGCGGCTATATCCTTGAGCGCACAAACGGTCAGGCGGAATACACCGTCGCCTGTGTGCACGATTTCGAAAACATGGAAAAGGAGCTCACCATAATGGTCGATAACGGCTGCACAGTCGTTAACGTCACCGTTGAGCATCCGCTGTACGGTCAGCTGACAGGCCCCCTGCAGCTGTCGAGCCGCTACGACGTTGCGCAGTTTATGGCTGCCTGCCGCGAGCGCGGCGCAAGCCCCCTGAGCACTCTAACCGGCGGCATACATCTGCACGTTCTCTCCTGCCCCGACCGCGAGCGCTTCGAGCGCACCTATAAGGAGCTTAACGACGCCGGCTTAATTTATACGCAGCAGTCGTAATTTTTCATTGACAAAAGATATAATAAGCGTTAAAGTAGACTATGCAAGTGTCAAGACACTGCGTAGTCTACTTATTTATTCAATGTGAATGGGGTAATCGCTTATGTCCAAGGTAAAGACATTTTTCAAGCGCAAGGATATCGAGGTCAGCCTCAAGCGCTACGGCATAGACGCGCTCGGCGCGATGGCGCAGGGCCTGTTCTGCACCCTGCTCGTCGGCACGATACTCGACACGCTCGGCACTCAGCTCGGGATAGCCTTTCTCGCAACGCCGCTTATCGAGATCGGCGGCACGGGCTACACGATAGGAAAATTCGCCTCGGCGATGGTCGGCCCCGCGATGGCGGTGGCGATAGGCTATGCGCTGCACGCCCCGGCGATGGTGCTGTTTTCGCTCATTCCCGTCGGCTATGCGACGAACGTCATGGGCGGCGCGGGCGGCCCGCTGGCCGTTTACGTCGTTGCGATAATCGCGGCAGAGTTCGGCAAAATGGTCTCGAAGGAGACGAAGATAGACATTCTCGTGACCCCCATCGTCACGATACTCATCGGCGTAGGCGCTGCCTACTTCATAGCCGCCCCCATAGGCGAGGGCGCAATGGCCGTCGGAGCGCTCATAAAATGGGCGACGACGCAGCAGCCGTTTGTCATGGGCGTGCTCGTTTCGGTCATCGTCGGCATCGCGCTGACGCTGCCTATATCCTCGGCAGCCATCTGCGCGGCGCTTAGCCTGACGGGTCTCGCCGGCGGCGCGGCGCTTGCCGGCTGCTGTGCGAACATGGTCGGCTTCGCAGTCGTTTCATTTAAGGAAAACGGCTGGGGAGGCATCGTCTCGCAGGGTCTGGGCACCTCGATGCTTCAAATGGGCAACATCGTGCGCAATCCGAAGATATGGATACCGGCAATCGCGGCCAGCGCCGTGACCGGCCCTGTCGCCACCTGCCTTTTCAAGCTTGAGATGAACGGCGCGGCAGTCTCCTCCGGCATGGGCACCTGCGGACTTGTCGGCCCCATCGGTGTGTGGACGGGCTGGTCCAATCCCTCTGCCGAGGCGCTTCTTGACGGTGCGAAGGCCATAGCTCCCACAGCGGTCGACTGGCTCGGCCTTGCGCTCATCTCCATCGTCCTCCCGGCCGTACTGGCCTGGGCCTTCGGCGTGATCTGCCGCAGGCTCGGCTGGATAAAGGACGGCGACATGAAGCTCAACTGAATTTTGTATACAACAACAGCTCCGATGCAGTGCATCGGAGCTGTTTCAGCGTATCAAAAAAGCCAATGGCTTTTTTGACACGCTTCAAATACGCCACATTTTTTGTGAAGCTTACGCTTCACGAAAAATCTCGCTTTGCTCGTCAAAAAGTCCTGACGGACGTTTTTGATGGCTATAATCCAACTTGAGGCGGGCCTTGCCCCCTCAAGCTCCCCCGCTGCGCGGTTGTATTTACTCAGCAGCATAGGTTCTTTGACAGTCTCAACAGCAACGTCTCGCGCCAATTATAACAAATATGAGTATATCAGGCTATCGGCTGTTCCGAGGGCCGGGGATCGCATTTGATGTTAAGAAAGCATGGCTCGGCATACAGAGCGTGTAAACGCCTATCGACGTGCGGCTCCGAAGCTGTTATAATAAAATTCTATTATAAAATTCTATTTTCCGGTGGAAGCAGGTAATCGGTATGGCTAAAAAAATTATCGGCATTTTAGGCGGCATGGGACCGGCCGCGACTGCCGATCTGTTTAACAAAATTATAATCTCGACCAAAGCGGCATGCGATCAGGAGCACCTGCATGTCATCATTGACAGCAACACGGATATTCCCGACCGCACCGCCGCACTTTTAAACGGCGGAGAGGATCCCACGGAGCAGCTGGTGCTCAGCGCACGGCGGCTGCAAAGTGCCGGAGCCGAGCTCATAGCCATGCCCTGCAATACGGCGCACGGCTTTTATGACGCGGTGTGCGCGGCGGTGGATATCCCCGTTCTGCACATGATAAAGCTCACGGCGCAGGAGCTGCGGCGCGAGGGCGTCAAGCGTGCGGGACTTCTTGCAACCGACGGCACAGTGCGCACCGGGATTTACGATAAATGCTTTGAGGGCAGCGGCATCGAGCTGCTGACACCCTCGCAGGATGCGCAGTCTGCCGTCATGGAGCTTATATACAAGGGCGTGAAGGCCGGCCGCCGCGATTTTGACACGAGCCGGTTTGAAAAGGCCGCACGGGAGCTTTCGGAGCGCGGCGCACAGACGCTCATTCTCGGCTGCACTGAGCTTCCTCCGGCGTTTGGGATATACGGTCTGCATTATCCTCACATCGACCCGACGCTCGTGCTTGCGCGGGCCGCCGTCCTCGCCGCCGGCGGCGAGCTGAGATAATTCCGATGTGGCAGTCGGCAGCTCCGATACCGGGCAGCAGGGGCGCTCAGGGGAAGCGGGATTTTTCGCAAAAAATGCGGCGTTTTTAATGTGCAGCCGCAGTGCTCGGCACTTCTGCGCGGTAATAGCACAGATAATGGCCGAGGAGACACAGAGGCACGGCGGCAATGACGTCGAGCACGGAGTGCTGCTTCATGAACACGGTCGAGACACAGATGAGCAGTGCGGCAATGACCGCAAAAAGCTTAAACCGCGGCCTTTGAAGCCTGCGGCAGTCGAGCAGTCCGAGCATCGCGGCAACCGAGCCGAGAACGTGTATCGACGGACAGACGTTCGTGTTCGTATCAAAGCTGTAAAACCGGCCGATGAATCTTGTCAGCACATTGTCACGCGGGAACACCTCCGGCCGCAGCTCCTGACAGGTCGGAAACAGCAGGTAGATGACCATCGTGATTGTATATGTGCAGATGATAAAGCGCATCATTTTCTTAAACGCCGGAACGTCGAAGAAAAATGTATACACCAGTGTGCCGATCAGGTACACAAACCAGAACAGATACGGGATGAGGAACCACTCGCAGAACGGTATGACGTCGTCAAGCGCGCAGTGCATCACATGGTACGAGCCGACCTTGTAAAACCGCTCGACGAATGAGAACATCATGCCGAACAGCGGCCAGAATATCAGCAGCTTCACATGCCGAAACTCGTCCGTATTAATTTTACTCAATCTAAAATTTCTATAATCCATCTTTTTAGAGGCGCATTAACGCTTCTCCTATGCATATATTGCGGTCGCACGGTATTGGAATGCCGGCATAAGCCGTAATGTCTCGCGTAACAGGAGCCTGCAATTACCGTATACGCAGGCTCCTCAATGCGCCTTCAAAATGACATTATCTTCACCGCAGAGCTCCTTTAGCTCGGCAACAAGGGAGGGATGTATCAGACACCGTGCACCGATGCGGCGCTTTTCACGCTCGAGGTAAATGATGAGCTGCTGCCGGCCGGGGAACATGGTCAGGATGAGCTCGATGCGCTTTAAAAGCGGATCGTCCGCACCCTGAAGCTTTACCCAGAGCTTTGAATCGTCGCTTATCTGCTCCTTTTCGGGCTTTATCCGGCCGAGATCGGTGATAGGACGTATGCTGTCGACCATCAGCTGCGGCTCCTTCTCGTCGCGCATGGAGATGCGGCCGCGCACGACGATCAGCGCGTTGTCTTTAATATAAACGCTGCCGGTATCCAGCGCTCGCCGGAAGGCGATGAGCTCCATCGTGCCGCTGTCGTCCTCAAGGCTTATATAGCTCATGAGGGTGTTCGACTTGGTCGTGCGCGTGCGGCTGGACTGAACAACTCCTGCAAGAGTAACGACCGCCCCGTCGGGGTAGGTCTTTTTTTCGTTCTCGGACGCGGCGTCGGCCAAGACGGCGCCGATGGGCACGATGCCGGCGCGGCGCACGGCGGCGCGGTACTCGTCCATGGGGTGGCCGCTCAGGTACAGACCGGCGGTCTCCTTTTCCATAGCCAAAAGCTCCGATCTCGTATACTCATCGACCTCGGGGAGCTTGATGCTTATAGCGCCGGCCTCCTCAAAATCGGGCTCGCCGAAAAGGTTCAGCTGCCCCTCGACGTTGTTGCGGCTCTCCTGCTGGATGCCGTCGATCATAACGCCCGCGACGCGCAGCAGCGCCTTGCGCTTGAAGCCCATGCTGTCGAAGGCTCCGGCGCGAATTAGATTTTCCACGGCGCGGCGGTTTAATTCCTTTCCCGCCATTCGTCGGCAGAAGTCCTCAAGACTGCGGAACGGGCCGCCCTCCTCGCGGCGGGCGATCAGCTCGCTTATGAAGCCGCGTCCGATGCTCTTTATGGCGACGAGGCCGAAGCGGATATCGTTTCCGCTGACGGAGAAGTCGGCGTAGGACTCGTTCACGTCCGGCGGCAGGAGCTTTATGCCCAGCTCGCGGCACTCGGCGATGTATTCGGCGACCTTCTGGCTGTTATCGAGCACCGAGGACAAAAGCGCGGCCATGTACTGGCGCGGATAGTGCCGCTTCATGTACGCCGTGCGGTAGGATACGATGGCGTAGCTCACTGCGTGTGCCTTGTTGAAGGCATAAGAGGCAAAGTCGAGTATCTCGTCGTAGATGCTGTTTGCCGTCGCCTCCGGTATGCCGCGCTTGACGGCGCCGTCGATGCCGCGGGATGCGTCTCCGTGGACGAAGGCGACGCGCTCGGCGTCGATGACCTTGTGCTTTTTCTTGCTCATTGCGCGGCGTATCATATCCGCCTGGCCGAGCGAAAAGCCCGCAAGGCGGCGGAAAATTTCGATCACCTGCTCCTGATAGACGATGCAGCCGTAGGTGACTTCAAGTATCGGGCGGAGAAAGGGATGCTTGTAGCTTATCTTGTCCGGGTGCGCCGAGCACTCGATAAAGCGCGGGATACTGTCCATCGGGCCGGGGCGGTAGAGTGCTATGACGGCGGTGATATCCTCGATGCTCCTGGGCTTTAAGCCGGTGCAAACGCCGGTCATGCCGGTGCTCTCAAGCTGGAACACGCCGCTCGTGCGTCCCTCGGAGAGCATTTTGAACACCTCCGCGTCGCCGTCGGGAATTGTCTCGACGGTGAATTCAGGCTCGCTGAGCCGCACAAGCTTTGCTGCGTCCTCCAGAACCGTGAGGTTTCGCAGGCCGAGGAAGTCCATCTTGAGAAGCCCGAGCTCCTCGAGCGTCGTCATCTGATACTGCGTGACGACAGATTCGTCGTTTTTCGACAGAGGCACGTATTCGTAAACGGGCCTGTCGGTTATAACGACGCCGGCCGCGTGCATGCTCGCGTGGCGCGGCATACCCTCGAGCGCCTGCGCAACGTCGATGAGCCTGCGGAGCAGCTCGTCGCTTTCGTACATATCGCGCAGAGGCTTCGATACGCGCATGGCCTCCTTTATCGTCATGTTAGGTCCCATGGGTATGGCCTTGGCGACGGCATCGGCCTCGCCGTAGCCGATATCGAGGACCCGCGCAACGTCGCGCACGGCCGCGCGCGCCGCCATCGTGCCGAAGGTGACTATCTGCGCAACATGGTCGCGGCCGTATTTGCGGTTGACGTAGTCGATGACCTCGCCGCGGCGGTTTACGCAGAAATCTATGTCGATATCCGGCATGCTGACGCGCTCGGGATTTAAAAAGCGCTCGAAATAAAGATTGTATTTGATCGGGTCGACGTCGGTGATGTTGAGCGTATACGAAACGACGCTTCCCGCCGCCGAGCCGCGTCCCGGGCCGACGGGTATCTTCTGCCCCTTTGCGTAGGCAATGAAGTCCGAAACGATGAGAAAATAGTCGACAAAGCCCATCTTCTTTATCATCCGGAGCTCGTAGTCGAGCTGCTTTTTGACGCTTCCGTCGTCGTTGGGATAGCGGCGAATCAGCCCCTCATCGCAGAGTCTTTGCAGATACTCAAAGCTGTCGGTCTCGCCCTCGGGGAGCTTGAAGCGCGGCAGCTTGTATTTTCCGAACTCGAAATCGTAGCTGCACATATCTGCAATCTTCGCCGTGTTGTCGGCCGCCTCGGGGTGCTCGGGAAACAGTGCGCGCATCTCGGCCTCATCCTTGAGGTAGAGCTCGTTTGTCTCGAACCTCATGCGTGAGGGATCTGAGATGGTTTTCTGCATCTGCACGCACATCAGAACGTCCTGATAGTAGGCATCGGATTTTTCGATATAGTGCGCGTCATTGGTGACGGCAAGCGGTATGCCCGTCTCGCGGCTTATCCTTATCAATCCCTCCGCCGCACGCTTTTCCGGCTCAAGTCCGTGATCCTGAAGCTCGAGATAAAAGCCGTCCTCGCCGAAAAGCTCGGACAGCTCAAGCGCCTTTTTCTTTGCGCCCTCGTAGTTTCCGGAGTTTATCATGCGCGGGATAGCGCCCGCGACGCAGCCGGAAAGGCAGATAAGTCCCTTCGCGTGCTCGTGCAGCAGCGCCCAGTCGATGCGCGGCTTGCCGTAAAAGCCCTCGATGAAGGCCATGGACACGAGATAGCAGAGGTTTTTGTAGCCCTCCTCGTTTCTGCACAGCAGGATAAGGTGCGTATACTCCGAATCTACGCCGTGCTCGCGGTCGAAGCGCGTTCTCGGCGCGACATAGACCTCGCAGCCGATGATTGGCTTTATCCCCGCCGCGCAGCAGGCCTTGTAAAAGGCGACTGCGCCGTACATGACGCCGTGGTCGGTGATGGCAAGCGCGGTCTGGCCGAGCTGCTTTGCGCGCTCTATGAGAGGCTCGATGCGGCACTCGCCGTCGAGCAGCGAATATTCGGTATGAACATGCAGGTGAACAAAGCTCATATGGTATCCTCGTTAGTTATTTTACAGTAAACGGTTCGTGATTTTCGCTGTAAATTATACTTGTATCATTTGGGTCGCAGATGCAGGTATAAAATAGTTCGTTCTCTGTTCTATCCTTATATATTGCGCCGCAATGCATGCATTCATTATCAAACCAATTGCCCATTCCTCCGCAGTTTCCGCAAACGCTATAAAATACATGGCCGCTGTTGATCCAATTGCCGTCGGGGTCAAGCCATCTATTATAACAGTAGAATACACTTACCGTTGCTTCGATATATTTTTCGGGTTCCGAGCCCTGTTGCGGAGCTGATGTGGGTGCTGGTTTTTGCTCCGTGGCAAGCTCGGGAAGCTTTGAAGGAGAGGGCATTAATGTAGGTGTAGATGCAGTTGCCACTGTCACTTCCGGCGTTTCGGGCGCAGATGTATGTTGCGGCTCAGTAGGCTGTGCAGAACAGGCGCTCAAACACAACACAGCGGCAAGCAGGAATGGTGCAAATGGCTTTTTCATTTCTCATTCCTCCTCCGGCGAGTATGTCAAAAGCTTTTTGAGCCTGTGGCTCAGGCAGCTTTTCGATACCGGCGGATACGAAAGCGTCGCAAGGTCAGCCAGGCTCGCCTCGGGATTTGCATAGCGCAGAAGCGCCGCCTGCTGGAGCTTATCCGGCAGCGAATCAAGCCCGTAGAGCCTGTCTATGCGCTTTATGGCCTCAAGCTGCTTTGCCGCGGCCTCGACGACCTTGTCGGCATTGGCCGAATCGCAGTTTACCTTGCGGTTTATGCTGTTTTTCATGTCCTTTTCGATCTTGGCGGACATGATCTCCATTGCCGAGACCGGCGCGCCGATGGTCGTAAGCAGATCCTCGATGTGCTCGCTTTTTTTGAAGTACAGAAGATAATCTCCCTTGCGCTGCGCCTCCTTGGGCGAAAAGCCCATCTCAAGCAGCACCGAGTACGTCTCGCGGCTTACGCTCAGATGCGTCGTGGCAAGCTCCAGGTGATAGCGCTTTTCCGGGTCGGTTACCGAGCCGCCGGCGAGAAACGCGCCGCGTATAAACGAGGCCTTGCAGCACGGCTCCTCGATAACGCCGAAATTAATGTGCAGCGCCGGACTGCGCATATCGTTTCCGACAACGTCGAACACCGCACGCAGCTTTGTGAGGTCTGTCACGCGGAAGGAATGCTTCACGCCGCGCGCTTTTTCCGGCTCGTCGAAGTCAATGCCGAAGGCGCGGCGCATAAGGTGCGGAAGGCGCGCGGCAAGCTCGTCGCTTGCCGTGGTTATGCGTATCTCCTTTGCCGAAAAGCTGTGCGCATACAGCAAAACACCGTAGGCCTCGGCAACGGCGCAGCATTTGCGCTCGACCCGAGGCTGACACAGCTCTGTTTTGACTTTTTGCGCGAAGGTTTTTTCCATTTACTTATTCATATCTCGGTTTATGCTCACGACCGGCACTCCGAAGCACTTTAAATGCCCGGCAAGCGCCGAGGCAACGGCCACGCTGCGGTGCCGTCCGCCCGTGCAGCCGATGGCGATGGTGAGGCTGTATTTGCCCTCCTCGATGTAAAGCGGCAGCAGATACTCTATCATATCCGTGAGCTTGTCCATGAAAATGTTCGACTGCTCGAAGCCGAAAACATAGTCGCGCACCGGCGCATCGAGGCCGTTTAAAAGCTTAAGCTCCTCAACGTAAAAGGGATTGGGCAGAAATCTCACGTCGAACACGAGGTCGGCGTCGAGCGGCATACCGTATTTAAAGCCGAAGGACACGACGTTTACCATGATAGCGCGTCCCGTCGCGGAGTCGGAAAAATAGGTGTACAGCTCATTATGCAGCTGGCCGAGGGTCAGGTGCGAGGTGTCGATTATATAATCGGCGATATCGCGTATCGGGCGCAGCTGCTCGGTTTCCTTGAGTATCGCGTCCTCTATCGAGCCGCCGCTTTTCGCCGCCAGCGGATGCGGGCGGCGCGACTCCTTATAGCGCTTTACGATGACAGCGGGCTTTGCCTCCATGAACAGGATCTTGTAGCCGAAGTCCATCTCGCGCAGGGTCTCGAGTGTGCTGAAAATGTCCTTTATCCCGTTTTTTTCTCGGATATCTGTCACGAGCGCGACCTTCTCGTAGCGCCCCTTAGTCGCCGCGCACAGCTCGGCAAACTTCGGGATGAGCGCCACGGGCATGTTATCCACGCAGTAGTAGTCAAGATCTTCTATGATGTCCGCGGCCTGGCTCTTGCCGCCGCCGGACAGACCGGTTATGATAAGAAACTCCATATTCTCTCTCCGTCAGCCCGGATCGGCATCCGTCTGCCCGGCGGAGCTCTCCGCCGCCTTCTGCTTTGCCTGCTCAAGCATCTCTCCGATTATCGACTGCTTTTTCTCGCGCCAGTTGTCAACAAGCATCATGCCCTTGGGATAAATGCGTATCTCCGGCTCAAGGGTGATCTGCGTCCTGTCATAGACCTCCCGGCGAACGTGATCCAAAAGCGCGACAACGTCGTCATAGGTGGCGCTGCCGGTGTTAACCGCAAAGCCCGCGTGCTTCGTGCTTATCTGCGCGCCGCCCACCGTATAACCCTTGAGGCCGCACTGATCGATAAGCGCCGCGGCATAGCCTCCCGCGGGGCGCTTGAACGCACTTCCTGCCGACGGCATGTCGAGCGGCTGGCTTGCGGTGCGCTTTTCGTTCATTTCCTTCATTCTCGCGCCGATGGCCTCGGGCTCGTCGGGCGTTAGCTTGAAAACAGCGCCCATGATCGCGCAGTTGACACGCTCAAAGCCGCTGCGGCGGTACTCAAAGCCGCAGTCGGAGGCCTTAACCTCGGTCAGTGTCTGCGTCGGGATGTAATACACGACAACAGACTCGATAACGTCCTTCATCTCTCCGCCGTAAGCGCCGGCGTTCATCAGAACACCGCCGCCGACAGAGCCGGGTATGCCGCTTGCAAACTCCAGACCCGCAAGCCCGTTATCGCGTGCAAACTGCGCAAGCCTTGCAAGCGATACGCCGGCCTCGGCGTATACGGTGTTTTCCGTCTCGCCGAGACGCAGCTTGCGCAGGCTCTCGGTGCTGATGACCATTATATCCAGCCCCTCCTCGGGGATGATGACATTGGTGCACTTGCCGAGAGTCAGCGGCGAAACGCCGTTCATATGCAAATAGAACATGACCCTGGACATCTCGAAGATATCCCTCGGCACGGCAAACGCACGTACCGGGCCGCCAACCTTGAACGAGCAGTGCTCGCGCATGGGCTCGTGCTCTCTCAGCTCAAGCCCCGGCATGTTTTCCTTTATCTGTTCTAAAGCTTTTTCAAGACCTTCCATGTCTTCTCCTTATACTAAACCGCTGTCAACGGCGTGATCTACATTTGATGCAAGCGTCTCGGCTGCGTTATAGCCCATTTTCTTCTGGCGGTTGTTCATCGCGGCAAGCTCAAGTATGACGGCCAGGTTCCTGCCCGGGCGCACGGGGATCGTCACGCTCGGAACGGTTACGCCGAGAATATCCTGCGTCTCGCTTGTAAGGCCCAGACGGTCGTAGGCCTTCTGGTCGTCCCAGACCTCAAGGTTCACCACAAGGTCGATATCGCCCTCTGGCTTTACCGCTCCCACACCGTACAGGTGGTGCACATCGACAACGCCGATGCCCCGCAGCTCCATGTAATAGCGTATGAGCTCCGGCGCCGTTCCGACGAGCCTGTCGCGCTCTATGCGGCGGATATCCACGGCGTCGTCGGCTATGAGCTTGTGTCCGCGCTTTATGAGCTCAAGCGCCGTTTCACTCTTGCCTATTCCGGAGTCTCCCGTGAGCAGCACACCCTCACCGTGAACCTCGACGAGCACGCCGTGCATCGTCGTTCGCGGAGCAAGATGCGTGTGCAGTGAGCTTATCACGTCGGCCATGAAATCGGAGGTGTCATCGGGCGTTACGAACACGTTGCGGTCGTATTTCTCGGCCATCTCAAGGCACTCGGGGAACGCGGAAGCGCCGTGGCATATCACCAGTGCCGATATGTCATAGCGCATAAGCTCCTCAAAGCAGCTGCGGCGCTCGGCAACTGTCTTGAGCTCAAGATATGTGCTCTCGACCCTGCCGAGTATCTGAAGTCTTTTGGGATCGAAGTAGTTATAAAATCCGGCAAGCTGAAGCGCCGGACGGTTCACGTCCGCGACCGTTAAAAGGCGCGTTTCATAGTCGACCGAGGTGTGCAGCGGCTCAAGACCGTTTTCCTTGGCTATGGTTTTCAGCAGGACAGAATATTTGCTCGCCATTGCGGTGCTCCTCACTATAGTTATTTCTATATTTAATATTAACCTCTAATGCATTAATTTGCAACGATTTTTAATGATCCGAAAATTTTTCTTGCAATTACAGGCTCCTTCTGTTATTATTAATAAGCTGTCTGCAAATGCATTCGGCTAAACACAAGCAAGGAGGTGCTTCAACTTATGGCAAAATGTCAGTTTTGCGACAAGGGCGTTGCCTTTGGCATTCAGGTGTCTCACTCCCACAGGCGTTCCAACCGTACTTGGAAGCCCAATGTGAAGCGCGTCAAGGCGATCGTGGACGGAAGTCCCAAGCACGTTTACGCATGCACTCGCTGCCTGCGCAGCGGCAAGGTCACCCGCGCTGTGTAATAACCTGATATTACCCGAAACAAGCTCGCCATACGGCGAGCTTTTTTCGTTCTTTTTTAATAGCGCACGGACACAGCTGCGAATACGTTTATTGCGGTCGCCCGGTATCGGAACAATGGTAAAAACCATTGCGTTTCGCTTCCCGTAGGCGCGGTACAGATTTTTGCAGCGCGCCCCTTGGCTCCCCTGCATAAGGGGAGCTGGCAGCGAAGCTGACTGAGGGGTCGCTTTTTCCGCAGGCGCATTTAGGCTGTGCCGATACGGTAATTGCGGTGTCCCGGTGTCGAAACATTGCAGGAAACCGCAACGTTTCGTGCAACGTAAAATTGTGCTGATTTGGTGCAAAGGCTTTGTCTGCACCCTTGCCTTCCCATTTGAGGGGAAGGTGTCAGCCGAAGGCTGACGAATGAGGTGAAATTCAAATCCGTGCGCCTTGCGCACACATTTGGCTATCTGCTCTCCGCGGTTGACCGCTCAACCGCGGAGAGATATAATAAGGTATCACTATCAAGGCGGTGACGGGATGCTCAGAATATTATACGGTGAAGCGGGCACGGGAAAAAGTGCGGCGATCATGGACGAGATACGCCGCAGTGAAGGCAGCAAGGTGCGCTGCATCCTGCTCGTTCCGGAGCAGTACAGCCATGAGGCCGAGCGCGAGCTTTGCAGCGTGTGCGGCGACGGACTGTCGCTGTATGCGGAGGTTCTGTCGTTCACGGGACTTGCGCGCGAGGTGAGCGCCGAATGCGGCGGCACGGCGGAGGAGTTTCTCGATAAGGGCGGCAGGCTTTTGTGCATGGCACTGGCGGCCGATGGTTTGTATTCGCGGCTGCGCGTTTACGGCGCGGCGCGGCACAGAGCCGAAATACAGACGATGCTGCTGGGCGCTGTAGACGAGCTCAAAAGCGCTTGTGTTACGAGCGAGCAGCTGCTCGCGGCGGCCGATAGCTGCGAGGGTGCGCTTGGTGACAAGCTTTTTGACCTCGGTCTCATACTTGAGGCCTACGACGGTGTTGTCGCAAACGGCTCAGCCGATCCCGCCGACCGGCTGAGTGTGCTGGCCGGGCAGATAGAGCGCTCGTCTATCGGCGCAGACACACACGTTTTCGTCGACGGCTTCACCGATTTCACGGCGCAGGAGCGGCGCGTTCTTGAAGCGTTGATGCTCTCCGGCGCGTATCTTACCGTGTGCCTGAGCTGCGATGAGCTCGGCGAAGGCAGCGAGGTGTTCGCTCTCGGCAGGATAACTGCCTCTGCACTTCTGCGCTTTGCCGCGGATAACGGAATCGAAACCGAAAAAACACGGTGGACCGGCGAAAGCACGAAGCGCCGCCCGCTGTCCGTCTTTGCGGAAAATATGTTCAGCTGCCGCGCCGTCGAGAAATCAGACCCCGACGGCTGCATCAGGATAGTCACCGCGCCCGACATGAACACCGAATGCGAGCTTGCCGCGTCAGAGGCTCTGCGTCTCGTTCGTGACTGCGGCTGCCGCTGGCGCGATATCGCCGTGTGCGCAAAGGGCTTTGACGATTACCGTCTGCTGCTGGAGTCGGCGTTCTCGCGCTACGGCGTACCGGTCTACACCGCACGCAAGGCCGACATGCTCTCAAAGCCGCTGCCCTCGCTCATTTCGGCAGCGTATGAGATCATCCTCGGCGGCTGGGAGGCCGACGACGTGTTCGAATACCTGCGCACGGGCTTCGGCGGACTTGACATTGATGAGTGCGACGAGCTTGAAAACTACGTCTTCACCTGGCAATTGCACGGCTCGGCCTGGACAAGGCACGAGCCCTGGACGCTGCATCCCGACGGCTATGGAAAGGAATTTGACGAGCGCTCGACCCTGACGCTTGAGCGCATAAATCTTCTGCGCGAGACGGCAAGAGCTCCGCTCATGCGCTTTTCAGAGCGTGCGAGCGCCGCGCTCACCGCATCGGAGCAGGCCCGTGCGCTCGCCGCGCTTTTTGACGAACTCGGTCTTGCGGAGAGCTTGCAGGCGCGAGCCGATGAGCTTGCAGCCGCGCACCGCGATACCGAGGCGAGCGAATGTGCACGGCTTTGGGACATAACGGTCACGGCGCTCGAGCAGTGCGCGGCCATCCTCGGTGATACGCAGGCCGATGCCGAATACTTCGGCAGGCTCTTTACTCTGATTCTCTCGCGCTACGATATCGGTACAATCCCCGTTTCGCTCGACTGCGTAACTGCCGGCGAAACAGACCGCATGAGACGGCGCAATATAAAACATCTCATCGTTCTCGGCGCGACGGATGATCGCATCCCCGGAACGGATACCGACACGGGCGTGTTCTCCTCCGACGAGCGAAAGAGGCTTCTTGAAATGGACATCGACCTCGGCGGCATGGGCGACAGCGAGCTGTGGCGTGCGTTCTCGACGGTGTATAATTGCCTTACCCTGCCGTCGGAAAGCCTCACATTCTGCTATGCGCTCAGCGGCACGGGCGGAGTGCAGCAGCGCCCGGCCTTCGTTGTGAACAGGGCAAGGGCAATATTTGATATCGACGCCGAGCCCTTTGATATCGACAGTGCCCGTCTGTCGGCCCGTTCTCCCGCTCTGGAGCTTGCAGCGCAGTCGCTGCACGGCGGCGGCACGGCGGCGGCAAGCGCGGCGGAATATTTCAAGGAATCCGAGCCCGGGCGGCTGCGCGAGCTTGAGCTTGCGGCAAGCCTCAGCCGGGGCAGACTGTCGCGTGCATCGGTAAGGGCGCTGTACGGCGAAAGACTGCGCCTTTCCGCGTCGAGGATCGACAAATTCGCCTCCTGCCGCTTTGCCTACTTCATGCAGTACGCGCTCAAGGCAAGGCCGCACGAGCCTGCGGGCTTCACGGCACCGGAGCTGGGAACCTTCGTGCACCGGATCCTGGAGCAGGTCACACGCGAGGCGGTCTCCATGGGCGGCTATAAAAGCATCGGCGACGAGACGGTGCGCGCACTGTGCGACAAGTACGTTTCGGAATACATAAGGCGCGAGCTCAATGATTTCCGCGATAAGAGCAAGCGCTTTGAATACCTGTTCCGCCGCCTTATAAGCAGCGTGCATCAGATAGCTCTCGATCTTGCCGACGAGCTGCGCCGCAGCGATTTCGAGCCGCTGTCGTTCGAGCTCGACTTTGCGCACACGCCTGAGCTGCCACCGCTGGAGCTCGGCGACGGTGAGGATAAGCTCGTCCTGACCGGAATCGCCGACCGCGTTGACGGCTGGCTGCATGAGGGCAAGCTCTATCTGCGCATTGTCGACTATAAGACCGGACGCAAAAATTTCGAGCTTTCGGACGTGCTGTACGGCATGAATCTTCAGATGCTGCTGTACCTGTTTTCGCTGGGCGAAAACGGACATGAGCTGTACGGTCATGAGATCGTCCCTGCCGGAGTGCTGTACGTTCCGGCGCGAGACGAAGTAACAAAAAGCGATTTTGACCTGAGCGACGAGGAGCTTAAGAAAAAGCGCGGCGCAAGCCTGCGCCGCAGCGGACTGATACTCAATGACCCCGAGGTCATCGCCGCGATGGAGCATTCCGAAACGCCGCGGTACATCCCGGTCACGTTCAAAAAATCCGGCGCCGACGGCGATGCGCTCGTCTCGGCAGAGCGGCTCGGAGTTCTGGCAAGACACATAGACAAAACGCTGAGCGAAATGGCCTCGGAGCTAAGAAGCGGCAGTATTGCGGCCGACCCGTACTACGCCGGCCAGCAGGAGACCGCGTGCACAAACTGCGACTATTTCGACGCCTGCCGCTTCCGCGACGGCGAAAACGGCGAGAGCATGAGAATAACGCCTCACCTGAAGGCAACAAAGGTGTGGAACGTGTTGGAGGGAGGCAAAATCGATGGCGAGATTTGAGCCGACAAGTGCGCAGAGATCTGCGATAGAGGAATCGGGACGGGCCGTGCTCGTCTCGGCGGCGGCGGGAAGCGGCAAGACGAGAGTTCTGACCGAGAGGCTCCTGCGGCGCATAGACAGCGATGCGGACATCGACAGCTTTCTTGTCATAACCTTTACCAAGGCCGCCGCCGCGGAGCTTAAAGGCCGCATACTCGACGAGATATCCGAGCGTCTGGCCGTTGACCCCGATAACCGCCGTCTGCGCCGCCAGAGCGCTCTGTGCGCCAAGGCGCAGATAGGTACGATCGACTCGTTCTGTCAGAGCTTTCTGCGCGAGCATTGCCACGCAGCGCAGCTTTCGCCGGAGTTTCGGGTCATCGAGGAGGACAGAGCCGAGGCGATAAAGCAGCGCGTTATCCAGCGCGTTCTGGACGCCTGCTATGAGGCTCCCGATGAAAATTTCCGTCTGCTGTCCGACACCGTGGGCGCGGGACGCGACGATAAGCGCCTTGCCGACACCGTTCTTGAGCTCCACCGGAAAACACAGAGTCATGCGCGGCCCGAGCTATGGCTGAGGCAGCAGCTTGAGGCTCTCGAGCCGGCGGAGACCGATGCCGGGCGCACGGTCTGGGGTGCGCAGATGCTTGAAGGCATGCGCGACGATGCGCTCTACTGGGCGCAGAGGATGGACGAGATGTGCGCTCTTGCGGCAAATGACGCCGTTGTTGCGGCAAAATACGGCCCCGGCTTTGCCGAAACGGCACTTTCCCTGCATAACTTTGCCCGCGCCTGCTCTCTCGGCTGGGACAGGGCGCGGCAGGCGCTGCCCATAAGTTTCCCGAGGCTCGGAACGATCACGAATCCGCCCGATCCCGAGCTTAAGGAGTATACGAAGGCCGTGCGCGAGCTGTGCAAAAAAAGCTGCGCGAAATACGATAAGCTTCTCTCGGCGAGCAGCGAAAAGCTTATCGCCGACATGCATAAAACAGCTCCGGCGATGAGAGCTCTTATCGAGCTGACGCTGCGCTTTGACAGAGCCTACGCCGCCGAAAAGCGCCGGAGAGCCGAGGTCGATTTTGCCGATCTTGAGCATCTGACGGCGCAGCTTCTGACAAACGAGGACGGCAGCCCCACCGAACTTGCACGGGAAACCTCTCGGCGCTTTTGCGAGATCATGGTCGATGAGTATCAGGACGTAAACCGCGTGCAGGACGATATCTTCCGAGCCCTGTCGAAAAACGGCGAAAACCTGTTCATGGTCGGCGACGTAAAGCAGTCGATCTACCGCTTCCGCCTGGCAGACCCCCTGATATTCACCGAAAAATACGAAAAATACGCGTTTTTATCCGACGCTGCCGAAAATGAGCCCGTGAAGATCATGCTTCAGGAGAACTTCCGCTCGCGCCGGGAGGTCATCGACGGCATAAACGTCGTTTTTTCCGCCTGCATGTCGAAAAAGCTCGGCGAGATCGACTACGACGAGAACGCGCTTCTGCGCTGCGGCGGCGTGTATGATGACTCAGGGTGCGCGCCCGAGCTCATACTCATCGACGTTAAAAGCGACGAGGAGGATCTGCGCGACAAGACCGAGAAGGAGGCCGCCGTCGTCGCCGACAAGATTCTTAAGCTCATGGCATCGGGCATGACGGTGTCCGGCCGTGCGCTCGGCTACGGCGATATCGCGCTTTTGATGCGCTCGGCAAACTCAGTCGGCGAAACATACCGCCGTGAGCTTATTTTGCGCGGCATACCCGTCGCCGCCGGTCAGGGCGGAAGCTTCTTTGCCGCAACGGAGATAACCTCGCTCATGAGTCTTCTTGCGATCCTCGACAATCCGCATCAGGACGTTGCTCTCATCGCCGTACTGCGCTCAAGCGTTTTCGGCTTCACGGCCGACGAGCTGACCGGGATACGCCTTTGTGACCGCGAAGGAGACTTCTACACGGCGCTGAAAAAGGCCGCCGAGACAAACGAAAAATGCGCGGTGTTTCTCGAAACGCTCAACAAGCTCCGCTCTCGCTCGACGGATGCGCCGGTGGACGAGCTGCTCACGTTTATCTATAACGAGCTCGACCTTACGGCCAAGTGCGCCGCCATGCAGGATGCGCCGCAAAGACTGGCAAACCTGCACATGATGCTCGAATTATCCGGGCGCTTTGCCGCGGGCGGCTTTCGCGGACTGCACCGCTTCTGCCGATGGCTGCATCAGCTTGCCGGGCGCGGAGGCGATATGGGCGCTGCCGGAGCCGATGACGCGGTAAGGATAATGACAATACACAAGTCAAAGGGTCTTGAATTCCCCGTCGTGTTTTTGTGCGACACCTCGCGCCGCTTTAACGACGCGGACTTAAAGCAGACCGTGCTCATTCACCCGGAGCTCGGTCTCGGTGCGAAGGTATACGACGCCTCCCGCAGGCTCGAATACCCCGGCCTTGCGCGAAACGCGATAAAGCAGCGTCTAAGGCGCGAAATGCTGTCGGAGGAAATGCGCCTTTTATACGTCGCGCTCACGAGAGCCCGTGAGCGGCTTTTTGTCACGGCGGCGGTAAAGGACCCCGAGAAAAAAATGCAGAGCATGATGCTGCAATGCACGAGCCCCATGTCACCGGAGGTGCTCATAGGTGCGCAGAGCATGGCCGACTGGATGATCTACGCGCAGCTGTGCTCCGGCGGGGATACCTTCAAGCTCTCGCTTGTAAGCGCGGCCGAGGCCGCCGCCGCGCAGGATGACGAGACTGAGCTTCCTCACGCCGCGCCCGACGCGGCGCTTGTCGAAAGGCTGCGCCGAAGCCTTGCGTTTTCGTATCCTCATGAGGCGGCGGCGCACCTGCCCTCAAAGGTCACTGCAACGGAGCTGAAGCATCTTGAGCCCGGCGACGGGGAGGCCGCGAGCATAGCGCCCAAATCGCAATCGCGCTTTCGCACGCCGCGATTGGGGGATGACCGCCCGCTCACGCCGACGCAGCGCGGCTCGGCGGCGCATACGCTTTTGCAGCACATCGACTACGCCAAAACAGGCTCGGAGACTGCCTTGCGCGAGGAGCTTTCACGCCTGACAGAGCAGAAATTCCTTACGCCCCGGCAGGCAGAAAGCGTCGATCTCGGCTGCATCCTGCGGCTGTTCGCCTCCCCCATCGGGCGGCGCATAATGACCGCCGGCAGGCTATGGCGCGAGTTTAAATTTTCGCTGCTGTGTCCGGCGGAAAAGCTCTTCCCCGGCGGCGAGGGCGAGAGCGTGCTTTTGCAGGGCGTTATCGACTGCATGATCGAGGAAAACGGCGAAATAACGATCATCGACTACAAGACAGACCGTGTTCGCGGCGGCGAGGCCCTCGAGAGGGCGAGGAGCTACGCAAAGCAGCTGGAGGCCTACGCCTATGCCGCGCAGCGCACGACAGGCAGGCCCGTGCGCGAGTGCGTGCTGTATTTTCTCTATTCCGGCGAAATCGTAAGGGCAGACTGTTGATCATCGCCCTTTCGAACCGGGCGGCCGCAGCAAGCATGATCAAAAGCGCCAAAACGCCTCTAAAAACTCTTGCAATTAAGAGATACCTGTGCTACAATTAGCTTTGCGTCTTGTAACCATGCGTTTTGCATGCTCAAGACAGCCTATGACGAGGAGATATGAACAATGAAGGCAGGAATCCATCCTAACTACCAGCCCACCGTTATAAAGTGCGCCTGCGGCGCCACCATCGAGACCGGCTCGACCCGCCCCGGCATCACCGTCGAGATCTGCTCGAAGTGCCACCCCTTCTATACAGGCAAGCAGAAGCTGGTCGATACCAGCGGCCGCGTTGATAAGTTCAACAGGAAGTACGGCATTAAGTAATTTAAAATTACAGACTTAATCCCGCGTCAGACGACGCGGGATTTTTCTTTTTTCGTTATCAGCCTGTAGGCAATGACGCAGATCATGACCTGCAAAAGCGAGCCTGCCGCCGTTGCAAGGCCCATCGGCAGCAGCGTCGCCGGGAACATCTTAGACATGATATATGCGCCCGGAACGCGCACGAGCGCAACGCCCGCTATGTTGTGGATAAACGAGATTATCGACATTCCGCATGCGCAGAAATAACCGCTGAAGCAGAAGTGGACTCCGGCAAAGGCGCAGTCGAGGATATAGCCGCGCAGATACTGCCCTCCTGCTGTGATGACGCTTTCATCGGGCGTGAACAGCCCTACGACGGGCTCGGCTATAAATTGAATGAGGATGCTTATAAGCACGCCGAAGCCGGCGGCTATTGCAATTGCGTACCACAGTGTTTTCTTCGCACGCTCCGGCTTTCCCGCTCCGAGATTCTGCGCGCCGAGCGCCGACACCGTCGAGAGCATCGACGAGGGCACAAGGAACAGAAAGCTTATGATCTTTTCGACTATGCCGACGGCTGCGGCATCAGTGAGCCCACGGCGGTTTGCAATGACCGTTATGATAATGAAGGCGATCTGAATAAGCCCGTCCTGAAGCGAAACCGGCACACCGATGGACAGTATCTGACCCATGACGCCGCGCTGCGGGCGCAGGTCGCTTTTTGAAAGCGTGATGCTCTTATGGCGGCGGATGGCGATGAGCGCGACAATTACGCTTATCGCCTGCGCGATCGTCGTGCCGAGCGCGGCGCCTGCCGGGCCGAGGTGCATTGCCCCCATGAAAAGATAGTCCAGCGCGATGTTAGCCGCGCAGGCCACGGCGATGAAATGGACGGAGGTCATAAGAAAATAATATCGTATTTTCTCAGGAACGGCGTGGCTTCGGTCACGCCGTTTCCTGTTTCAGCAGTTCTTCCACAGGAATAAAGCCCACAAGGTCATAGGAAATGCGGATGCCCTGATGCCCCTTGCCGCCGGACTTGTCCGGGGCTTCAACGTAGATCGCCTTGACAAGCTCCCGCAGCGCATACGGGGTTTGCTCGTCCAAATCCTCGTATTTGCGTACCCGCTGGATAAACTGCTCCAAGTTTTCAATCTGTCGTTCCTGTACTTCGATTTCCTGCTGCAAAGTCTGGATTTCCACTTTAAGGTGTGCCCTGCATGCAGGGCATCGAATATGCCGCCCAAAACCGCCAGAAACGGAAAAAGCCCTGTGCCGCGTTCAATACGCAGCACAGGGCTAATGTTACTTGGCGCGCATGGTGCGGGGCATTTTGCGTTTTGGGGCAGATGTTTGCAAGCTGAGAATTATCTATCCCAACAGGTTTTCTTATCTTCTTCTGTGATCGCTCGAATGACTTTACAGGGATCACCTACCGCTACCGAATCGCTCGGAATATCTTTGACAACAACGCTGCCGCCGCCAATGACAACATTACTTCCGATCGTGACACCGGGCATTACCTGAACCACTGCGCCAATCCATACATTGTCTCCGACTGTAATTGGATAAGCGTACTCTAACCCTTTACTGACGGTGACGCGATTTTAGCGGAGTTTGGTATCGAAAAGGGCGAGAACTGCGTTACAGTCGCAAATACTGATGTTGCCTTGCGCTACCGCTGCCCCGCCGACGGCATTGACGATTTCCGCGCAGAACAGATTGACGGAGATACTTTTGGTTATCTGCAAGTTACTTATGATATGTCCTTCTACGAAGAATGGTACTTGCCTATGTCAATTTCGGATAAGTCGGATTATCAGTATTGGACGCAGGAGAATGTAAAGCAGCTATTAAAAGCACCTAAAAGCGCCGACTTCCCGAGTATCACGAATGGGTGGAGTTTTGGACGAAATCAGTATTATGTAGCTGTTCAGTCCTATGTAGACGCTCAAAACTCTTTCGGTGCTCAAATTAGAAGTGAATTTACACTTATCTACTTTGCCGACACAAGTACGGTTGCGTATGCTGTTTTCGATGGCGAAGTGATTGCAGACAACGGCTATACAAAGACCGCTGACATAGTTAGTGGACTTTATGACGCTCAAAAGCAAAGCGAAGCATTAGCCAGCGCATCGGTCGGATAAAGCAATCAGCAGACAAGCCGCTCTCGAACGTATGAGAGCGGCTTATCTTTTCTAACATGGAGGTAGACAATGGAACAGGCGGTTGAGCGTGTAAAGGTGTGCGCCTATTGTCGGGTCAGCACAAAAGAGGACGAGCAATTAGACTCTTATAACAACCTGATACGCTTTTTTGAGCGGGAGTTTGGGGAAAGGGCAGGTTACGAGCTTGTAGAGATTTACCGTGACAGAGGAACAAGCGGCACAAAGCTATCTCGCCCCGGCTTTAATAAAATGATATTGGACGCTGGCATTGACAAACGCCATATTGACGGTGATTTGTATAGGATTATTGACAAGCCGAAGTTTAACCGCATATTGGTAAAAAACGCAAGCCGCTTTGCACGAAATGTCAGTGCTGATATGCTGCTAAAGACCTTAAAGAAAAACGGTGTGTTTGTAGACTTTGTTTCGTCTGGCGTGTCAACGGAAAACAATGGCGAAAATATCATTGTAAACATCTACTTGGCAATCGCAGAGGGCGAAAGCAGAGAAAAAAGCGAGAGAGTGAGGTTTGAAATTAAAGAGGGCATCAAGCGGGGCAACATTCACTCTCACAACGGCATTTACGGCTACAAATACTATCCAAAGCCCGAAAACAGGCTGGAAGTGCTGGAGGACGAAGCGGAGATCGTGCGGCTGATATTTGACCTGTATGCGAACAAGAATATGGGCGTTCAGCGCATCGGCGAGTATTTGACCGAACACGGCATATTCACAAGACAGGGTAAGCCGTTCAGCGGCAGAAGCCTTTTAATCATGCTGCGGAATGAAACCTATACGGGGCGAGGGGTGCGGAACAAGTTCACCAATGGCGCAATTTTTGAGAAGCACCCTACAAGAGAAACAGGAAATGCCGTGATATTTGAAACGGACAAAGTACCTGCCATTATTGATATGGAAACCTTTGAGAAAGCGCAGAGCGTACTTGAAAGCAAGGTGCAGCACCAAGAGCGCAAGGGTATCTATACAGGCAAGACGGACTTTGCGGGTAAATTGGTATGCGGCTGCTGCGCGCCTCGAGGTATTTTCCGAGCATGACGAGCGTTATTACTACCGCCGCGCTTTCGAAAAACAGGTTTTCCGCGTAGCTCATGTCGCCGAGCGCAATCTTGACCGCGGCGTAGATGCCGTACAGGAGTGCCGAAACCGTACCGACGGCAACGAGCGTGTCCATGTTGGGGTGGCCCTTCACAAGGCTACCGAAGCCGTTTATGTAGAAGCTGAGCCCGCCGATGACGATGGGCAGAGTCAAGGCCAGCTGCACGAGCGCAAAGGTGAGCGGCGCGTGATGCGGCGACATGAAGCTCGGCAGCGGAAGTCCTGCCATGTGTCCCATGGACACATATAAAATCGGCAGGGCAAAAATCACGCACAGTATGACGCGCTTTTTAACGCCGTTGAGCTCCGCGAGCTTCTGCGCGTCCTCCCTTTTGCGCCGCTGCGCCGCGAGCGCATCGGCAGAGATATACTCCTGCGCGCCGAAGCTCAGGCGCGAGACGAGCTCGCATATCTTGTCGGCGTCGAGCCTATCGTCATAGACGACGTCCATTTTTTCCGTCGTTAGATTTACGGAAACGCTCTGCACTCCCTCCTGCCGGCTCATGAATTTTTTAAGGCTCGAGGAGCAGGCCGCGCAGTGCATCCCGCTTATTTTAAATGTCTTTTCAGTAATGCTGTCTCCTTAAAGTTAGCTTACGCTAATTCGTTCACATCTATATTACACCCTGCGATGAAAAAATAAAGTGACTTTTGAAAAAAAGCAAAAAACCACATCAGTCGCCCCTTTCGGGACGGCCGATGCGGTTTTTTTCTCGCATTTTTATGCGAGAGTGGGGGGGGGAAGCATACGACTGTAGATACAAGATTCAAATACATTTGATATCACGCATCCGCTCGTAATATAAACGATTTATAATTACTTAGATATTTTTTCAGAGGCGGGTTCCCACGGGAGTTTAGAGGCATTTTTGAATGCGCCTATTATGCAGAACACACCAACAATACAGAATGCAGCTGCTCCGAATAAGCCGAGAGACAAGCTCTTTGTTATATCATAAATCAACCCGTAAATCGGCATTGCTACCATTGCCGACAGTGCAGCGGAAGTCTGTACAACGCCATAAATTGACGCATAATCCTTCTTACCAAACAGTTTGCTGGGTAAGACCGCGGGCTGCGTACCGCCGGAAGATCCGGCAAATCCCATTATGATAATGCAGGCAATCAGTCCGATCAAAATTTTACCGGTCAAAACTGCGCCAACAGCAGAGAATGCAAGCAGAACCAGCGCGAGAATGGTGGTTTTTTCTGCGCCGATCTTATCGTTGAATGCGCCAAACGC
Organism: uncultured Eubacteriales bacterium; assembly: GCA_900545805.1. Classification (GTDB taxonomy): domain Bacteria; phylum Bacillota; class Clostridia; order Oscillospirales; family Oscillospiraceae; genus F23-B02. The sequence goes on along the minus strand of URAL01000004.1, from coordinate 30,770 downwards.
AAACGAGCCGATCAGAGTACCTATCATGTAGAAGCTGGCCAAGGAGGAGCTGAAAGTGATGTCATAACCGAGGCTGACTCCGAATGTGGGCAGCATCTGTGCAAAGCATGCCAGGAAAATGAGGAAGAACATGGATATGTAGCACAAAATGAATGCAGGGGACTTGAGTGCTGTACCCGCAGGAACGCCGGATTCAGCTGCGGGATCTGTAATTTCTGACGCAGCTTCGTCTTCTGTTTCCTCTGCACCATATGCCTTCAGGCCCTTCATCGAAGGATGAGCTACAGCGATAAACGAGCCAATAAGTTCAAGAACCAGTGCAGATGCTCCAAGTACTACATACGCGACATGATATCCCGCCGATTTAATCACAATGCCGCCGACAATGCTGAATATAGCGCCAAAGATACCCGTCATTGACATCATTATGCCCATTGCCAGTCCCTGCTTTTTTACAAACCAATTAGTTATGAGCATCGGACCTGCCATATAAAACGGAATTGCCATTGCAAAAGCATAAATGATGCCGACAACATACCAGCACCAGAGTGCCGAGTACAGAGCATAGCTCATAAACAGTGCACAGGCAACTACCGAGCACACAATAAGGAGCGGTCGGAAGGGGAGCTTTTTAACTATTTTGCCCGCAAAAACCATAGCCACCATCATAGCCGCGGAGCTGACCGAAACATATCCGCTGAATGCACCGGTGCCAAAGCCCTGCTCAGCGCAAACAGAAGCTATAAAGATACCCTGCGTATTGGATAAAATGCCTTGGCCGCCGGCAATAAGCAGACATGCAGCTAAAAGCATCCGCCATGCCGGATGTTTACTTTTCTTCATAATTCTCTAATCTCCTATTTAATATGTAGGTTCTTCCCAATCCTCGGGCACCCATGACTCAGGTGGGATAGGATCGCGATAAAAACCGTCCATTTGGCGATAAGCCATACGGTGACGGCTAATACGCCATACACCGTTTTCCTTAACAAAGTCCTCACAATAGACTGCCCAGCCCTCGCAGGTCTCGGCATCATCAAAGTAGCACATATGGTCTTCATATTGAAAAACTCCACGTGCATGATCACTGTCAATAAACCATATCATGGGCTGATGCCCCATGTGCATTGTCTGCATGACACGATTACACCACTTTGAAACAAGAGCCTGTTCCCTCTTGTCCGTAGTTCCGGGATTGCCATTCCAATACTGAAAATCATCTGCGAAGAGTTCTGTTGCGTACTCCTCTTTTTTCATATCCATGCTCCACCAGTAGAAGTACATACATTCGAGTATCTTCTGGTGTTCACAAAGAAGTTCAGGAGTATACTGCTGACGTCTCACATTTTTGATGACCTCGATGACCCAGCCTCTGAACTCTTCGTTAAAGGGTATATTAAAAGTTGCCATGTCGGTCTCCTTAGTTAAAGTTTTCTCAATTCTGATAGAAAACGGGCGTGCCGAACCCGCTTTAATTCGTGTTACGGCACGCACCGCTTGCTTGTATTAGTCGCCGATAGCCTGGAGATCTGCCTCGATCGCATCGAGCATTTCCTGTCCCATGCCTACCTGAGGGAAGGCTGCGAGAGACTTAAAGGACATGCCATAGGTCATCGGGAAAGTGGGGTCGGCAACCAGCGCAGGATGGTGCTTAACAAGCACTGCCTTTGCGCGGGGATCGCTGACGAGCTTCTTAACTTTGTCGTTTACGGAAAATGCCATTTTTGTTTCCTCCTATAGATTTTTTAGTAAAAACTTATGTTGCAGAACAGTTTTATAACAAACTAATCAGTCACCGATGGCCTGGAGATCTGCCTCGATCGCATCGAGCATTTCCTGTCCCATGCCTACCTGGGGGAAGGCTGCGAGAGACTTAAAGGACATGCCATAGGTCATCGGGAAAGTGGGGTCGGCAACCAGCGCAGGATGGTGCTTAACAAGCACTGCCTTTGCGCGGGGATCGCTGACGAGCTTCTTAACTTTGTCGTTTACGGAAAATGCCATTTTTGTTTCCTCCTAAATGTAAATTTAATAAATTATGGGGCAGCGCCCGGTTTTTTAATAGTTGTCGGTGCAGGCAGTCAATTTAACTCTGCTGTGCATCAGTCGTCGAGCTGCTCGATATTGCAGTGGTTGAGCATACCACCGTCAATAAGGACGTCCTCACCGTTTATGTACTTGGCGTGGAGCATAAAGTCTATGAGCTCCGCAGCCTCTTCAGGTTTTCCCATGCGCCCTTCGACCGGGCAGGTGCAGGCAAAGCCGGTTATGACACCAGGCATGAGCTTTTCAACAGCTTGGGGCATCGGAGTCCAGATCAGGCCCGGACTGATGCTGACTATACGCGCACCTTTTTCACTCATGCGGTCAATATTGGCCATGGTATACCAGCGGGTAAAGCGCTTGGAAACACTGTACGCCTCGGTGCCGTTTATCTCGCCGCCGCACGCATCGATAAGCGGCTGGAAATCATCGTTTAGTGCCGCTTTATACTGATCAACCAGCAGAGTATAATCGGCATAATAGCTGGACATTGAAGCAACATTCAGATAGCAGCTGCCTTCGCCGACGAGCGGGAAAAACACTCTGCCCATATTAATTGCCCCACCCACATTATTGGTGATGATCTCAGTTGCGCTCGGACGGTAGTCGATAAAGGCTTCATTGATGGCAGCTGCATGAATGACATGCAGAACTTCTCCCATCTCACGTGCCTTTGCTCCAACTTTTTCAGCGTCCTCAATTTTAGATACGTCTGCGCAAATGTACTCGACATTGTCTAAGTGCTTAAGCTCTTCCTTAGCAATCGCGATGCGCTCCTCTTGGAAGTCTACTACCAAGACTGACGCTTCCTTGGCTAAAAGCTTAACTGTTTCGATACCTATTCCGCCGGCGCCGCCGGTTATAACGGATACTTTTGCCATCACTTTATTTCCTTCCTGTAGTTTTTAGTAGAATGCATTCAGTTTAAAATTCATCAAACTGTTCAAAGGTCAGGTTTCCGATATTGCCGCCATCGATAAGGATGTCGCAGCCGTTGATATATCCGTTATCACAAAGCTGTTCGACTAAATCAGCTATCTCGGAAGCCTCGCCCATACGCGGAACCGGTAGAGTGGTGGCGTAAGCGGTCATTGAACCGGGGATAACATCCTCAAATTCTTTGGCCATCGGAGTCCAAATGAGACCGGGGCTTATACTGTTGATACGAGCGCCTCGAGCTGCAGCGCGTTGAATGCTGCTAAGCGTATACCATCGGACAAACATCTTTGACACTGCATAGGCTTTATCGCTCTTACTGCCGACCTTTTCCTTAACCGGCTCAAAATTTCCGCCCATAGCTTCAACAAATGCATCGATATAATCGGGGAGGGGGTTATAGTAGCTTGACATTGAAGCAATGTTAAGGTAGCTTCCGCCTTCGCAGATAATAGGCAGAAATGCTTCGGCAATGTACTGAGCACCTTTGATATTGTTTTCAAGAATAAAGCCGGGGTCATTCGGCTTGCCATTTGTAAATTCATTTACTCCGGCAGCATGAATGACGTTTTTGACCTCGCCCATTTCGCGGGCTTTTTCAACTGCTGCCTTAATGTCGTCCCTGTTAACAACGTCCATTACGGCATACTCTACGTTTTCGCAGTCCTTCAGAGCTGCTTTTGCCTCAGCCAGCTTGCTCTCACGTCTGCCGCAAAGCAGTATTTTAGTATTTTTGGCAAGGCGTTTGGCTATTTCGATGCCCATTCCGCCTGTGCCGCCGGTTATAACAGATACGCAAGCCATGACTTACCTCTTCTGCATCTCGTCCACATCGTATCCGGCTTTCTTCAGATACTGAACGTTACCGATATGGCCGCTGTTATACTCGTTGCGTGCATACTGCTCTTCGTAGATGCGCTCGTAGCCGATCTTGCTGATATACCACTTACCGTCACGCTTAATAAACTCATCGTCATACAGAGCAGTACCGTGCTGATTTGTATGACCCAAGAAATTAATAAGGTGATCTTCGAGGTAAACCTTTGCCTTGGCATGTGTTGCATCGATTATATCGATCTGGAAGCAGTGGCCCAGATGGGTCGAAATCTGCTCGGGAAGCATGCAGCTTTCCAGAAAACCGACAGCATCCTCACGGCCTTCATAAACCATGAAGCCGTCGCAGTACTCAGTATGAACATCAATGTCGAAGGTTTCGGCAACTGCCTCCCAGTTATGTATATCCAGGTTGTTGAAATACTTTCCCAGAAGGTAAGTAATTTCCTGAATATCCTCAAGGCGCTGCACTCTTTCTTCTAAAGTCATTAGTCTAATCTCCTTTCGTTATAATATTAATTATTTAACTTTTTCCTTTATGGATAGCTTACAGTTCCATAGCGGCGTCGAAGCCAGCGCGGGTTGCCCAAACGATCAGGCTTGCCTTATGTGCGTCGCCGATAACCTTCACTTCGGGAACTATCTTCTCCAGCTCCTCGCTGAGAGTGTTATAGGGCTTGGTGCCCATGGAGAACAGGATGTGGTCGTAGGGACCCATCTCGAGCTGAGTACCGTCGGCCTTCTCAACGAGTATAGTATTGCCGCGATATTCGAGGACCTTTGTGTTTGTGTACATACCAAAGCCATGAGACTTCAGTCGGCGCATCATAGGCTCTCTTATATTTGCAGCCAGATCCTTCGCCATGGTGGGCAGCATTTCAACGATATCCATGTTAAGATCATCATGGCCCTGATAACGGTGGAACTGCTGAACGACCTCTGCCGTCTCAAGAGCGACAATGCCGCCGCCGAGAATACAAACTTTGCCTTCAACGATCGGATGCTTTCCGGTTAGGAAGTCCTGAGCAGTGACGATTTCGTGCTCGGTAATTCCGGGAATGTCGGGGATGAACGGTACTGCGCCGGTCGCAATGATAGCTGCCTCGGGAGCAAACTCCTTGACTGCCTCAACAGTGGCCTCCTTGTCGTTTACGAGCTCTACGCCAAGCTTTCTGCACTGAACCAGCAGATACTGTATCCACTTCATATCGTCCTGCTTGCCGGGAGCCTTGGCTGCCATATTAACCTGGCCGCCGCAGGTGTGTGCTTTCTCCCAAACGGTGACCTTATGTCCGCGCTCGGCCGCAACCTTTGCTGCCATCAGACCGCCGGGGCCTGCGCCGATAACAAGGACCTTCTTGCTCTTTTCGGCCTTACCGAGATCTCTGCCAAACCGGCTCTCACGACCCAGACGAGGATTGATATTGCACTTTGCCACCTGATCCTCCGCGTTACGTGCGCCGACACAGCCGCCGCAGCAGGAGGCACAGGGTGCTATATCCTCAAGCCTGCCCTCATAGGTTTTATTGACAATATCAGGGTCAGCGAGGAGAGGACGGCCAAGGGTGATGCCGTCAACAAGGCCGCGCTCAACAAGTTCCGCACCGTAAACCACGGACTCGATCTTACCTACTACAAAGACAGGAACATCAACTACCTTCTTTATCTCGGTAGCTTCCTTAACGTTCACGCCGCGAGGCTCTCCGTGGCTGGGGATAATGGTCCAGGGAGCCTCATACTGAGTGCCGCCCGAAATCTCAAGCGCGTCAATGCCGTGAGCAACGATTTTGGGGAGTATGTAAAGCATGTCGTCCAGAGTGTTGCCGCCGGGGTAGCGCTCAGAGCCGGAAACGCGCATGATGATAGGAAAGCCGGGAGATACGTTTCTGCGGATCTCGTCGATGACCTCGCAGACAAAGCGCGAGCGGTTGTCAATATTTCCGCCGTACTCGTCGCTGCGGAAGTTACGCAGAGGAGACAGGAACGAGCCAGGCATCATGTATGCATGTCCGCAATGCAGAGCGATACCATCGCAGCCTGCCTGCTCGGCACGCTTGCAGGCTTCGCCGTACTGCTTTATTATAAGCTTAATCTCGTCCTTATCGATTTCGCGCGTGTAGTGTCCGTTGTCATTGATATACACAGACGGTCCCGGCGGATTCTGGCCAAAGTAGCCGATTATGCTCTCAGGGCCGACATGTGTGATCTGAGGAAACAGCGCTCCGCCGGCGGCATGTATCTTGTCGGTAAACTCTTTAAAGGGAGCTATGTAGCTGTCATCATCCATGCAGGTCGTAGGACCTCTGTAAAGATATCCAAGGTCAACAGTGACTGCGTCCATTTCAAGGATGCCGACGCCGCCTTCTGCTCTTTCAACATAATGCTTCTGGAGTTCTTCGCTGACGGTACCGTCCATGGACTCAATGGACAAGGTCATAGGCGCCATCATAATGCGGTTTCTGAAAGTACGATTGCCTATTTGGATAGGTGTGAATATTATTGCATTCTTCATATCTTCCATAATCGGGTTATTCCTTTCTTGTTTGACATTTTACTGCTGTTGCTGAAAACTCCGCTGAACTTAAGCTGTTTATACACTAACGAGAAACCGTTTGCAATAGCGTGCAAAAAAATCGTTACACTTTTCACGTTTTGTCAAGTTTCGACTCCTTCGCCAATAATCACAAAAGCACACATATCAGCATTTTACCTATTGTCAAATATGCATAAAATGAACTACAATATATGCAGAATCAGTTATGACATATCAAATTTTATAGGAGTGATGCGTTTTGCAGCCGTCTAATCCCAAGCAATCGTTTACCCAAGATTGCGCTTTTCTCGCCTTGACAAAGCTTATTCGGAACAAACCGTTATCCTCGATTTCCGTAACAGAGCTTACGAAGAAAGCCGGCATTTCCAGAACGGCGTTTTACAACAACTATAATTCAGTTGAAGATGTGATCGCCAAATACTTTGACAAATGCGTAGATAGCATTTTAGACTCCTCTGATTGCATCAGAGGACAGTATATAGCAATAAGGCAGCTTGTCTCTGAGTATTTTGATTTTCTAAGCAGCAATTATGATTTGCTCAAGCGCCTGGATACGACAGGCAACATCTCCGTCTTCACAATGTGGCTGAAGGATTGCTTCCATGGCAAGCTATCCTTTTTAGTCAAGTCCCTCGGTTTTCTCAGTGACTACGAGATATCCTGCTGTGCAGGCATGTTCTGCGCGATGACTCGTGACTGGCTCGCCTCTGGCTCGGATGATAAATCCCGAAACGTAGCCGAAGGCACATTGTTCCGTCTGCTTTATATTTATAAGCAGGCAGAAGAAAAATCATCTGTACATTACGTTAATCCCCGGCATATAGGAAAACTCCGTCAGTACAACGGTACCGGCAGCTTCACTCTTGTAGATACCGGTGAAACGATAAAGGTTTATGTGCTGATAGATCATGATGAGGTGATCGCCAGCAGTGCGGAAGTCACTCCGATCCCCGGCAAGGAGGATATTTTAAAGGCTGCGGCTAATGCTGTATGCTCATTCATAGTCGGCAAGAACTGCGTTACCGCGCTGTCATTGTGTGCTGACGATGTTTCAAGAGAGCTGAGCGGCCTTTCCAAGGAATTCATGTACTGTGCTTCTATTGCATCTTCTGCCGCAAAAAACGCGGCTATAGACTACTATAACAGACTTTCTCTTGCGCGATGCCTGATCGGTGAGGAAGAATCGGCCGCCTCAGACTACAACATGGGCATCTGAAGCAGCTCCTATACAGGCTTTATAACTGTACATTTTAACATTGTATATCCGGCGGTTCCGCTGAACTTACCGTCCGATATATTTTGGATAAATGGATAAAATATTTAATACTTACGGAGGTGTGGTATGAACATCTTCAAAGAAAGGTTCGCAGGTAAGACTATTTTGATTACCGGAGCTACCTCCGGCATCGGCGAAGCCACTGCTTTACGTGCCGCTGCCGAGGGAGCAAATGTTGTCGTAGCCGGACGAGACGAGCAGCGCGGGCAGGCCGTTGTCGAAAAGATAAAGCTTGACGGCGGCGATGCCATATTTGTCAAAGGTGATCTGACCAATGAAAATGATGTGGTTCGCCTTATCAAGACCGCTGAAGACAAATTCGGCGACATACAGCTTTTCGTCAACAACGCCGGTGTAGCCAGCGATCCTGACAGAGTTGATGAGTATTCCACCGAGCAGTGGCTGCGAATAATGGATATCAACGTAAATGCCGTATTCTATTGCTGCAGAGAAGAGCTTAAGCATCTGCTCAAGCACGATAAGGGCGGGGCTATTGTCAATCTCAGCTCCGTAGCCGGCGTAAGAGCCTTCCCCAGTGCCTGCGGCTATGTTACCTCTAAGCACGCTATTGTTGGTCTTACTAAAGCCATTGCAATGGAATATGCACACAAAAACATCCGCTGCAATTCCACCGGACCATGCAGCAGCAGTACTCCGCTAAATATCAACTCAAGTCTTGCTTACGGCAGAAAGCTCAGGCAGCTTATTGATTCCGGCATTGACACCGAAGAGTATATCGACGAGTGGATGTGCTGCGGCAAGATGCAGGCTCCAATGGGACGCGATTGCGTCGCAGACGAGCAGGCGGCCGTTATTCTGTTCCTCCTGTCCGACGATGCTTCCTATATAACAGGAGACCAGATCGTCGTAGACGGAGGCTGGGTAGTTTATTGACCCCGTTTTCGCAACAGCAATAATGACCACACTAATACAAAAAGGAGATTATGAAAATGTTTGAAAAGCTTCTCAGCCCCATTACCATACGCGACGTCACAATTAACGGCCGTGCCATGCTTTCGGCCTGCGGCACACGTTTCAGCGATAACCGCATCGTAAACGACAGGCATATTGCCTATCACGTTGCGAAAGTCAAGGGCGGATGCCCGCTGAACATGATAGAAGTTACCGGCGTTCATCCCGGTTCCGATGCAAGCATGTTCCTGTCCTTAGCAAAGGACGAATATGTTCCCGGCGTTAAGCGTCTTGTGGATGCCATACACGAAGCAGGTGGCAAAGCAGGTATCCAGATCTATCAGGGCGGCCTCGGCGTATGCTTTGACTCCGAATGCCCCATGCTAATGCCCGACCTTATGGACGAGGAGGAAATCCTTGATGTTATAGAGGCTTTCGGCCATGCAGCTCGCCGCGCCGTTGAGGCCGGCGTTGACCTGATCGAGATACATTGTGCTCATCAGTATCTGATCCACTCCTTCCTTTCGCCTGCTTTTAACCATCGCAGCGACGAGTGGGGCGGTCCGTTCGAAAACCGTGTTAAATTCCCTCTGGCCTGCATAAAAAAGGTGCGTGAGAACATACCCGAGGGTATGCCTCTCTTCATCCGCACCTCGCTGCAGGATGACTTCCTCAGCCCCGGTCTGAGTGTTGAGGACTGCATTGCATTCTGCAAGCTGGCAAAGGAAGCCGGAGTCGATGTTCTTGACCTGTCTCGCGGCAATATGGCTACCGCTGCTAATAAATTTGAGGTTCCCCCTGTGGATATGACCCGCGGCTTCAACCTCGAGCTGGCTGCTCGCTTCAAGGAAGAGACCGGCATGATAGTTATCGGCGTCGGCCGTATAAACGACCCCTATGTTGCCGAAAAGGCGCTTGAAAAGGTCGATATGGTCGTTATGAGCCGTGCGCAGATCGCAGACCCTGAATTCTTCAAGAAGGTTCGCGAAGGACGTCTTGACGATATAAACCGCTGCATCGGCTGTAACGAGGGCTGCCTTGACGGATTCGCAAACCTCGAAATGCCTCATATTTCCTGCACCCGCAACCCGCAGGTCGGTTTGGAGGGCGAGTGCCCCATTGAGCCCGCTGCCGAGCCCAAGACCGTTCTCATCGCAGGCGGCGGCACGGCAGGTATGATGGCTGCAAAAATTCTTAAGCAGGAGGGTCACAATCCTATCATCTGCGAGGCAAGCGATAAGCTCGGCGGCGCTCTTCTGCTCGGCGGTGCCATAGAGCGCACCTCGGAGTACAGAAAGGCCATAGAATCGTCTGCACGTCAGCTTGAGCGCGCCGGTGTAGATATCCGTCTTAACACCACAGTCACTCCCGAGCTCATCAAGCAGATAAAGCCCGACGCCGTATTCTGCTGCCTTGGCGCTGTTCCCGAGACTCCTGATTTTTCAAAGGGGAAGCCGAATGTTGTTCAGGCCCGTGACGTTTTGGCGGGTAAGGTCCACGTTGGCGGCAAAGTTGTTGTTATTGGCGCAAACGGCACCGGCATCATGGCAGGTGAGTTTGTCAAGCTTGCCGATCCCGAGAGGAATGACGTTACTCTTATCAACAGAGCTATCGTTGTCGGCGTAGATCTGGGCTCCGCCCGTAAGCAGGCTCACGCAACCATTCTTGAGGACGAGGGCTTAAAGCAGTCTGTCTCCACGGATGTTACCGATATTGTCGACGGTAAGGTCATCGGTGTTCGTGACGGTGAGACCGTAGAATTCCCCTATGACTATGCTATTCTCGCAACCGGCTGTGTCAGCAAGGACTATGCCGATCTTGAGAACGCCTGTGCACAGCTCGGCATAGGCTTTGAGGTTCTTGGTGATGCCAAGGAGGTTCGCCGTGCATTTGAGGCAGCAGCAGAAGGCTTTGCCGCTGCACGCCGGATGAACGATCCCGAATACATAAAGAAGATCACCAAGTAATCATAATAATTTAATAAGGGAGTACCCGCTCAGCCTATCGTTCGGATACTCCCTGCGTTTAATATGGATGCTCGTATGGCTTTATACTATATTGCATCATGATTTAAGCGTACATACAAAGGAGCTAACAGCAGTGTTCGAAAAAATATTTACTCCAATTAAGATCCGTGATCTTGTTCTTGACAGTCGTGTTGTTATGACTGCAATGGGCACCAGATTTACCGATAATCATCTTGTCAACAGCAAGCACATTGCTTACCATGTAGCCAGAGCCAAAGGCGGCTGTACGCTGAATATGGTCGAAGTCTCCGGCGTGCATGACGGAAGCGATGCTATCATGTTTCTCTCACTGGCTCGTGATGAATATGTTCCCGAAATGAAGCGTCTGGTAGACGCTATACATGAAGTCGGCGGTAAATGCGGCATACAGCTATATCAAGGCGGCCTGGGTGTTTGCTTTGACAGTGATGCTGCTATGCTTGTTCCCGATGCCATGAGCCTTGAAGACATTCACGAAGTTCGCATCGCCTTCGGCGAAGCAGCTCGTCGAGCTGTTGAAGCAGGATTTGACCTTATCGAGGTGCATTGTGCACATCAGTATCTTCTTCATTCTTTTTTGTCCCCGGCATTTAACCACCGCAGCGATGAGTATGGCGGTTCATTTGAAAACAGAGCAAAATTCCCCTTGGAGTGCCTTGAAATCGTGCGCAAAAATATGCCAGACGGGATGCCTCTGTTCATTCGCATGACCCTTCAGGACGACTACGTTGACGGATTGAGCATTGAAGATTGTATAAGATTCTGTAAAATGGCAAAAGCGATAGGCGTTGATGTATTGAATCTTTCTCGAGGAAACATGGTGTCTGCCGCAAATAAATTCGAAGTTCCTCCCATTGACCTTCCTCACGGCTTCAATTTACCTATGGCCTCGCGTGTGCGCCGTGAAACCGGCATGATCACAATCGGAGTCGGCCGCATAAACGATCCCTATTTTGCCGAGAAAGTTCTGGAAGACGACTTGGTTGACATGGTCGCCATGAGCCGTGCCCAGCTTGCTGATCCTGAATTAATGAACAAGATCCGTGACGGTCGCATAAACGAGATCGACCGCTGCTGCGGCTGCAATGAAGGTTGTCTTGACGGATTTGCAAATCTTGATATGCCGCATATAACATGTCTTCGTAATCCGGCCGTCGGGCGTGAAGCTGAGTGTGTCATCACTCCCTCTGATAATCCTCGCACTGTTTTGGTGGCAGGCGGTGGTATGGCCGGTATGATGGCCGCACGCACACTCCGCAAAAGAGGGCATCGTGTCATACTATGTGAAGCAAGCAATCGTTTAGGTGGTCAGTTTATTCTCGCCGGAAGTACGCCCCACAAGCTGGATATGAAAAAAGCCGCTCTTGAGATGGGAGAGCAAATCGTTAATTTGGGTATTGATGTAAGGCTGAATACTCCGGTCACTGCCGAGCTGATCAGACAGCTTAAGTCTGATGCTGTTTTTAATTGCATCGGCTCGTCGCCCATTATTCCCAGCATACCCGGTTCGAGTCTCCCTAACGTAGTTGAAAGCCACGATATTATTGACGGCAAAGTCAAGGTTTCAGGTAAAGTCGTTATTATTGGCGGCGGCATGGTAGGCTTAGAAACTGCCGATCTACTTATTGAATCCGGCCTTACACCTCCTACTGTTCTTGAAATGGGCAGCGCGGTCTGTGTCGATATGGGCTCTGCCCGTAAATACTGCATGATGCAAACTATTGAAGACAGTAAGATTGCCTGTGTCACCGATATAAAAGTCACCGAGATCAGAGAAAACATGGTCATAGGAGAAAAAAATGGCGAGCACCTTGAATTCCCCTGCGATTATGCCGTATTTGCTGTCGGAAGTCACAGCCGTGACAGCCATGAGCTTAAAGAAGCTTGCAGTGAACTCGGAATTGACCTGATCACTGTAGGTGACGCCAAAGAAGCGCGCCGTGCTTTGGAGGCCACAAGAGAAGCATTTGACGCGGCGCTCGCATTTTGACCATACGCACTTCCATGTCGGCATGCTTCATTTATGAATAATATTAGAGCATGGCGTCTATATTCCTCCCTTCCTTCCCTACTCCCCTTTGGCGGCGGTATTAATACCGCCGCCTCCGCATTTTAGGCAAAATACAATTATTATATAAATCATGAAAAGAGTGAGATCCTAATTATGCAACAGCTGCTCTTTTAATTTTTTTACTCAAGGCTATTGAAAAAGAGGTGATGCGGGCTTATAATTCTAGGTCCCGTCAAGATTTATGTGCAAAATTATTTGCACATAAATCTTGACGGGACCTTCCACGCCATCACCTCTCAGCTTACAGACAGCTATATTAAACTCTGCACGCCGCATAGTCAAGGCAAAAGCTAAGCCCCTGCGGAAATTTCACGCAGAGGCTTAATCTTCTTCTCTATTTCGGGGTTTTTCGGCTTATTTGCCGAGCAGGTGCGCGGAGGCGGCCATGACGGTTTCAAAGGCCTCGTCCATGCGCTTTTTCGTCTTGCGCAGGAAGCGGTAGGGCGCTTCGGAGGCCCAGTCGCTGCCGATGGCGCAGACAAGTCCGCTGCCGATAAGCGGAAGATAGGCGCGGATCTGCTTTTTGTGGTGAAGCTCGTCGAGGTCGAGCATGACGTGAACGCCCAGCTGCCGGAGCTTTTCGCTGTTTTTGAGCACTGTCTCGCCTGCGTCGGTGAGGATGACGTTCATGCCGAGCTTGCCCGTCAGCCGTCTGAGCACGGCCTCGGTCGTATCGTTCCATTCTATGCCCTTCATGTTAAGCAGAAAGCAATTGTTGCCGAAGCAGAGCTCCGGGAGATTCTCCTCGGTCAGGAGTCTTTCGCTGAATTTGGTCATCGCGGCCGGCATGACCTCCGGCAGCTCGTCGTTCATGAGGCTGCCGAGTATATCCTCGGACTGCCGGCGGCGATCGAGAAATTCCTCGACGCCGCACTCATCGGGATCGTAGACCGGTGCTGCGACGATGAGATCGACGCCGGCTTCCTTCGCCGCCATAAGGCGGCGAATGGTGTCGATCCTGTTTTTGCAGGCTTTGTCCATGCCCGGCATGACATGCGCTTTAAAATCAATTATCATTGCATGATCTCACTCTTTCTTTTACTTGATTCTATTAAGCGATTCAGGCCAAGACAGGGATAGTACAGCGCAAGGCCGAAAATTATCGAACCGAGCGCGATGCACAGAAGAACGACAATGTCATGCGTATAATTGCTGCCGTACATTCCCGCGATGGTCTCTCGCATTGCGTTCATTGAGTATTTGAATGGCATGTAGTCGTAAAGCTTTTGGAATATATCCGGAAGCACCTCGACGGGATATGTGCCGCCGGAGCCCGCGACCTGCATGACCATGACGATGACGGAGAGCGCCATGCCTATATTATCAAGTGCGAAAACAAGCGCGTAATTAATAAGTGAGAAGCAAAGGCCGGTGACGGCGGCCGCGAGCACGAAGTGCCACGGATACAGGCACTGGATCTGCACATAGAACAGATCGCCGAGCGAAACTATCAGCGCCTGACCTATCGCAACGAGGAAGAACAGACCGTAGCGGCCGAAAAATCTCTCGTGCAGACGCAGCTTCAGGGGCTCATCCTCGGCGCGGAGCCTGACCTTGAGAAACACGGCGTTGAGCAGCGCGCCGACCCACTGGGCAAGCACCGTGTAAAACGGAGCCATTGCCGAGCCGTAGGTCGCAATCTCGTATTTTATGACGGTGTCCATGCTGATGGGAGAGGCGAGATATCCGCCGACGAGCTCGCCGTCGTTTTCAAGCGTATCACTAACCTCGGCAAGCAGCTTGCTGCCGGCAAGCGCCGAGACAAACTCCGAGATGACCTTGAGCTCGGCCTGTGCGCCCTCGATAGCCTTCTGCGTGTCGGCAAAGCCGGACTGCATGGTGCCTATCGAGCCGAGATAGGAGTTCAATGTCCCGCTCAGCGCGCTCGTTGAGCTCTGAAGACTGCCGAGCACGGAGGTGACTCTGGACGACGCACCCTGCGCCTGATTAAGCGCCGCGTGCAGCTTCGGTGCAAGATCGCTGCTGACGGTAGCCGAGAGGCTGCTTATCGTATCGCGTGCGGAGGTAATGGATTCCATGATCGAGGCCTGCTGCGCACGGACGCCCTCCCAGCTTTCGTCGTTTGCCTCCTTCAGGCTGCCGAGAGCCGCGCTGAGGCTTTTAAGCTTTGAGGCGAGCGCGTTCATCTGCGAGGCCGCCGCGTCAAAGCCTATGGACGTAAACGACTGCGCCATGTCCGAGCAGTTCGTGCTCAAGGAGTCGAGCATCGCAATATCGGCGCCGAGACCCGTGGAGACATAGTCGTTATAGCGGTTTATGTCGGAAAACGCGTCGGCCAGACTCGTCTGGATCGCGGCGAGGTTGGCGTCGGCCTGCGCGAGAGCCGTTGTGACGCTCTGCACCGTCGTGTCGATACGGTCGTTTATCGTGGCCGTATCGTCGCCGACCTTGTTGAGGATATCCTTCGACTGCTCAAGCGTGGTCGCAGTATTATTGCACAGCTTCACGGAAACGCTGATGAGGTTTCGCGCAGAGTTTGTCAGACCGTTTGCGGCGCTCAGAGCCGCGCAGCAGTCCGAAAGCTTAAGGCTCAGATCGCTTATATCCTCGCTCAGGCCCTTCAGAAGGCTCTCGGCGGTGACGCCGTTTGCGTTGGCAACGGAGATAAGCGAGGCGATATCGTCGGATATCGTCTGCACGAAGGTCGCGTTGACCTGCTCCTGAACGGCGGTCTTCGCCTTGCCGGTGATCTTCGGAGCGATGGCGTTTTTCTTATCGTTCTGATAGAAAATGAGCTCGGGATTGGTAATGTCGCCGCTCAGAAAGCTGGTGACGTTGCCGGTGAAGTTCTCGGGAATGATCAGAGCCGCGTAGCAGTCGCCGCTGTAGACGAGGTCAAGCGCCTCCTGCTTTTTATCGACAAACTGCCAGCCGATGGTGTCGTTTGCTTCAAGGGCGCTTATAACCTGGTCGCCGATGTTCATTTTAAGCCCCAGCACGCTTGCTCCGGCATCCTCGGAGGCTACGGCGACCTTTATGCGCGAGGTCGCGTCCGGGCCGTAGGGATCCCAGTTGGAGAAGATGTTGAACCATGCGTACAGGCAGGGCACGGCGGCAAGGCCGAGGATTATGACGATGGCGACGACGCTGGCGGATATTCTGCGCATATCGTTTCTGAAAATATAGCGGATATTCTTCACTTCGTCACCTCCTCTTCAAGCTTCTGCAGGAGCTTGAGCCCGCGGCGCGGGGCCTTGACGCTTATGAGGCTGTCAAACTCGCCGAGCTCATCGCGTGACAGCTCGTTTATCGTAGCTTGCAGCATCCAGTCGGAATAGGCAACAAACAGCAGAAACGCCGCTGCGACGAACATACAGGCTATCCATATGATAAGGAACACTATCCTTGAGCTGTCGGTCAGAAGCAATATGCCGACAAGCACGAAGGGAATGACTATAAGGCTTATAAGCCCGTGGCGTATGCGGCGCTTATTGTTCTGATGCACCTGCTCTGCGTACATCAGCAGCTTGCCGTAGAGCACATCGGTGCTGCTTTCACGGACCCGGACATTGAGCTTCTTTGCCATATCACAGCACCCCCGATTTCTCCATCTCGTCCTCGACGAAACGGTTCATTTTTATAAAGGGCTTGCGCACGACAAGGCCGATGGCGATGCCGACAGCGCCGAAGATGAGAAGCTCGCCCAGATAGATGAGGTAATCCCAGCGGTACATTCCGAAGATCGCCTCGCGCATCGCGTTTATCGCATACGGGAAGGGGAAGAACAGA
The DNA here is from genome assembly GCA_900545805.1 of uncultured Eubacteriales bacterium. Lineage (GTDB taxonomy): Bacteria > Bacillota > Clostridia > Oscillospirales > Oscillospiraceae > F23-B02. The sequence continues at coordinate 14,388 of URAL01000004.1, read as the reverse complement.
TATATCTTGCTGAATATATCCGGCAGGATCTCGATCGGATACGAGCCCGAGGAGCCGGCGATCTGCACGACCATGATGACGACGACGATGGCCTTGCCGATATCGCCGAAGGCCAGCGCCAGCGAATAGATCAGCGCGTTAAAGACAAAGCTCGTGACCGCCGCGGCCGCCCAGAACAGCCACGGGTTCTCGGCCTGACAGTTAAGCAGATATATGTCGCCCAGAACGATGACCGCCGCCTGAGCCTGGCCGAGGAAGAAAAACAGCAGGAATTTTCCCCAGTACTTCTGCCCCTCGGTGACGTTGCGCAATCCCCTGGGATCGGCCTCGACCTTGAGGATGGCGACAAGGATAACTCCGCCTACCCAAATCGCCAGAGTGGAATAAAACGGCGTCATTGCGTCGCCGTAGCTTGCGGTGGGGTATATCGTCTCCTCGGAGACCTTGACGGGCTCGGAGAGGAATTCCGCATATTTTTCGGCGTTGCCGTTTAAAACGGTTATGAGCGATTGCAGCCGCTCATCGGCCGTGCCCTCGTTTATCTTGACAAGCAGCTCGTCGCAGGCGCCAGCCACGCGCTCCATGAGCGATTGCAGTCTCGTCATGGACGAGGAGACATATTTGAGCGTATCGCCCGCAGACGAAACAACGGGCGCGATATCGTCAAGCGTTATGCCCAGACTGTTAATGAGCGGCCCCATCATGTTCAGGGTGCCCGAAAGGTTTGAGAGCATCATATCGATGCCGGTCTTGAGCTCGTTTGTTATGACAGAGCGCATGAGCGAAACGGTATCCGCGCAGGCGCCGGTTATATTCGCCGCGTCCTCGGCAAAGCTGGCGTCGTCGCGCAGAAGCTCAAGCTGGTTCTGCATCTGCTTTGTGCGCTCTATAAGCGCGTCGAGCGTGTTTGCGACATAGGCCGTACCGCTCAGAGCGCTGTTTTCCGGAAGCAGTGCGCGCAGAGTCTCAAGATGAGTCTGGAGCTTGGCCGCCGCTGTCTTGGCGGCGTCGACCATCTGATTGTGCAGCTCAATGCCGCCGTTTATGACCTCGCTTGAGGCGAGCTTATTGAGAGCCGCCGTGAGCTCGTCAAGGTCTGCTTCAAGCTCGGCGAGCTTGCCGTCTATGCCGTCGGCGAGCTGATCTATCGCGGTCTGCGCGTTCGTTATGGACGCCTGCGCGGAATTGAGTGTGGCCTGACTGCCCGAAAGCGCCGCCGAGGCGTTTGCCGACGAGCTTCCGATGCCCGAAAGGACATTAGAGATAGCCGAGCTGTCGCTGACGAACTGCCCGATCGACGCGCTGTACTGCCTGAGACTCTTGCTGAGATCGGTCAGCTGCGAGATGACGGCGTTTACCGCCTGCTCCTCGTCGATATCGTCGCCAAGCTCCTGCCCTTTGGTGAAAACGGTCTGGAACAGCACCTTCAGATACTCGACCTGAATGTTGGTCTTCACCGTCTCCGCCGCCGTGTCGGTTATCTTGGTGGCAATGGCGTTGGTTTTTGCGTTTACATAGTATGTAATGGTGCTCTCATCGTCTGTAAGGGCGGACTTCAGGTCGTACATATTGCGGCTGAAATTTTCGCCGATGAGTATAGCCGCGTAGTATTTGCCGCTGTCGACGCCCTTTCGCGCCTTTTCGGTGCTGTCGGTAAACACCCAGTTTATCGACTTGTTGTCCTTAAGGCTCTCGAGTATGCTTTCGCCCTTGTTTTCGCCCTCATAGCCCAGATCGTCGGACGCAACGGCAACGCTTATATTTCCCGTGTTTCCGTAGGGATCGGAGTTTGCATAGATGTTGACCCATGCATACAGCGCCGGTATGATAGTTATCGCTATCACGACGGCGACCGCAAAGAAGTGCTTAACGAGACTTCCGATGTCGGAAAAGAATATTCTGAACGTATTCTTCATGCTACCACCTTTGCAACGACTCTTAGTCAATATAAAGTTACATTAAAGAAACTTTATTTAACATAGACAATATCAGCTATCGGTCTTAAAATCAAGCATTTAAACCCATTTGCCTAAAAAATGAACAGCTCAAAACCGAGCTGTTCATTATGCTTCATCAATATTTTATTTCAGCCGCTTATCGCACTTCTTTGCAAGATAGGTGCCGAGGCTCTGGAATACCTGAACGAGCAGGATGAGGATAATGACCGCGACGACCATGATGAGGTATTTATAGCGATAGTAGCCGTAGTCGATGGCGATCTTGCCGAGACCGCCGCCGCCGATGATGCCGCTCATTGCCGAGTAGCTGAGTATGGTTGTCAGCGCGATGGTGATGTTCTGGATCAGCGAGGGCACACTCTCGGGGATCATGACCTTGCAGATTATCTGGAAGGGCGACGCGCCCATGCTCTGCGCGGCCTCGATGATGTTGACGTCAAGCTCGCGCAGGCTGCTCTCTACAAGGCGTGCAACGAATGGAAACGCCGCCGCGACGAGCGGAACGATGGTCGCCGTCGTGCCGACGGCCGTGCCTATGAGCGCCCGGGAGAGCGGAAGAACCATTATCATGAGAATAAGGAAGGGGATCGAGCGCAGAAGGTTTATTATAACGTTCAGCAGGTGCATGAGCCAGCCGGGCAGCGGCCGAACGCCGTCCTTTTCGCCGGCGACGAGCAGAACGCCGAGCGGAAGCCCTATGACGAGAGAAAGAGCGGTGCTTAAAACCGTGACGTAAAACGTCTCCCACAGTGCAGTCGGGAAGGTGGGCAGAATATCAAGAAGCCCCTGAACGGAGGCCTCGGAGAAAAGATCACTGTACATTGCCGTCTACCTCCTCTGCCGTGACGTTCGCAACGGATGAAATGAACTTCAGCGCACGGTCATACTGGGCGCTGGGGATGCCTATGAGCAGGCTGCCGTAGACCTCCTCGGACAGCTTCTGCGTCGATGCGGAAATAACGTTGCAGAAGATGCTCTCCTCCGACGCAAGGCGTGCAACGAGAGGTATCGCCGTCGTCCGGCTGTCGCGGAAGATAAGCCTTACACGGCGCTCGGTCTTGGGGTCGGAGACCATTTCATCCACGCCGCCGGGGAACACGAGCCTGCGTCCTGCCGGGGACTTGGGTGCGGCAAACACCGCCGCAACAAGACCCTCCTCGGCCACCTCGCCGTCGTCGAGAATGGCTACATGGCTGCAAACCTCTTTTACGACGCTCATCTGATGGGTTATGATAACGACCGTTATGCCGAGCTTTGCGTTTATGTCCTTAATAAGCTCAAGTATCTGACGGGTCGTTTTCGGGTCGAGGGCGCTTGTGGCCTCATCGCAGAGCAGAACCTTGGGGTCTGTCGCCAGTGCGCGGGCAATGGCTATGCGCTGCTGCTGTCCGCCGGACAGCTGCGCAGGGTAGGCGTTTGCCTTGTCCGGCAGGCCGACGAGCTCAAGAAGCTCGCGTGCACGCTTTTCCGCATCGGCCTTTTTGACGCCGGCAAGCTCCATCGGGAAGCAGATATTCTTCAGGCATGTGCGCTGCATGAGCAGGTTGAAGTGCTGGAAAATCATTGTTATGTCGCGTCTTGCCGTGCGAAGCTGCGCCGGGCTCATGGTGTCGAGCCGCTCGCCGTTTACGATGATCTCGCCGCTCGAGGGCTTTTCGAGCAGGTTTATGCATCGCACGAGCGTGCTCTTTCCCGCGCCGGACATGCCGATTATTCCGTATATATCCCCGTCCTGAATGGTGAGGCTGACATTTTTGAGTGCATCCACCTCTCCCTTTCCGGAGTCAAAGGTCTTGCTTACGTTTTTAAGTTCTATCACTTGCTTCCGCCCTCTCTTTCAGCGTGCAAAAAGTCCGTGACTTTTTGCACGCTTCAATAACAACGCCACATTTTTCGTGAAAATAAATTTTTACGAAAAATCTCGCTTCGCTCGTCAAAAAGTCTGATAGCTCAGACGTTTTTGATGGCTATAATCTGATTTCGAGCGGGGCCTTTGCCCCCTCGAGCTCCCCTGCTGCGCGGTTGTTTTCACTCGCAGCGGAGGCTTTTGTCAGCCTGAGCTGACGGCGTGTGCAAAAAGTCCGTGACTTTTTTGCGCACACCGAGCTGACAGGAGGCAAGCTCCTGTCAGCTGTTCTTATGTTTTATATACTATTTAATATATTACTTGCCGGAGACTGCGTCAAGGCTGGTCTGAGTACCGCCGTACAGGCCCATGGGCTCGACGTGGATGGCTGCCACGGAGACGATGTGGGTGCCCTGCTGAGCATTGAAGTCGTCGAGGTAGGGGGTGTGCTGGAAGTAGTTTGCCAGAACAGTGCCGTCTTCAACGACGTTGTTGGGAATGACGTAGTCGCTGTAGGTCTGGATATCAAGGGTGATGTCCTTCTCGGCGAGGATCTGCTTTGCGATCTCGAGGATCTCCGCGTGAGGAGTTACGGACGCTGCGACGGAAATGGTAGTGCCTGCGAGGGCTGCGTAATCAACGGAGCTGTCAAAGCCGTCGGTGGGGTCATCGACTACGGAGACTACGCTTCCGTCGTACTTTTCTGCAATGAAGTCTGCTACCTGCTTGCTCTCGAGAGCCGCCTTGAGCGCCTTGACTGCGTCTGTATTTTCATTGCCCTCCTTGACTGCGAGAATGTTTGCGTATGCCGAGGAGGAGCCTTCCTTGAACAGGGAGTCCTTAACGGGGTTGAGGCCGGCGTTTATCGCGTAGTTGCTGTTGATGACCGCGTAGTCAACGTCAGGCAGGAGCTGGGGGATGGCTGCCGCTTCCGCTTCAACGATCTCGACATTGTACGGATTCTCGACGATGTCGTTCTTGGTCGCGGTGATGCCTGCGCCGTCCTTGAGCTTGATGATGCCGGCCTCCTGGAGCAGGAGCAGTGCGCGGGCTTCGTTGGTGGTGTCGTTGGGAACGGCTATCTTGATGACCTTGCCGCTGTCGTTGGCGGAATCGTCGCCGCCCTTATTCGAGCAGGCTGCGAGGCTGAATGCGAGAACGATCGCGAGTGCGAGTGCGATTATTTTAGTAAAGCTTTTCATTTTTGTTTTCTCCTTAAAAGTTTTTGTTTAATGGGCCGCTGTATCGTCTGTTTAAAATCATATCCTCTGTGTCCCGGGGACACATTCGCTTTACCGACCGTTTCATACGGCACATCTCCTTTCAAATCGAAATAACTCGGACAGCAAAAAACAGCGGGAGGTCATCGACCTTCCGCTGTTTGTTATCCTCAGAGGCTTTCGGCTTAAGCCGTCAAACAGGTTTCAGAAAGTTTCCGACCGAAGTGAGCGCGACGAAGCATGCACATGCGGCACATGCACATGTACATCATCATCATTGCGCTGCTCAGCTTCTTCATGGATGCTTTCTGCCTTTCCTCGAAATTTTGCGTCATTTTGTTGACGTGGGCATAGTAGCGCCGTATTGCATATTTGTCAAGCGCTTTTTTCGCTTTTTATCGTTTCTTACAAAATTTTTTTCTCCGCGCCGCCCGTTTTGTGTATTTTTAAAGGCGAACGGACGCACCTGCGGATACGTTTAGTGCCGGTGCCCGGTGTCGCACCTGCCGGCAAAACCGGCACGGCGGGCGACCGATGGTCGCCCCTACGGACATGATTGGAACATGAAATAAGATTTGTAGGGAACTTCTCTTGCCCGTTCCGCTTGTAAAGGTTTTTTCCGCGCCCTCCGGTCGGGATACCGCAAAATCAACTGTACGCATTAGGTAAAAAAGCTCCCGCTTCTTTCGAAGCGGGAGCTTTGAGCTTTATTATCAGTCGGTCACATAGGGCAGGAGAGCGATCTGACGGGCTCTCTTGATAGCCTCGGTGAGCTGGCGCTGATGCATTGCGCAGGTACCGGTGGTACGACGGGGAAGGATCTTGCTGCGCTCGGACATGAAGCGGCGGAGCTTTGCGGTATCCTTATAGTCGATGCCGGTGGCCTTATCCACGCAAAACTGGCAGACTTTTCTGCGCTTGCGGTTCTTGGGATTATTTTTATCGAAAGCCATTAGCTGTATCCTCCTATATTATTTTTAAAACGGCAGTTCGCCGTCATCGTCGCCAAGCTCGGAAAACGCCGACGCGCCCGACGAGGGGCTCGGAGCGTCGTAGCTTGAAGCATGACGGGGCTCACCGCGCATGTCGCCGCCTTCGCGGCGCTTGCTTTCGCCGAAATACATGTTGTCGACAACGACCTCTGCGCTGCGGCGCTTGCCGCCCTCGCGGTCAGTCCAGTCGCGGATCTGCAGTCTGCCGGAAACGACAGCCATGCTGCCCTTGGCGAAGTACTTGCTGACAAACTCAGCGGTAGAGCGCCATGCGACGCAGTCGATAAAATCGGTCTGCTTTTCGCCGCCGTCACGGCCGCCGAAATCGCGGTCAACGGCAAGGGTGAACGATGCGACGGGAGTCTGCGACTGAGTGTATCTCAGCTCCGGGTCGCGGGTCAGGCGGCCCATAATCGTGATGTGATTAAGCATAACTCGTCTCCTTACTCAGCACGCAGGGTGATCAGGCGACGCATGATGCCGTCGGTGATGCCGAGGATACGGTCCAGCTCTGCGGGGAAATCCGCGCCGCTGGTGAACTTCATCAGCACATAGTAGCCTTCAGAAATGTAGTTGATCTCGTAAGCGAGCTTGCGCTTACCCATCTCCTCCAGTTCATCCAGGGTACCATGAGCCTCAACGAGCGCCTTGAACTTCTCAACGACGGCAGCGGTCTGCTCCTCGGTGAAGTTCGGGTTGATGATGTACATTACTTCGTACTTCTCAGTTGCTTTTGCCATGGTTTGCACCTCCTTCTGGTCTTTTGGCCCCCGATCTCGTCGGGAGCAAGGATAGTCTGCACATACCGGCAGACCATAACATTATATCGGATTTCAGATAAATGTCAAGCCCTTTTGTTCGGCTTTGCCTCACAAAAGGGCTTGAGAGCTGACAGCAAATTGTGTTTGCCTGCACCCTGTAGGGAACTTATCTTGCCCATTCCGCTTGTGACGGGCTTGGTCGTAACCTATGTTACCTCGTAGGGGCGAGCATTGCTCGCCCGCATGGTCGGAACTATGATTAAAAACAAAAGCAAAAAAGACAGTGCGGTTTTTAAAATTGCATCGATACATTTATTGCGTCAGCCCAAGCGGTGACTGCGGAACAAAACATAAGAAAACGGGCGGGCAATGCCCGCCCCTACGCTATGGATTTTAGTTCGGACATGGTTTTAAGAAGCAGAACAGGCAAGATAAGTTCCCTACACGGTTGCAGTGCAGTACTGTAGTGCGATGCAAAACCGGTTTCCTCGGCACTCTCGACACCGGGCTGACGCAAAAACCGTATTCGCAGGAGCCTTAATTCGCCTCTAAAACAGCCTTGCAGCGGGGGCAGAGGCCGGTCTCGGCGTCGGCGTCGACGGAATGCATCCAGCAGCGCGGGCACTTCGTGCCTGCGGCCTCCCTGACGGAGACGGTCAGACCCGGATTGTACGAGCCGGAGGCTGTGACGGCAGCTTCGTCCGCCGCGTCGTCCTCGGCGATGAGGCACTCGGAAACGATGAGCAGCTCCTTGAGATTCATATCGGATACCTTGTCGAGCACGGCCTTGCTCTCGCCGGAGGCGCGCAGAGTCACGGAGGCCTCGAGCGGCTTGCCGATGCGCTTATCGGCGCGTGCCTTTTCGAGAACGCCGTTGACGTTGTTTCTCACGGAGATGAGCGCATCCCACTTGGCCATCTCGGAATCGTCGAGCGCGTACTCGGCAAAGGGCTTGTTCATCTCATTGAGCACGACGTTGCGCGCATCGTCCCCGGCGCGATGGGGCATGGAGAGCCAGATCTCATCGCAGGTGAAGGCGAGGATGGGCGCGAACATCTTGGTCAGGGTATCGAGGATCAGGAACAGCGCTGTCTGCGCGCTCCGGCGCTCAAGGCTGTTGCGGCCGGAGCAGTAGAGCCTGTCCTTGATGATATCAAGGTAGAAGTTTGAAAGCTCGACGACACAGAAGTCGTTAATGAGGTGCGACACGACGTGGAACTCGTATTCGTCGTAGGCTGCAAAGGTCTTCTCGATGAGCTTGTTGAGCCTTGTGATCGCCCACTTGTCCAGCTCCTGCATATCCTCGGGTCTGACGAGCTCGTTTGCGTCAAAGCCGTCGAGATTGCCGAGGCAGTAGCGCGCTGTGTTGCGGAACTTGAGGTAGTTCTGGCTAAGCTGCTTGAAGATCTCGTCCGAGCAGCGCACATCGACGTGGTAGTCGGAGGAGCCTGCCCACAGGCGCAGCAGATCCGCGCCGTACTTATCGAAGATCTCGGCCGGATCCATACCGTTGCCGAGGGACTTGTGCATCGCTCTGCCCTCGCCGTCAACCGTCCAGCCGTGGGTGACGCATTCCTTGAACGGAGCGCCGCGGCCGAGTGCGCCGACCGCTACCAGCAGCGAGGACTGGAACCAGCCGCGGTACTGGTCAAGGCCCTCGATGTACATCGTCGCCGGCCAGAAGCCCTGATCGCGCTCCATCGCCGCGTAGTGGGTAGAGCCGGAGTCGAACCAGCCGTCAAGGGTGTCTGTCTCTTTGGTGAAGTGCCTGCCGCCGCAGTGCGGGCAGGTAAAGCCCTCGGGCAGAAGCTCTGCCGCTTCGTGCTCGAACCATGCGTTCGAGCCCTCTTTTTCGTAGATGCCGGCAACGGACTCGATGCTCTCGTCGGTGCAGACGGGCTTTGAGCAGTCATCGCAGTAGAAAACGGGAATGGGCAGACCCCAGCGGCGCTGGCGCGAGATGCACCAGTCGGTGCGCTCGAGAATCATGCTTTTCATTCTGTCCTTGCCCCAGGCCGGGATCCAGCGCACGTCCTCGCACGCGGCGGTGGCCTCGTCCTTGAACGAGTCTACCGAGCAGAACCACTGCGGAGTTGCGCGGAAGATGATCGGCTGCTTGCATCTCCAGCAGTGCGGGTAGCTGTGGATGATATCCTCGGACGCGAAGAGCATGCCGCTTTCCTTCATGTCGTTGAGGATGACAGGGTTAGACTCATCGGTGCCCATGCCGGCATACTTTCCGGCGTAGTCGGTGTGCTTGCCCTGATCGTTGACGGGAACGACCATCTCCATGCCGTAGCGCTTGCAGGTCATATAGTCGTCTGCACCGAAGCCGGGGGCGGTGTGGACGCAGCCGGTGCCGGAGTCCATGGTGACGTAGTCGGCCAGCACGAGGCGGCTGGTCTTGGGCAGGAAGGGATGGTCTGCAAGCATATTCTCGAAGAACGCACCCTCGTGCTTTTCGACGATCTCATAGTCCTTGAAGCCGCCCAGACCCATGACCTTTTCGGTCAGAGCCTCGGCCATGATGTACATCTCGCCGTTGGGAGCCTTGACGATGACGTAGCTCTCCGACGGGTGCAGAGCAATCGCAAGGTTGCCGGGCAGAGTCCAGATGGTGGTCGTCCAGATGACGAAGTACAGCCTGGACTTGTCCAGAGCGCTCAGCTTGCCCAGGTCGTCGTGCATGGGGAACTTGACGTAAACGGTCGTGCAGGGATCATCCTTGTACTCGATCTCGGCCTCGGCCAGCGCGGTCTCGTCGTGGGCGCACCAGTAAACGGGCTTAAGGCCCTTGTAGATATGGCCGTTTTTATACATCTTGCCGAAAACGCGTGTCTCCATCGCCTCAAAGCCGGGGTCCATGGTCTTGTACGGGTGATCCCAGTCGCCGATGACGCCCATGCGCTTGAAGCCCTCGCGCTGCACGTCGATATAGTGATTTGCATAGTCGTGGCAGGCCGAGCGGAAGTCGGCGACGCTCATGGCTTTATGGTTTAATTTCTGCTCCTTGATGATGGCCGACTCGATCGGCATGCCGTGGTTGTCCCAGCCGGGGATATACGGCGTATAGTAGCCGCGCATTGCGTAGGTGCGCGTAATGAAGTCCTTGATTGATTTGTTCAGAGCGTGGCCCATGTGCAGAGCGCCGTTGGAGAACGGAGGGCCGTCGTGAAGGTTGAACAGGGGCTTGCCCTCGTTCTTTTTAAGCATCTCGCCGTAGATATCCATCTCTTCCCAACGTCTGAGCATCTCGGGCTCGCGCTTGGGCAGTCCCGCACGCATCGGGAACTCGGTCTTCGGGAGATTGAGTGTTGCGTCATACTTCTGTGCCATAAATTTATCCTCCATTTTTAGTTGCGAATTTAGTCTGTACCTATACGGTTATGTCGGTGTCCCGACCGGAAGCTCCGGCGGAAACCACAGTTAGCTTGTGTTAGATGATAGCGGACAGCTGATAGCTATATGTGTGCGCCGTTGGCGCACGGATCAAATTTCACCTCATCCGTCGGCTCCGCCGACACCTTCCCCTCAAGGGGAAGGCAAGGGTGCCGACGTAATTTTTGCACCAAATCAGAACAACTGCTGCATACAGCGACCCCTCAGTCAGCTTCGCTGACAGCTCCCCTTACGCAGGGGCGCCAATTGGTGCGCTGCCTCCCCTGTGTAAGGGGAGGTGGGTCGGCGTAAGCCGAGCCGGTGGGGTTGCCTATTCAAATCCGTGCGCTCTGCGCACACCTTAATTATTCACTATTCATTATTAATTTTATTTTTTCCAAATGGAAAAATAAAAAGGCGTGCCGGTGTTTCCGCACGCCTTTGAACTCGCCGATAATACAAATACCGACAGCCGAAGCGTTCGCTTCGGCAAAAACTCAGATCTCGTCTTTTATAAAGTTGAATACCTGAGTGTTGCCGGAATCCGCGGGAGTGGGTTCGGAAACGGGAGCGGGCTGCTCCTTCGGTATTCGTATGGCCTCGGGCTTTACGGCCTCGCTGCCTGTGGCCTTCATGATGGTATCGAGCGTCTGAAGCTGCTTCTGGCAAAGCTCACGGGCGCTGTCAAAGAACTTCGCCGAGCTGAGCTTGGCGGCCTGAAGGCGGGATTCCTCCTGGGCGATCCTGTCGTCTATATTGCCCAGCAGAGCCGCTGCCTTGGCCTCGGCCTCGGCGACGATGTTCGCGCTGCGCGTTCTCGCGTCGTTTTCGATCTGGACGCTGAGCTTCTGTGCCGAGAGGATGGCCTGATTCAGGGCGCTCTCGTTCGTGCGGTACTCTTCGATCTTGTCAACAAGCACCTTCATCTTGCTCTTGAGAACAAGGTTCTCCTTCTGCATAGCCTCGAAATCGTTTGCCAGCTCGTCAAGATACTCGTCGATGGTCGCCATATCGTAACCGCCGAACATGCTTCTGGCCTTGTCAAAGCTCTTTTCACGGATCTCCTGAGGAGTAGTCATATCTAAAATCCACCTTTCAGTACTTGCTGGTCTTGATGCATCAAAAAGTCCGTGCCGGACATTTTTGACGGCTATTTCTTCTTATCAAAAATAAAGCCCTGCGCTCTCGAAATCGGCGACCGCGTCGCCGACGAGATCGACATTCGTGGGGGCGATTATATAAGCCTGCGCGGAAACGCGCATGACCCTGCCGCCGAGAGCATACGCCGCGCCGGACAAAAAGTCAAGCAGTCTGCGCGCGGTTTCCGTTTCGGTCATCTCAAGATTCATGAGCACCGCCTGACGGGCGCGAAGGCTGTCGGCTATCTCGGCCGCCTCGTCAAACTGCTCGGGGCGCACGAATTTGAGCTTCATCTTCTGCTTTTCCTGCGCGGGGGCGGAGTAGCTCGCCTGGGGCCTGGGCTCGCGTTTTGAAAAAACGGGCCGCGGCTGCTTTTCCTCAAAGCCGTCCCGGTCGGGGGCCTCAGACTCCTGACCGAGCTCCTCCTCGGCGGCGCGCTCTTCGTTTTCTATATAATCATCATCATAAGGGTGCATAGCGTTGCGAATATTGTCAAGCCAGGCCATTGCACAACCTCCTTTATGCCGGTAGTATTTTGCCTAGTAGTGTCTTGCTCCGAAAATGCCGGTGCCGACGCGGACGATGTTCGCGCCTTCCTCTATCGCGGTCTCAAAATCCGCGCTCATGCCCATGGACAGAAAGTCCATGGAGACATTATCGTATTTTTTTGCTCCGATGTCAACAAAAAGCTGCTTCATTGAGCGAAAATATGGGCGAATCTCTTCCGTTTTTTCGCAGATCGGGGGTATCGCCATCAATCCGCGCACCCTGACAGCGGAAAATCGCCCCATCTGAGGCAGGTACTGCTCAAGCTTATCGGGCGCAAAGCCGGACTTCGCCGCCTCGCCGCCGATGTTCACCTCCAGCAGCACATCCTGGACAAGACCCATGCTTTCAGCCTTTTTATCAATAGCCTCAAGAAGCTCCATACAGTCGACAGATTCGATAAGCTGCACCCTTCCGATAAGATATTTTACCTTATTTTTCTGCAAATGGCCGATGAAGTGCAGAGGGCAGCCGGTGTACGCGCCCTGCCCGAGCTTTTCGGTCAGCTCCTGCACACGGTTTTCGCCGCAGATATCCACTCCGGCCTCGATCGCCTCGCGCACGCGCAAAGCGTCGTTCATTTTCGTCGCCGCGCAAAGACGCACCTCCTCCGGCGCTCTGCCGCTCCTGACGGCGGCGGCCGCCACGCGCCGCTTTACTGCTTTTACGTTTTCCGTGATACTGTTACTCATTTTTTATCCCAGCTTTTTTTGTTCTGCTGACGGTCGTCGACGCTCCTGCCGGTTTTGCGCGGCCAAAATACGCCAATGCTGCCCGAAAGTCTTCGGAAATACACAAAGTATTCCTCTCAGCCTTTCGGTTTGCCTGGTCGCATTTTTTCACGCGCAAAACTGAAAGCACCTGTCAGCATTTGAATTTTTGTTTTTGTGGCTGACAGGCGGCAGGTGTTCGACTCCCGTCAGCATGTTTTTCTCTGCTTTTTATATTGGTCTAAAATCTAATCCAAAACTATCTGCATATTTTCTCTTATTTCAGCCTCTTTTGCAAGGCAATAGCCATCGCAGGCCTGGATGATCTCGACGTCGCAGCGCTCGGCAAGCCCTGCGCGCAGAACATAAACAAACGTGCCGTTTTCGTCGCGGTGCAGCGCCTTTTCGGGGATCCTTATCCCCTGCGTCTCGGAGAGCGTTATTTTAAACGATGTGCGGCGCGTGTTCAAAACGTCCTCAAGACCTGCGCGGCAGCGCAGAACGAGCCTGCCGTCCCCGGCGGAGACGACCGTCGCCTCGCACTCGTCCGGCAGCGAAAGGAAAACGCTCTGCCCTGCGCGAAATCTGCCGTATTCGGGCGTGTCGGCAATGAAATACCAGCCGCCCGAGACTATTTTCCCCACGGCGCCCTGCGGGATAAACGGCTCGGCCGAGCATATATCCTCGCACGATGCGCCCTCAAGCCCGTCAACGAAGGTGCTGAAAATGCCGCCTTGCGGCGCGTAGACGAGGCTGCGCATCTCGATCCTGTCGGGAGCTGCTCCGCCGGAGAGGGCAAGGTGCTCGAAATAAGCGTCCTGCATATCCTCCGGCACGGCGACGACAGCTCCGCCGGAGACCGTGTCGCCGGTTTTGTGCGCAAGGTACGCGTTTTCGTCATCGCACACGATGACAGTCTCGTCGCGCCACACCGTACCCTCGGCAATAACGCTGAGGGTAACGCCGGTCCTCTCGGCGGCAACCGTTTTCGGCGACTGCTCGCACAAGGCAAAAAACGCGAGCATCCAAGCCGCCGCCGCGAGGAACACGGCGCAGGCCGCGTACCGCAGATATGACGCGTCCTTTTTCACTCCTTCGCGCCGAGCTCCACGGGCCTGGGCGGGATTATCGTCGATATAGCGTGCTTATAGATAAGCTGCTGTCTGCCGTCGGAATCGAGCACGACGGTGAAGCCGTCGTAGGCGCGGATAACGCCGTGCAGCTGAAAGCCGTTTACGAGAAACACCGTTATGTTTGTCTTTTCGCGGCGAAGCTGGTTGAGGAATGCGTCCTGTAAATTCTGTGTCTTTTGCATTTTTTCATGCTCCTGTCTATGTAGATTTGACAGGAACATAATAAACCGAAAAGCATGAATATTCGGTCGAAAGCTGCGCTTTTTAGTGGCGAACGGACGCTGCCTCCGATACATTTATTGCGGTAGCCCGGTATCGAGAGTACGGAGAAAACCGTTTTTGCCTCGCACTACGGTGCTGCGCCGCACGGATTTGAATTTCCTCCGCATCCGTCGCGCAAGCGCGATTGCTTGAAGGCAAGGGGAAGGCAAGGGGCGCTACTGAGTCGTCGGGCGCGTTTGCCTCCCCTGTGTAAGGGGAGGTGGCTCGGGCGCTTGCGCACGAGTCGGTGGGGTTGCCTCCTTTTGCGACCCCTCAGTCAGCTTCGCTGACAGCTCCCCTTACGCAGGGGAGCCAATGGGGTGCGGCGCAAAATTTTTGCACTAATATAGCACAATTTCCCGTGGTGCGAATTGCCACAGTCTTGGTAGGAACCGATTTTAACTCGTAGGGGCGACCATCGGTCGCCCGCTGTGCCGGTTTTG